>JAJTDZ010000001.1 GCA_021298245.1 Algoriphagus sp. | reverse complement strand
TCAAGGCTTGCGTCTCTCCCCACCAAGATAGCACATCCCACATGGTAGATGTTGCTGCAATCATGGCACAGGCTGCATCTACCGCGTTTCCTCCTTGCTGAAAAATCATCGCCCCTGCAGTGGCAGCTAGAGGCTTACCGGTAATGGCTACCCAGTTTTTACCGTGTAAAATAGGGCGGTTATTGGGAGTGGTCCCCGCACCAAGACCAGGAAGTCCTTGTCCAAAAAGGTTGAAGGAAGCTAGATAGAGTAGGAGTGAAATTAGTTTTTTCATAAGGGTATACTTCTAATTAGAATTGAATTATGAAATTTCCACGAATGGATCGATCGCCTCAAGAAGGTAATTTTAGTTAAGATTAGCTTAATAGCATCACTTCTGCAAGGGATTGGGTAGGAGTGGGAGATAATTCATCATTTTCCTTTTGTTTCTATTCCTAGAGAAGGGGAATTTGATACAAAAGGGAGGGTGCTTTATGCAAATAGACACCATGCTTGAACTTTAAGTTCAGAGAATTGGTTTTAATTCGTGTATCTTTGAGGATATTCTTTTTTGATCCTATACCTCAGCGTTAAAAATACCAATTCTTGAATTTTAATACATTTAATTTTGAATCATCCCTTCAAGAAGGGTTAGATGCCATGGGCTTTGATCAGCCCACTCCCATACAGGAATTGGCTATTCCTGTCATTCTGGATGGAAAAGACCTCATCGCCTGTGCACAGACGGGAACGGGCAAGACTGCCGCATTTGTACTTCCTATATTGAATAAAATATCAAAGGTAGGAACAAGTACCTTGAATACCTTGATTTTGGCTCCTACCAGAGAATTAGCGATTCAAATTGATCAGCAAATACAGGGTTTTTCCTATTTCTTAGGTGTCAGCTCGGTGCCCATTTATGGGGGAGGAGATGGGATAGTATGGGAGCAGCAAAAGAAGGCCTTGGAAACGGGAGCTGAGATTGTGGTCGCTACTCCAGGCCGTCTCATTGCCTTACTGGCTGGCGGTAAAATTGATCTAAGTACCTTGAAGCACCTGGTCTTGGACGAGGCCGATCGGATGATGGATATGGGTTTTTCAGACGATATTCTAAAAATCATCACCTATTTACCCGCCCAGAGGCAGACCATACTTTTTTCAGCTACCATGCCTCCCAAAATCCGACAGTTTAGCATGAAGATTCTGAATAAGCCGGAGGAAATTTCCATTGCAATTGGTAAAACAGCTGCTGGGGTAACGCAATCCATGTATTCGGTCTACGATACTCAAAAAGAAGAGTTGGTTCGGTACATACTTTCCCAGAGGGCTTATGAAGCCGTCATTATTTTTTGCTCTACCAAAGAAAAGGTAAAAGCATTGTACAAGGTTTTGAAAAAAGGATTTGATGTAGAAGCTTTTCATTCGGATTTAGAACAAACCGAGCGAGAGCAAATCATGGCTGCCTTTAAAAATAAAGCAGTTAAAATCCTTATAGGAACAGATATTATTTCTCGAGGGATAGATGTAGTAGGTATAGAGTTGGTGATCAATTACGATACCCCTAGTGATCCTGAAGATTATGTCCATCGGGTGGGTCGTACGGCTAGGGCGGATGCAAAGGGAGAAGCCATCACCTTTGTCAATCCAAAGGACCAGCCTAAGTTTGTGCGCATAGAGAAGTTGATAGGAATGTCTGTACCAAAGCTCCCTTTACCTTCTTCCATGCAAGCAGGACCTACTTTCCTAGGGAATAAAAATTCAAATGCTGGATCGTCCTCATCTTCTGACCTTAAAAAGAAGAAGAAAAAAAAGAAAAAGAAATTTCCTAATGGGGGAACAAGTAAGGGCTATCCTGAATCCTCCTCACCTTTGACTCAGGTCTCAGAGCCTAGACCGGATAATACTCCAAGTAAGTTTGGGCAACGAAAAAATGTGATTGACTCTTAAAAGGAAGTTACTTCCCTATTTTTTTATCCAAGGCATATATACCAATTCCTAAAAGTAAAATCCCAATACCTGCTAGGCTTTCTAGGGGTCTATCCATAAGAAGGTAAAGCATCAGTGCGAGGCTAAAGCCTATATAAATCAATTGCAGTAAGGGCTTTAGGGGTGTTTTAAACCCAAGCTCCTGTTTAATTTTTAGGGAGGAAAAAACCGTGACGGTACTCATTAGTTGCAGGACAAATCCTGCATAGAGCATGATTTGCTCGAAGGATCCCGTCACAAAAAGGAATAAGCTAATTCCAGAATTTATAAAAATGGCTCTCACAGGGATCCCTTGAGGATTGACTACAGCTAGAGGTTTCCAAAGGGAATAGTCTTTGGCCATAGCAAATGTCACTCTTGGCCCAACCCAGGCGTAACCAGAAATAGTGGCGATGAGTTGAATTCCAATACATACACTAACCCAAATGGCTCCGGTGGGTCCAAATAAATTTCCAAAAGCTATGTCGGCTATGTTTACTTGCCCAGAAAGTTGGTCCACAGAGGCATGCTTAAGAATTACAAGTTGTACCAAAAGGTAGAGTAGCATTACCCCAAGAGTCGCTCCAATCAAGGCTTTGGGTAGATTTTTTCTTGGTTGATCAATTTCTTCGGTGATGTACGCGGCAGAATTCCATCCTGTGTAAGCATAAAAAACATAAATCAGGGATACGGCAAAGCCCGGTAAAAGTACTTCCTGTTGCCAAGAAGAAGAAAAATCTATTGCTTGTGTTGTGGCCTGGGAGCTAAATAAAAACCCTACTACAATAAGTGTGAGGATAAAAATAATTTTAAATCCAGTCATTAAATCTTGAAATTGGGCGGAGCGCTTTATAGAAAAAATGTGAACCAAGGGAATGAGTAGTAAAAAAAGTAATCCTGGTAAAATTGATTTTCCAAGGAGGGGTTCCAAGTAATCATTCATGGCCATAGCGGCTATGGCTATGGGAGCAGAGAAGCCAACGACTAAGGAAACCCAAGCATACAAGTAGCCTACCACAGGATGTATGGTTTCTGATAAAAAAATATAATCTCCACCAGTCTTTTTGAAGTGCGTTCCTAGCTCTGCATAGACCAAAGCGCCCATCAAGGCCATTATTCCTCCTATGGTCCATAAAATTAGAATTGACCAGGTGTTTTGAACGATTGTAAGTTGAAATCCAAGGCTAGTAAAAACTCCGGTTCCTATCATGTTAGCCATGACAATCCCTAAGGCAGTTTTCCAGGAAATTTTCGTTTTGGAACTCAAGGAGAGGAAGATTTAGGAGTTATGGAAAGAAGAACAAAGCTAAAAGTAAGCACATCCATTATCAAGGACCAGTTTAGTTTGATATGGAAAAAAAAAGCACCCTAATTTCTTAGAGTGCTTTTTTGCTATAATTCGTTTTTATTTTTTCATGTTTTGAAACAAGTCTAAGGGGGTAGCTTTCACTTTCTCTTCAAAAACCTTCCAATCTCCTTGGATAAAGGCTTCTACCTCTGCAATAGCAGCTGCTGCAGCCTCCTTGGCATGTGCTAACAGTCGTTCCTCAGTCGCCCCTGGAGCCCCATAGCTAGAGTTGGCATAGCTTCTTGGTGCAAAGAGGCGGGTCATGGTGCTGGGAAATAGATTTCTAACGATTCCTTGACCTTCTCTTCTTGGTCCATTGAATGCCTCTCTGGCTTTGTCTAACTTTTTCTTAATGTCTTTGGCAGCTGTTTCTAAGGCCTTTCCTTCTTCTGTTTTGATGTCCTTCAGCAGGGCATTGACCTTATCGATTACCTTTTGAGCTTCGTCCAACTTTTTGGTTGCAGCAGTCACTTCAGAAGATAAGCTTTCAACTTTTTTCAAAAAGGCATCTTTGGCTTCCAAATCTTTTAAATTGGGCTGAATCCTGGGATCGGCATGCACCGTAATGCTTGTTTTGGCGCTATCTCCGCCATAAAGGAAGAGTACCTGATAGGTGCCTGGAAGCGCATCCCCTCCACTAGGCTCAAAAAATCCTCTACGGCCTCCACCTCCTTGACCTCCTCCTTGGCCTCCGCCAAATCCTCCAGACATTTCGGTAGTAGACTTACGATCCAAATTCCAAATGATTCGATTAACTCCTAAAGAAGGCTGGGTCTTCAACGTTCGGATTTGTTCTCCAGCTTCATTAAAAATCTTAACGGTAACGGAATCCAATTTTTCTTTTTCGTCTTGGACAAAATAGCTCAATCTACCTCCAAACACCCTGTTTTCTCCAGCATACTTGGCAGAAGCCATGAATCGTTCTCCATGGGGTTGTTGTATTTCAGCTTGATAAGCATCTGGGGAGGTAAAAGCAGCGAGTTTGCCTGTAGGGGCTTTGCCTCCATTTTTAGCAAAGGCACGCAAAGGACGTATGTCGTCCAAAACGTAAATGGCTCGGCCAAAGGTACCGATTACCAAATCCGCCTCTCGTTCTTGAATAGTCATGTCATAGGTAGATACCGCCTTAGGATATCCATGTTCCCACTTGTTCCAAGTTTTAGCCTTATCAAAAGATACGTATAGGCCATATTCTGTACCTAAAAACACCAAATTAGGCTCTGTTGGATCTTGCTTGATGGACAAAGTATATCCCCAAACTTTTGAATCGTCTACGATCCGCGTAAATGTTTTTCCAAAATCAGAACTATGGTATGCGTAAGCAGCAAAATCATTGTTTCTATAATTGTTAGCAATTACCCATACTTCACCTGCTGCAAATGTTGACGCTTGGACTTGAGGAATCCAGGAGCCCTTGGGTAAACCAGTAAGTTTGGAAGCCACATTGGTCCATGTTTTTCCCCCATCTTGCGTCAGTTGCAAATTCCCATCGTCGGTACCCACCCAAATGACCTGTTTGGATACGGGAGAAGGAGCAATAGTTAGGATGGTGGTATGGTTTTCAGCTCCGGTAATATCGTAAGTTAATCCTCCTGTAAATTGCTGTCTTTGTTTGGTTGAATCGTTGGTGGTCAAATCTGGAGAAATGATTTCCCAAGTTTCTCCTGAATCGCTTGACTTGTGCAAAAACTGAGAAGCATAATACACGGTATTGACATCGTGAGGGTCTTGAGCAATGGCTGCGTTCCAATTGAATCGCAAAAAGACCTCTTTATCTGGATGGGTAGGACGCACCACACGGTTGTGGCCAGTCAGTTTGTCGTACCGTGTCACATTTCCTCCTTGCGACATGGTGTAGCCATACCTGGAATTGGCTGGATGGGGTACTACATCGAAGCCATCACCAAACGATACTTCTTGCCAATAAGTATTCCTAATTCCTTCATTTCTCCAAAGGTAGGCTGGGCCTGTCCAAGAACCATTGTCTTGCATACCACCATAGACATTGTAGGGCAGTTCGTTGTCTACATTGATGTGGTAGAACTGTCCTACGGTCAATCCTTCAGCAAAAAACCAGGTTTTACCCATATCCCTAGAAATGTTCAATCCTCCATCGTTGCCATCTATAAGCAGATTTGGATCATGGGGATTGATGTACCAAGCATGGTGGTCTGGGTGTACTCCTTCGTAAGACATCAGTTCTCGGAAGCTTTTTCCACCATCCTCGGTCACGCCAACCCTTGAATACAAGGTGTATAGCCTATTTTCATTTTTAGGATCTGCATGAATTTCAAAATAATAGAAGGGTCTATCTCCAATTTCACCTTTATCGTTTATCATGGTGAATTTTCCACCTCCATCTTCGGACACGTAAAGCGCATTTTTAGAAGATTCTATCAGGGCATATACTTTATTGCTATTTGCTTTGGATATGGCCAAACCCATTCTACCAAGTTTTCCTTTAGGGAGTCCATTTTCTTCTGCACTTAACTTTTTCCAATTTTCTCCTCCATCATGGGTTACATACAATCCTGAACTTTCTCCTCCCGATTCAAAAAACCAAGGGTAACGGCGATGCTCCCACATGTTGACAAAGAGTTTGTTGGGATTGTTGGGATCCATTATCATTTCACCCACACCTGTTTTTTGATCTACATAAAGGATTTTTTTCCAGGTTTTTCCTCCATCGCTAGTTTTATAGACCCCTCGTTCCTCTTGGGTTCCCCAAGGTGAGCCTATGGCTCCAACAAATACCGTGTTGGGATCATCGGGGTGGACAATTATTCTGTGAATGGCTCTGGTCTTTTCAAGCCCCATCAATTGCCAAGTTTTTCCTGCGTCCAAGGACCGGTATACTCCATAACCCATATTGAGTGAATTTCTTGTATTACCTTCTCCGGTACCCACCCAGATGATGGACGGATTTTTTTGGTAAATGGAAATGGCTCCGATGGAGTGTACTTTTTCCTGATCAAAAATTGGCTCCCATGTGATACCTCCGGAAGTAGATTTCCATAATCCTCCAGAAGCAGAACCTGCATACATGATGCTAGGATCATCATGAACGGCATCTATGGCAGTAATTCTTCCGCTCATGGCTCCAGGACCAATGCTGCGGGCTTTCATGGATTTGAATAAATCCATGTTGACTTGCTGGGCTTGACTGCTTAGGGAAAGGATAAGAGCAAGCGCTACTAGATAGATTTTTTTCATAGGAAGGCTATGGTTTTCAATTTGGACTCAATTAATAACATTTTGCTGATTTTCCCTATCAATTTTCCTTTAATGGAAGGGAAAGGTTTACTAACATGACTTTAAAATTACATGCAAGGTTTGGCTTAGCCTTCACTTTTAAGTTTCTTTGAAAAAAATAAAAAAATGCAAAAACATAGGCTCACCCTTCTTGGGATATTCTTGATTTTAGGACTCGCTTCAACCGCTATTGCGCAGCAGGCTAGATTTCAACAAGCCGTATCCTACACGATGGATGTAAACTTGGATGTGAAAACCAATCGCTATACTGGTACGCAAGTACTTCAGTATACCAACAATTCCCCAGACACCTTGAGGCGAATTTTTTATCACCTCTATTACAATGCCTTCCAGCCTGGAAGTGCGATGGATGTCAGGTCCAGAACGATAGCAGATCCCGACCAAAGGGTAAAAGATCGCATATCAAAACTAACTCCCGAAGAGATAGGGTACCTACATGCAACACGCTTGACCATGAACGGTACTCCTTTGACCATGAAAGAAGAAGGGACCATCCTAGAAGTAGATTTGATTGATCCAATTTTACCTCACAGCAGCGTACAGCTTGAAATGAGTTTTGAGGGGCAAGTTCCTCTACAAGTAAGAAGGTCTGGAAGGGATTCTGAGGAAGGGGTGCGGTATTCCATGTCTCAATGGTATCCCAAATTGGCCAATTATGACGAACAAGGTTGGCATGCAAACCCCTACGTAGGAAGGGAATTTTATGGGATATGGGGAGATTTTGATGTTAAAATTACCATCGACAAAACCTACACCCTAGGGGGCACCGGCTATCTTCAAAATCCTAACCAAATAGGTCATGGGTACGAAGATGAAGGAGTTAAGGTGCCAGAACCCAAAGGAAAAACCCTTACATGGCATTTTGTTGCCCCCAAGGTGCACGATTTCATGTGGGCGGCGGACAACAAATATGCCCATGATAAAATTCAAATGCCCAATGGAATCACTGTCCATCATTTTTACATACCTGGAGAGAAGACTAGTGAAAACTGGGAAAAATTGAAGGAATTTACACCCAAGGCGATTACGTTTTTATCTGAACGATTTGGGCAATATCCCTACAAACAATTTTCTGTGGTACAAGGGGGAGATGGAGGAATGGAATATGCTATGTCTACTTTAGTTACGGGAGAACGATCCTTGGCAAGTCTAGTAGGAGTGATGGTGCACGAGTTGGCCCATAGTTGGTTTCACGGAGTGCTAGCTAGCAATGAATCTTTGTACCCTTGGATGGATGAGGGTTTTACTTCCTATGCCACAAACTTGGCCATGTCTTCCATTTTTTTAAAATCTGAAAATCCCCACAGAGGATCTTATGCGGGATATTATAGGCTAGTAGCCTCTGGGCTAGAAGAACCCATGTCTACTCATGCGGATCATTACCACACCAACTCGGCATATGGATTGGCTGCTTATTCCAAAGGAGCTGTATTCTTGGCCCAGTTGGGGTATGTCATAGGGGAAGAGGCAAGGGACAAGGGGATGTTGCGGTATTGGAATACTTGGCAATTTAGACATCCCAATGCCAATGATTTGATCCGCGCAATGGAAAAGCAAAGTGGGCTGGAATTGGATTGGTATAAGGAATATTTCGTCTATTCAACCAAAACTATCGACTACGCCGTCAAGGAAGTTGTTCCTTCTAAAGAAGGAACTAGCATTACTCTGGAGAGAGTTGGGTTGATGCCCATGCCGGTAGATTTGCAAATCACCTTCCAAGATGGGACCAAAGAGCTAATCTATTTGCCGCTTGACTTGATGAGGGGAGGGAAGGCAGAGGAGCTGGGAAGTGCTACAAGGGTACAGACTAAGGTTTGGACTTGGACCTTTCCCCAAATGACTGTATATGTATCTAAACCTGTTGAGTCAATTAAATCTGTAGAAATAGATCCTAGTAGAAGAATGGCTGACGTCTCCCTAGAAAACAATAAAGTGGAGTTTTAGGCTCCACTTTCAAAAAAAAAGGTGGGATAACCCACCTTTTTTATTTCTGGATCAACCAGCGTTTTTCTTGTTTTGTACTTCAGTACGGATAGCTTGAGCTAGGTTCTTCAAATCTTGCATACCTTTTCTAACACGGGTACCTGCAGCTTGGTTTCCTTTGCCATAGAACTTTTCGAAATCAGCTTCTAGGCTGTTTACTAAATTTTTTACGTCGCTAAATCTGCTCATAGTAAAAGTTTTTTAGGGTTGATGATTGTTTATAAGGTCCAATATAGGTCAAATACTTTCTATTTCAACTCAGAGGCCGTTTTTTTTATAAAATTTTTTATTCTCCGAAAGAAAGAGCAATCTCAGAGTTCTTGTAAATTCCAGAAACGAGCTTGTCTTTTACCGCAGCAAAAGCTTTTACGGTCAAGTTTACATCCTCTAAGGTATGCACTGCTGTTGGGATTAACCTCAAGATAATCATGCCTTTAGGTATTACTGGGTAAATTACTACGGAACAAAAGATTCCAAAATTCTCTCTTAAATCCATGGAAAGGGCAGCAGCTTCACCTACGGTACCGTTAAGGACGACTGGGGTTACTGGAGAATTAGATTTACCAGTACTGAATCCATTTTCTACCAGTCCCTTTCGTAAAGCATGCACGATTTTCCAAAGATTATCTTTCAATTCAGGTTGACTTCTCAGCATGTCTAGTCTTTTTAAGGCTCCTTCTACCAGCAACATGGGGAGTGACTTGGCAAAGATCTGAGACCTCATGTTGTATCTTAAGAATAAAATGACCTCTGCATCACCTGCAATAAACGCTCCTATAGAAGCCATGGATTTGGCGAAAGTAGAGAAGTAAAGGTCTACTTGATCTTGCACTCCTTGTTCTTCGGCTGTTCCTGCTCCCGTAGCACCCATAGTTCCAAAACCATGTGCATCGTCGACCAATAGTCGAAACTCGTATTTGCTCTTAAGAGCAGCGATTTCCTTCAATTTTCCTTGATCACCTGTCATTCCAAACACTCCCTCGGTAATCACAAGGATACCCCCCCCTGTTTCTGCTGCTAATTTGGTAGCACGTTGAAGTTGTTTTTCACAGTTTTCTATATCGTTGTGGGGGAAGACATACCTTTTTCCAAGATGCATCCTCAATGCATCGATGATGCAAGCATGGCATTCGGAATCGTAAACGACCACATCTTTTCTATCCAAAAGCGCATCAATTACTGACATGATGCCTTGGTAGCCGTAATTCAATAAATAGGATTTTTCTTTTCCAACAAAAGAAGCCAATTCATCCTCCAGCTGCTCGTGAAGGTCTGTTTGTCCAGACATCATTCGAGCTCCCATAGGATACGCGGCTCCCCACTTGGCGGCTGCATCAGCATCTGCTTTTCGAATGTCGGGGTGGTTTGCCAATCCGAGATAGTTGTTCAGACTCCAGGTAAGAACTTCTTTTCCTTTGAACTTCATTCTTGGGGCAATTTCTCCTTCCAATTTGGGAAACGACCAGTAGCCGTCTGCAAACTCAGAGTGCTTGCCCAAGGGGCCCATATTCGTTTTTAATTTTGAAAATAAATCCAAGGTCTTTTGATTTTAAAGGGTTAGGGATAAGTGATTTTGATAAAATCAACCAAAAATAAGAGGAATCTAACTTGTAAACAAAAAACTGGTTTTACTAAGAAATAAAGGTGAAAAAGCTCAAAATAAATTCCGTATTTCGCAGAGGTACTTTGATAAACCCAAAAAATCTTTAGCGAGTCTATGGCAAAAATATCCAAGCTTTTGGTAGCCAACCGGGGCGAAATTGCCCTCCGAATCATGAGGACGGCTCATGAGATGGGGATTGCTACCGTAGCTGTGTACTCGGAGGCAGATCGATTGTCTCCTCATGTCAAATTTGCTGACGAGGCAGTTTGCCTAGGTCCAGCCCCATCCAATCAATCCTACCTTGTTGCAGACAAAATTATAGAAGCTTGTTTGAGATTGCAGGTGGATGCCGTTCATCCAGGCTATGGGTTCCTGTCTGAGAATGCTTCATTTGCTAGAAAAGTAAAAGAAGCGGGAATTATTTTCGTAGGCCCCTCTCCAGAAGCTATAGAGATCATGGGCTCTAAGCTTGCCGCCAAGCAAGCAGTTTCCAGCTATAATATTCCCTTGGTACCAGGTACGGAAGAATCCATCTCCGATATAGAATTGGCTAAAGGCAAAGCCAAAGAAATAGGATATCCTATTCTTATTAAAGCTTCAGCTGGGGGAGGGGGTAAAGGAATGCGGATTGTGAATTCCGAAGAAGAATTTGAGGAACAAATGAAGCGGGCCGTGTCTGAAGCGATTTCTTCCTTTGGTGATGGAGCGGTATTTATAGAAAAATACATTACTTCTCCTCGTCATATAGAAATTCAGATCTTAGGTGATCACCAAGGAAACTTGGTTTATTTATTTGAAAGAGAGTGCTCCATACAGCGCAGGCATCAAAAAGTAATTGAAGAGGCTCCTTCTGCGGTAGTTAACCCAGCGCTTCGTAAAGCTATGGGAGAAGCTGCGATAGGTGTGGCAAGGGCCTGTTCCTATTTTGGTGCGGGAACGGTGGAATTTATCGTGGACGAACACCTGAACTTTTATTTTTTAGAGATGAATACCCGTCTCCAGGTAGAGCATCCTGTGACGGAAATGATTACAGGGAAAGACTTAGTTCGGGAACAAATCTGGATTGCAGAAGGTAAGCCACTTTCCTTTACCCAAGAGGATTTAAGTATTCAAGGACATGCAGTTGAGGTGCGTGTTTATGCAGAAGATCCCAAAAACAATTTTTTACCTGATATTGGAAAGCTCCATACCTATCAAAGGCCTCAAGGTCCAGGTATCCGAGTAGACGATGGATTTGAGGAGGGCATGGAGATTCCAATTTATTACGATCCCATGATTGCCAAGTTGATTGCACATGGGGCAACTCGTCAGGAGGCTATTGATCGCATGATTCGTGCCATTGATGACTACCGAATCACGGGAATTCAGACTACCTTGGATTTTTGTCGATTTGCTTTGTCGCATCAGGCGTTTCAATCGGGGAATTTTGATACCAAATTTGTGGAGCGCTATTTCAGTCCTGATGTTTTGGAGCCTGTATTTACCGAAGAAGAGAAGCAACTACTAGCTGCTTTGGCAGTGGAATTTTTTGAAAAGGAAGACTCAAAAAGAAATCCCAAAACACCCATTACCACTTCCACCAACTGGCCCAACCGACTGATCTGATGGCAGAGATTTTACCAATTAGGGCTTGGAGATATGGGAATGATCTGGCAAAGAATATGGAAGCCTTAACGGCTCCCTTGTTTGATGTGGTTTCCCAAAAGCAAAGAGATATCCTTTACAAAAGCCCCATAAACAGTATTCATCTTTCGGTACCCCAAGGACCAGATCCAGCAAATGAGGCCAAAAAACTCTTGAAAAAATGGAAGGCGAAAAGGGTTTTAATTCAAGACGATAAGCCAGGTATTTATGTGTATTATCAATACTTTAGACTTCCTGGAGAGGAAATGGAGCGATGTAGAAAGGGATTTATGGCCCATATCAAGGCCTACGATTGGGAGGAGAGAGAAATTTTGCGCCACGAGCAAACCATACATTCGGCTGTATCTGACCGTATTGATTTACTAAGGGCAACTGAAATTCAAGCAAGTCCCACCCACGGTTTGTACGAAGATGAGGGAAATGAGCTAGAAGTCTTAATGGATCTTGCCATGGAAAATCCTTTGTACGATCTGGAAGACTATCAAGGTGTACGTGAAGTGTTGGGAGTAATCACCGATCCAAAGGTCATAGCCAAATTTGTGGCAACTCTTTCTTCAAAAAAAGTGATTTTAGCCGATGGACATCATCGGCTGGAAGCGGCGATTGCTTACAGGAAAGAAATGGCTGAAGTGAATAAGGATTTACCATGGAAGGGAGCAGATTACCATTTAATGTACTTGACCAATATCCACGGCAACCATCTTAAAATTTTGCCTACCCATAGGTTGTATTACAGCTATCCCCATTCCAAGGAGAAGTTTCTGGATGATTTAGAACCTTGGTTTGAATCCAGGTATCTTGGAGATGCAGAAGAATTGGCGACCTATGCTTTTCAAAGAAAATGGTCTTTCGGTTTGATTTGGGGTGATGCAGCCTATGTGTTCAAATTTAGGCCAGAAAAACTTAGTGTTATCGCCGAGGCATTTCCAGAAGCCTTGCGTGAACTTGATGTTGTAATTTTGCATTATATTCTATTTTACAAAATTTTGGGAATTTCTATGGAGGATCAGCGCCATTCAGCCCATTTGGCATTTGAGAGAAATTTTTCTCGATGCCTTCATGAGGTAGAATCAGGCATAGCTTCCTTTGCAGTAATTACTAGAGAAGTAGACTTAAAGCAAGTTGTAGAAGTATGTAGATCTGGCCATGTAATGCCACAAAAATCTACTTATTTTTATCCCAAAGCCGTGGGAGGCCTGCTGTTTGGAAGTATTAAGCAAGAAGAATTTGACTACGATTATGCCCAGTTTTTTATCTAATCTCGCATCAAAAAAAATAATTCTAGCTTCTGCATCTCCAAGAAGGCAGGAACTTTTACGGGGCTTAGAAATAGATTTTCAAGTGAAGGTTTTTCCTATCGATGAAAGTATTCCAGAGGAGATTCCAGCGGAATTTGCTGCAGCCTTTCTTTCCAAGCGAAAAGCGGATCTTTTTCCAGTTGAATTGGAAGAAGATGAATTGCTAATCACAGCCGATACCCTTGTAATAGATGGTGGAAAAGTGATGGGAAAACCAGCAGATGAACAAGAAGCTTTTGAGATGTTGAAAAGCCTGTCAGGTGCTACCCATACCGTGATGACGGCGGTGACCCTCAAGGATAGAAAAACCTCCATTACCTTAGAGGATGAAGCAAAGGTGACTTTTTGCTTTTTAGAGGAAGATGAAATATGGCATTACCTAAAAAAATACCAGCCATTCGATAAAGCGGGTGCCTATGGGATTCAAGAATGGATAGGATTTATAGGAGTGAATAGCATCACAGGTTCTTATTTTACGGTGATGGGACTTCCTCTACACCTGGTATATGCTCAACTGAAAAAATGGAAGTAGTTTTAAGCGGCCTTTCCTGATGTGAAAGAAAAAATTAAAGCGGGTGTTCCCGCTTTAATTTTCTTTTTTCACCCGTTTCCCTTCTACTGCAAACGAATCCATCAGGGTTCCTTTAACATTTTCTTCAGGTTGAAGGGTCAAATAGAGGTCCATGCCTTGAGCAAAGAAGTAAAGTGTAACGCTCTTCTCTTCTTCAGTAATTTTACTCATGGTGATGGTAGTTTTGTCATCTGGGTTGACAAATTTACCTACCAATTTACCATCTACCCGCTCGAGGGTAAGTACGAGGCTGATGGTTCCCATGGGCGTGTCTTTGATTTGGACGTCCCAATCTCCTACAAAGTAGTCGGAGCTTTGTGCCATTGCCATGGAGGAGAATAAAACCAATCCAAAGCATAACAAGAGGTGAGAAAGTATTTTCATAAGTTTTGTATTTGTTAAATAGTTAGGAAATATAAAGAAAAGATTTAAGTTTTTGTATCCCAGGGCGATAACTCCCTTTTGGTATTCTTTTAAATTTTAGGGGGTAGGAGTTTGTACAATACAGGAGTAACTATTCTAGAAAGGAGGGTAGAACTGATTAAGCCTCCAATAAGTACGATGGCAAGGGGTGATATCAAGGGATTGGTACTCAAGGCAACAGGAATTAAGCCTCCAATGGCGGTGATGGTTGTCAAGACTATGGGTAGGAATCGAATTTCCCCAGATTTTTGAATGGCAGTATCTAAGTCAACCCCTTCTTTTCTAAGTTGATTGGTAAAATCAACTAGAAGTATGGAAGTCTTTACTTCTATCCCTGCTAATGCAATCAAGCCTATGATGGCTACAAAGGAAAGGGAATTGCCCGTTATCCATAGAGCAATCAAAGCACCTACCATTCCCAAGGGAATCACAGAGAGGACAATTATTGTGCTTTTGAAAGTCCTGAAAAGTAGAATCAAAACAGAGATAAACAGAAATGCTGTGATGATGATGATGGAATTAAATCCAGCAAAAGACTCTTGTCTGGTTTCGTATTCACCTCCTAGGGTGAAACGGTACCCTTCTGGTAGGGGAATTTGGTCTAGCTTGGCTAAGACTTCATTGAATACCCTATCGGTAAGAAAATTGGCATTTACAAATGAAGAGACAGACACGGACCTATTTTTATTGTAATGGTCAATGGTCAAGGTACTGCTTTCAAACTTAAGATCTGCGATTTGGGAAAGCGGAATCCCTTTGCCTTGATTATTATAAATGTAGATGGGCTCGAACGTGTCTAGCGTTGCGCGTGCAGATTTGGGTGTAGTGAGTACTATCGATCGTTCGTCACCTTGGGGATCTGTAAACGTTCCCATAGTTAATCCCGCTAAAGCCAAACGTACGGTTTGATCTATTTCAGAGGTACTAATTCCCAATTGCCGGGCCTTTTCCTTTTGAATATCCACCCGTATATCGGTTTTTAAGTTGGCTACGGGGTTATTTACATAAATTGTTCCTGGAGTTTGTTTGAGAAGTTTTTCTACTTGTCCAGCCAGGCTTCGTAGGGTATCCAAATTTTCTCCAACTACCCGAATTTCAATGGGAGCCGTGACAGGAGGTCCTTGTTCGAAGTTTTTCACTTCCACTTTTGCGCCGACCACTTTTGCAAAACTCGCTTGAAGGTTTTGGATGATTTCTAATTTCCGGGGAGCAGTAGTTTCTGGTTTAAGTTGCACAAAAAGTTGACCGTAATCACTACGGTCGTTTTCAGGAATCTCGTTATAGTAAATGCGGGGATTTCCTTTCCCTACATTGGTAGCAAAGTTTCGTAATTCAGGAATTTTAGCCACCTCTTTTTCAATTTGTCTTACCAGGCTATCCGTATAACTTAGGTTAGACTGAAGAGGTGTGGTAATATTTACGAGGAACTGAGGTTTTTCTGATGTGGGGAAAAGACTAAATCCTATAATTGGGAATAAGGCCAATGAAGCAAGGAAAATAGAGCCTGACAAAATAAGGGTAGCAATGGGCCTTTTTAAGGCTTTTTCCAAAAGCGGGGCATAACTACTATGTATCCCTTTTTGAAACAAGTCGTAGAATTTGTTGGAATGCCCTTCTTTCTTGTTTTTTAATAGCCAAGCAGAGAGAAGAGATGGATAAGCTTCTCACAAAATACCCAGAACTTTCTGGCAAGAAGACTAAGGGAAGAAAGGCAATGATTAGAGTAATGGTACAACCAACTACCGAAATGGAAATTTGCTGAGTTGCTTTTAATGCCGCTTCTTTTTTACTGTAGCCATCTCTAATCCATCGTTCGATATTTTCTACTACTACGATGCTATCGTCCACCAGTAGGCCTAATGCTACCACCAAACCCACTATACTGAGTTGGTTGAGTCCATAGCCTAACGCATTCATCAAAATCAAACCAATGGCAAGAGACAAGGGAATAGAAATCATGACTATAATTGATGCTCTATTTCCCAAGGGAAGCAAGGTCACAAACACCAAGGCTATAGCAATTAAAAAATCCATCCCTAATCCGCCCAGTCGTCTATTGACATAATCTGCTTGATCAAAAGCCACGATCAAATCTATATTTTGAGGGAGCTTTTCAGAAAATGAACTTAGCAAGGGACTATATTTTTCTTGCACAGTGGAAATATTCGTGCCCTCCTTCAAGGCTGCGGTCACAAAGACTGATCGAAATCCGTTGAGCCGAGTGAGGTAATTGGAGGTCTCAAAATCATTTCGAACATGGGCCACATCTTTCAAAAGGATATTTTTCCCTTGAAGGGAGAAGACTATAGTTTCAGCAATCTCTTCCGCAGAACTGTAATTTCCACTTGTTTTTACATTGAAAGTTTTATTTCCTGCATCCACCTGGCCTCCAGGGATATTGCTCAATTCACTTTTGATGCTACCAATAAGTGCTCCTAATGGAATATTCATGGCAGCTACTTTGTCTAGCTGCAATTCAATTTTTACCAATTGGGCTGGTAAGCCATGAATTTTGACATTTTTTAATTCGGTGATGCTTTCTAACTCCTTTTGTAGGCGATCAGCCTCTATTTTTAAAGATTCTTTGGATGCATTTTCGCTGACTAAAGCGATTTGGAGGATATTTACATCGGAAGGCCGAACTTTTCTTACTTCAATGGAAAAAATTTCTTCGGGCAATTCGGGTCGAAGCGTATTGACTTCCCGGATCAATTCCTGGTACTTTTCTTCTACATCTTCGCTGTAATTATACTCTACAAAAAGGATAGCTGCGCCATCTTTTATTTCTGTTTCAATGCGCTTAATATTTTCCAGGGCGTAGATGGTTTTTTCTAAGGGATCCACCACCAGTTCTTCCAAATCTTCCGGACTAGCCCCTGGATAAATGACTACAATAGGGAAGCTTGGTGAATCGATCACGGGATCCTCGCTGCGGGGCATACTTAAAAAAGTTGTCAGACCCAACACCACTGTCATAAGAAAAATGACAAGTGTAAACTGGTAATTCTTTACCGCAAAATCAGAGATTTTCATCAGTTATTCACTTGAATTATGGAACCATCGGACAAATAGGCGCTACCAGCCACTATGAGGCTCTTGTAATTTTCCAAACCTGAGGTTACTTGAACAACCGTAGGGGTAATCTTTCCTAGTTGGACTTTTACTTTTTTTGCTTTTTGCCCCTCCGCTACAAACACATAGCCGCTGTCTCCATTGGCATCCAATAAAGAGCCAAAAGGAATTTCCCATCCTTGTACTGACTCGCTAGGTTGAATGCGTGCTTTTCCAAACATGCCTGAAGCCAAGGATAATTCATTGACGGATTCAGGGCTAATTTCTACCCAAAAAGTACCTGTAATGGGGTCGGCTGCCTGACTTTTCAGCGTTACTTTGGCTGGTATCCAGTTGGAGGAGGAGGCTAAATTGATTTCGGCTTGATCTCCGATACGAATGGAATTCCACTGCTGATCGCTTACTGTCGCCCTTAGCATCCAAATTCCAGATGCTGCGCCATTGATCTGCAAGATGGGAGTTCCTGAAGCTACCAACTGACCAGAGTTCACAAATTTCTTTAACACAAATCCATTTTTGGTGGCCCGGATTTGGGATTGAGCCAAGTTGAAGTTTGCCACATTCAATTGTTGTTCTGCTAGTTCAAGTGCAGTTTTTGAATTTTCAAACTGCTCAAGTGTGGCCACAGAGTCCGCATAGAGACGTGTTGCACGCTGATGATCTCGTAAAGCTTTCTCATAGGCAAGTTTGGATTGGCTAACACCAGCTTGAATTTCAGTCAAATCCAAGGTAGCGACTACTTGCCCAGATTTTACAGCATCGCCCTCGTCCACAAGGATCTTAGATACAATTCCCCCCAATTTAAACGAAAGGAGGGTTTCATCTTTGGTACTAAATGTTCCACTTGCAGTTACTGTGGTAGCCATATCGGAAGGCTGTAGCGAAAAAAGGCTAACAGGAATGGCCTGGTCCGCAGTAGGAGTACTCGTTTCGGTAGGTGTACTGCTGCTGCAACCTACAAGGATAAAAAGGAACAATACTAAGAGTAAGGGATAGCGCTTTTTCATGGCTTAGTTGGTTTCAGTAGTTAGTTGACGTTCGAGCTGGGCCAAGGCCATCTGTAATTTGTAAGTACTGATGTTTTTTTGAAGCGCAGCTTGGGTAAATTGATTTCTTGCATCTATAAACTCGAGCAGGGACTGACTGCCTTCTTTAAAGCCCTTGTCTACCAGCTTAAAGTAGGCGTTTGTCGCGGTAAGTTTCTTTTCTGAGGAGTGGAGTGCAGCAAGTAGAGTTTTTACTTCATTGCGTTGCATTTGTAGGCTAAGGTTTAATTTTTGGTTTACCAATTCTTTTTGTCTTTGAATAGATTGTAGTCCAAGGAAATTTCTCTGCATTTGGTTTTGATTTCTCCCTCCTTGAAACACTGGCATACTGAAATTTAATCCCCATAACAAGTACCTGGATTGGGAATCAAAATTCCAATCAAATCCCTGAGACCCCAGGTCTGCATAGGTAGAAAGTTTGGGGATCCAATAGTTTTTTCCTGACTTAAGGACCTTTTCTTGGATACTTTCCAGGCTTTGCATGGCTCTGAGTTCTGGATTAAGTGGATTTATTTCCTCGAGAAGGAGTTGATCCAATCGAGTCAAATCCAAGAGGACTTCCTCAAAGGGTACGGCTTGCTGAAGTGGTCTATTGACCAAGAAATTGAGGTAGTGTGCGGCATTTTTTGTTTTCAATTTCTATAGAACGGTGCGCTGTACAAAAACTGTAATAGGCTACTTGGATGTCTTGAATAAGTGTAGCCTTGTAGATTTCAACCTGGTAGCTGTTCCAATGAACCTGTTCTTTCCTGATTTGCTGCTGATAGATCAAGTCCGAATTAAAAATGGGCATGGAAGTCCGAAATCTGGTGTCGTAAAAATTATCAGGTAGGAATTGCTCTGAAACGTTCGGTATTTGAGGAAAACTATTCGAAGCGGTAAGCTTATTTAATGTGGAATAAACTGGGTTAAGCAAGTCCCCGACAGGAAAGGAAATGGTTCGTCCCCCTTCTGCCACGGTATAATTGGCTCCAAATTCCATAGAAGGTAAAAAGAAACTTTTTGCATCTTTTAGGGCCAATAGACTTTGTTCCAAACTTGCATTTTTCTCCTGCAATACCAGATTATTACTTATTCCTTCCTGGATATAAGTGTCCAAGATTTGCTGGGCCTCTAAATGACTACTTAGTAGGGTAAGGCACAAAATACCTCCTTGAAACACCCTGCTTTTGAGAGAAGACCATATACTTGAATGTTGATTACTTTTCATTTTTAAAGTTTGTCCAGTATGTTGAAAAATTCTTCCAAGCCTTCCTTCACAATGGTATGCTGCTTGTGAGCCAACACTACTTCACAGCGTCTACGAATGTGTAAGGAAACTAGCCCGTGCACCGTAGACCAAATGAGATAGGAGAGGGCCTCTATTTCATGTCCTTGAAAATGACCTTTATCTATACATTCCTTGATGGTGTCTCGTAGGAAATTAAAGGTTCCAAAGCCTTCTTTCCATTGTTCCTCGTTTGAATTAGAAACATGATCTATGGGGGCCTCCTTGATAAACATCAAGTCATACATGTCTGGATTTTCCATGGCAAATTGCACATAGATCGTCCCCATGGCTTTTAATCGTTCCATGGGATGAGATACAGAAGTAAGTACTCCCATGCGGCTCATCAATTGATGAAAACCTCCCTGGTGTAGGGCATGAAAAATCTCGTTTTTGTCTTGGAAATAGTGGTAGATAATTCCAGGGCTATATTCAATTAGATCCGCTATATTCCTTATCGATGTTTTTTCTACCCCCTTTTCCAAAAAAAGCGTTTTGGCTGCGGTAAGGATGCGCTCCCTGAGTTCTTCCTTTTCTCTTTCTTTTCTTTCAGGTATTCCCATATTAGTATTGAATACCCAAAAATAAATGAACACTGTTCAAAAACAAAAAAATATTTTAATTTTTTTTGAAAGAGGGCTTATTAGGAAAACAAAAAAAAGCTCGAATTAATCGAGCTTTTTAGTAATTAGAAGGATTCCTTTAATGCAGGAACCTGAATTATTTTTCTTCTGTATTCGGTTTTTTCAATACCAAATAGAAGCAATACAGCGTAACGCTTGTGATAAGTCCTTGCGCTACAAGCGATAGAATTAGTGCGGAAGTGTTCATTGGATTGCTTTTTTGCGTTTAACAGTGGAATACCATACGATGGCACAAATACCAAAGAATAAGAGGAGCAACTGAAGCCTAGCCCAGCCTGAATACATCATTTTTTCTTCCAAAGCAGCAGAATTCTCAGGGTTGGCAAGAATTTGCGCTTCCAAGTCAGCAAAAGTGATTTTTGCAATCAATGAACTTGGATCTAGTGCCCATCCTTCACCTGAAAACAGGTTGTTGAAGGCCGCTACCCAATCGTTACCTGCAGGAGTAATCAAAGCACCTAAGAAAACAATGCTTAGTAATACTGGTGTGATGTAGGTCATGATATATTTGTAGAAGGATGGAATCCGAATATCAGCGCCTCGGGTGATCTCTTCCCATCCTTTTTTCATGCCGAAAATGTAGGTGAATAGGATGGTCTCCAGCAAAGCAAAAATCACCAAGCTGACCGTACCTCCCCAGTAATCGTACTCGTCAAAGTATCCATACTGGTAAAAAAGAACGGTGGGTAAACCCATGGCTAAGGCTACTAGTCCAAAAGAGACAGCTCCTTTTACCTTATCCCATCCAAATTCATCTTTCATGAATCCCATCCAGGGCGTACCCATGGCTAGGGAAGAAGTAATACCTGCAAAGAACAATAGCCCAAACCAGCAGACGCCAGCAAAAGCACTAATCAATGGTCCCCACTGTTGGAACAAGTAGGGCATGGTCTGAAAGGCCATGCCAAATCCTGCATTTTCCAATACCCAATCCAAACCCAAAAATCCAGCAGCGATTGGGATGACAATGGCACTTCCTAGTATTACTTCTACAAATTCGTTGGTGAAACCAGCAGTCACCGAGTTAAGCGCGATGTCCTCATTTTCTTTGAGGTAAGAGGCATAACACTGAATCGAGCCCATACCTACGGACAAGGTGAAGAAGATTTGGCCTGCTGCAGCCAACCAAACTTTAGGATCTGCAAGCGAACTGTATTGAGGAGTCCACAAGAAGTTGATTCCATCCCATGCATTGGCATCGGGGAATTCTGCTGAGGCGAAGTCGCTACCCATGGTCCAACCTCGAATAGCCAGAATAATACCAAACAGGATCAATAAAGGCATGCCGACCTTTGCTACCTTTTCGATACCTCCAAGGCCAGTGGAAAGGATGTACACATTGACCCCTAAGACCAAAACGTAGGCAATTACGGGAAATAGAGGGATTCCGAAATCAGAACCTGAAAGCTGAACGTACTGATCAAAAAACAAACTCACTGCCTCTTTACTCATTCCAGTAAAGGTTCCGATGACACTGTGCACCACGTACACAAAGGTCCAGGATTCAATGTAGGTGTAATAGGCGACTACGGCGATGTTGGTGAAAATACCGAAGACCCCAATGTACTTCCAGTACCATTTCTTACTCATGGAATCCAGGATGTAAGGGGTACTGTGGTTGCCCAATTTACCGCCAAATCTCCCCATGCTCCATTCCGTAAATAGCAACGGAATACCCATCAATAGGAAGCAGACTGCTTGAACTGGAAACCTGAGGAAGTTTCCAAGACCAACAGCATTTCCTGCCATGGCCAAAATAAGCCCAACACGCGAGCCCCAAGCCTCTTTTTTCATAAATAATGTACGTTTAATAGCAAAAATCTAAATATTTAGATTTACAAAGTTTAATTCTGACTTAAAAAACAGGTGATTCTATAAACCCTTGCCAAATGGAATGCTCACTTGAGGCGCCCTGTTTCTATTCCAAGGATACTACTTTTTTTTCAGAACAAACAACTAAAATTCCAGTTGCACCCGTAAAAAAGCGAATGGTCTGAAGCTTGTTTTTTGGAATAATCGCTTAAATGCCTTTTTGTAACCTACTGACCTAGTTGAAATTAGTTGGCAATGGTTGGATTGCTTTTTTCAATTTGGTTGCCCTCAATTCTTGGACAAGAATTTCCTCTGTTCTTTAGTTTTTTTCCAGGGATGGGTTCGACGATTCCTGTAAATCCAAAATTTCCACCTCATCAAGCCCTTGGATGAACGTTACTTTTTTCCAAGGGGAAGTAGGGAAAAGGAGGGAGGTCAAGACAAGTTCCCCATCATTTACAAATACCTCTATTGAAGAAGCATCCAAGAAAATGCGTACCGATTCTGCCTTCCAGGACATGGGTGCGGAATGTGCCGCCGCAAAATCTCGATTGAAGTTGGCCTTGCCTGCTTTTCTGCGATCTACGGTTACCAAGCCCATTTCTTTGTTGATCACCAGCTCTTCGCCCAACTCATTATTCAAGGTCATGGAGAAATCTTCTTGGGTGATTTCTGCAGAAATTTCTACAAAAGGAGAGGGCAATAGCGATTCTTCTCCAGAAAGTTCATAGGCTTCTTTTCTAGCTTTTTCGAGTTCTTTTGCGGGAGTAGACTTCAGCAAAAGTGTTCCATCTACATCAAATAAACTGATTTCACGTGGCAAGGTCAGTGCCGATCGCCAAGTCGTCGTGGGAACTACTTGGGCATAGTCCCAGTTGCTCATCCAGCCTATCCAGAGGATTCGGTTTTGCTCCTTGGGGAGGTCGGCCCAGGTCACTCCTGCATAATTATCTGGTCCATAGTCTAACCATCGGATCATGGTATCGTCTGGGATAAATACTCCTTGCTTGAAGTCTCCGATGAAGTATTGGGTGGCGGACCCTTTTTGAGGGCCTCCAGGATTCATACTGACTAATAAAACCCATTTTTGACTTCCATCTGGGGCCTTCATGGAAAGTAAGTCTGGACATTCCCAAACGCCTCCGTGTGCTCCTATTCCCTGGCCAAATTCACCCAAAAAAGTCCATTCTTTTAGATTAGCGGATTCATAAAAGTGTACGCGGTCACGAGCAGCCAAGGTCATCACCCAAGTCGATTTTCCATCTGCTTGGCTTACTTGAGAGATTTTTGGATCACGGAAGTCCCGAATTCCTGGATTTTTAAGCACAGGATTCCCCGCATACTTTTGCCAAGTCTGGCCTTTATCCAAGGAGTAGGCAAGACCTTGTGTTTGAAAATCTAATGCACCCCCTTTTTCTCCTTTAGGGTCGTGATAGGTAAAAAGTGCGACCAAGGGGGGTGTTTCTGTACTGCCCAACCCCGAGGTATTCTCGGCATCATATACTGCGCTGCCAGAAAAAATATAGCCCAAACTATCGGGAAATAAGGCAATTGGTAATTCCTCCCAGTGAACCAAGTCCTTGGATACCGCATGTCCCCAATGCATAGGGCCCCAAACGGTGCTATCTGGATAATGTTGAAAAAATAAATGGTATTCTCCATCTACATATACCAACCCATTGGGGTCATTCATCCATCCTTTGGCAGGAGAGAAATGATAGGCAGGTCGGTATTGTTCTAAGTGGCTAGGCGTAAATTTTACTTCCTGCTGGCTGCAGCCGAAAGCTAAAAGACTTGTAGAAAGAAGAAGATAATAGTTCTTGATTTTCATGAGATGCAGGATAAGAAGTCAAAAATATTCTTTATCTAATATTCTCCTGCTTTTTTTACGGTTTCATTTTTTTGTATGCTTCCAATTTCTTGCCTCTCAAAATAATCTTTTTTTAATCTGTATGGGGTATTACCTTTGATCTTTGACTTATCATTTTTCTATGAAAGGAATCATTTTAGCTGGGGGCTCCGGTACACGATTGTATCCCCTCACCATTGCAGTGAGCAAGCAACTTATGCCAGTCTACGACAAACCCATGATTTATTACCCCTTATCGGTGTTGATGATGGCAGGAATTAAAGAAATTTTAATCATCACTACTCCCGAAGATTCTTCCGCTTTTCAACGTTTGCTAGGAGATGGCTCCCAAGTGGGTTGTTCTTTTCAATATGCTGTACAACCCAGTCCCGATGGATTGGCTCAGGCTTTTATCATTGGAGAAGAGTTTATAGGAAAGGATAAAGTAGCATTAGTGCTTGGGGATGTGGAGTTTGATGCCAATCAAAAAGCCATTTCTATTGAAGAAAAACCTTCCCATCCCAAATCAAATTATGCTGTTCCTGGCTTGTATTTCTACGACAATCAGGTAGTAGAAATAGCAAAAAACATAAAACCTAGCGTTCGCGGGGAATTGGAAATCACCGACGTCAACAACGAATACCTCAAGAAGGGACAACTTCAAGTAGCCATTCTTAATAGAGGTACGGCTTGGTTGGATACGGGCACTCACCAATCTTTACTTCAGGCAGCGCAGTTTGTAGAAGTAATTGAGGAACGTCAGGGATTAAAAATCGGCTGCATAGAAGAGATAGCCTATCGCAATGGATTTATTGGTAAGGAAAAATTATTGGAAGCAGCTACCAAACTTGGCAAAAGTGGTTATGGGGCTTACCTAAGACGCTTAGTCAATTAAATTTTCCCATGTAAAAAAAGAAAACCTCCTTTGGAGGTTTTTTTTGGACATCAAATGATTTTCCTTCGCTTGAACCAAATAAAAATTGCTAAAGAAATCCCAAACATAGCTCCCCAGGTTAAGTAATATCCATATTCCCAATTCAGCTCTGGCATAAACTTAAAATTCATTCCATAGACTCCTACCAAAAATGTAAGGGGAAGAAAGAAGGCTGAAAAAATAGTCAGCAACTTCATTACTTCATTTGTCTTCTGGGAGTTACTTGAGATATAGATACTCAATAGGGAATTGGCTTCGTCCAAAAAATCTTCAAATTGAAGGATCAAGCTAGAAACACTCTCTTTTAAATCTTGAAGGTGAGTTTGATTGATATTGTGTACCGACAGGTGATTGAGCACGGTCTGCGTTAACATCATTATTTTTTTGCATGCTCTTGCTTTGGCTTTCGCAAAGTAGAGACTTTCTACAGAAAATCGTTTTCCATGATTAAGAAAGATATTTCCTTCAAACTTGTCCATTTCTTCTGAAAGCCAATCAGCTGGAGCTTGGTAGCTTGCGATCATTTTCTCGGTTATTTTTAGAATTAATCCTTCTGGATTTTCAAAATGGCCTGAAATCTCGGGCAAGAAAGGAAACGGTTTTTGGTGAACGGTAAAAAGGATTTCGTTGGTAAAGAAGAAGCCAATTTTGTTCGTTAATTCAGGAATGGTGGTGAGTTTTGCGTGTTGATTTGCTGAAAAGGCTCTCAAAATCAAAAAATTAAATTCATCTACCTTTTCCAATTTAGGTAAATGGCCTACTTGCAATAAGTCCTTTACCAAATGAATATTTAATCCATAGGGTTTTATTAGATCAGACAATTCATTGAGCTTTGGATTTTCTAAATTAATCCACTCAAAGTTGGCGAAAGAGGTTCTTTTCTCTACCATGATATAGCCTAGTAGTTTATTGAAGGTAATTTTTTTTTGGTTACAACACTAGCGAAAGGCTTTTTCTTAGGATTTCGCCCATGGAGGTACAGGAAAGAAATCCTATGTTTTGGTAATGTTTGGCAAGATCTTTTTTTAATGATTCTACATGGGAAAGAGGGGCAATGTTATCTTTTTCCATGGTAGAGAGAATGTCTTCCAATTCACTGCGGGACGATTTTACTCGGGTAGCAATCAATGCTCGCTCCTCCCTTTGGTATTGGCGCATCGATTCAGGAGTAATGTAGTCCATTCCTAACTTGATCAGGGCATTATTTTCTTTGAAATATTGGGGCAGATAAATGGATTTTTTGCCCTCGTAGGTTTGTTGGTCAAAGTCTATGGCCCGAATACGGTAATGCGTTTCTTCGAAATCAGGAGTGATGTCCACTACAAAATTGGAAGAATGCATGTCTCCTAAAAGCCTAACGAAGCAGCGTTCATTAAACTTTACAAATTCTTTTGCCAAGCGGATGGGATTCAAGTTGGGATCTTTCATATGCAATCGCATAAATCGCTCTCCTGGGATTCCAGCTACGTGTTCTTCAATCAAAGTATTTTGGTGTACCAGGTAACGTATGCGATTTGGAGACAATAAATCTTCCAACTCCAATCCATACACTCTAGAGGCGTCAGCATTTTTAATGTAGAAATAATCAAAATTATCGTTGATTCGATTGACTATTCTTACCCGAAAGGGTTGGGTATTGCCATAGACACACAAATCGATGCGGTCGATATACAAGTGCTCGATCACACTCATGTCTCCTCCGGCTTTGAGCTGAGCATAAATTTTCTTTACGTTCTGATGGATTTCATCCCTATCGCTTTGCTCGTAAAAGACCGTTTCCCAATAGGTATCTTGTTCTTTGGAATCGTAAAGTGCGATGGAATTAGAATACCTTAGCAATTCATGGTAGTGAATGGGTATATCAACCTCCCTTCCATAGGTGATCAAGTACTTACGTAAACCTTTTCCAATGGAATAGACGGCCTTTTTTTTACTGATCAAGGCCATTGCTAAAAATGAGTTTGTTGATTCTTCCTCAGATTTCTATCAAAAATAAATGGCCCAAAGGGTAAAATGGATGCAAATAAGGCAAAGAATGTCCGACCAAACTCCCATTTCAGGCTTCTAGCTGTGGGAAAAACAGCATAGATGTAAATTATAAACAGAAGGCCATGCACCCAACCCACATACGTGACGGCCAATGGCATGTCAAAAACATATTTTAAGGGCATAGCAATGCCAAGAAGGATCAAAAAGGAAAGTCCTTCTAATAGACTTATCCATTTAAATCTTTTGGCCCAGCGAAGTTGTTCTGTGTTCATGAATTGCTAGTGGAGAGGTTGAACAACAGCTGTAAGGCCGACCATAATTTTCGTTTCAAAGACTTATCCTCAGCTATACTTGTAAGAGCATCTGCAAAAAGGTATTCCGTCTCTCCTTCCGATTGAATTTCGTAAGCACCAAAAGAAAATTGATTGATAGGATGCTTGATTCTGCCAAATTTAATCACCACATGGGCATTCAAGGCCTGAAACTCTTCCATACTTCGGTTTTCTAAGGTCAAGGAAGAAACTAACCCAACTTCATTCATGGAATGACCGCAAGCGGTGATCATTTTTACCAACATGTCCATGATTTCGGCGTTTAATTTTTCCTCCTCGTGTACGATTAAGATGCCTTTGGTAAAATTTCCCTGCAGGGGAATGGGCTCTCGCACAGCCTCTAGGATCACATCTTCTGCCTCATTCTGGAGTTCACGTTCTGGTTTAGGATTCTTGTAATCTACAATTGCCTCCTTCTGCTCCTCTCTTTCTGAGGAGATAAGAGAATTCTCTTCGTTGGAGGATGCAAATTGAGACCTGATTTGATGGGCGTCCTCGGGCAGTAAAAAAATCTCATCTTCTTCCAAAAAGGAAATATCCTGGATCTTCACTTGTTGCATGGCTAAAGTTGTGAAAAAAATAGGCTTGTCGCAAATTATGAAATAGATAGGACAGCCTTAACTCGAAATGAGCTGAGGTTTCATTGCTTACCTAAGGGTGTTTCATCACAAGATACGTCCCCTACCACGTATTGCATACCATCTAAAAAGAATTGAAGTAGGGCAGGGTTCTCAAAACTATGAGCATTGTGCGATGGGGAAATGTACATCACCTTGCCTTTTTCTTCAGCCCTGATCCAAGAAACATAAGTCTTGCCTTCCTTGAGTTCTTGACCCTTTCGCTGGTCCCTGATCTGGCTATTTTCAAAGTACATCAAGGGCTTAAAATCAAGGTTTTGGTATGCATTTTTGTAGAAATATGGCTCATCGATGTGTGACCATCCTTCTTTTGGAAATGCAGCAACTAAAGGATGATTGGGATCTTCAAGTTGGACATGTACCAATTGCTGGGGCGGGTGATAATCGAAACTTGCTCCTACCAAAGTGCTGAAGCGAGAGGAATTATTCAGCGTGGTCACTGCCCCATGGATAAGCAACAGTCCCCCACCATCTTTCACATAATTTAGAAGGTGCTCTTCGTAGCGCAGAGCTTGTTGCATCAATTGGATAGAATCTTCCAAGGGAAATTGGGCTTTAAGTTGATCCCAAAATAGATGGCGATGATCTGGTTTTGAACAGGTATTGTTGAGAATGAGTGCATCAAATTGGGCCAAGGAGTCGGGTTCAAACACAAGGATGTCTTTACTTCTAACTACTTCAAAGACACCACTTTTCTCTGCCAGCAAGGAGATCATTTCTTCCGTATGGGGAATTACCCAATGCTCAAAACCGGTATGAAGAGAAAAAATAAGCAGCCTATGTTTTTCGGGACTTGGAAATCTAGGTTTTTCGGGGGCCAGGGTAAAAATCTTTTGTTTCCAAGCTTCATTGAATCGTAGCGGAGACAAATCTTGAGCCCAGGAAGGTAAAGCAAGCAAGAAAAGAATAAGTCCCTTGAAATAAGTCAATCGTATCATTGGAAGAAAAGGCTAGGTTGGTTTATCAAAGTTTTTAATAAATTGGAATCAAAACCCCAATAACCTGAATTTCTTATGCCTTTCAAAAGAAATTTGCTTCTAATCTTATGTCAAGTTTTATTTTTTGACTTTGCCTGTGGTCAAGGGGTTACCCTGCAGGAAACTTCCAAAGGTTTTGATTTTCTCATAAATGGGCAGCGTGTAGTCAGTTACCAAAGCAGCCAAGAGCCTGTACCTGATGGGGTTAATCCTGTGTTTAGTAAATCAGGATTTATTCATCCCCTAGCATCCCCTTCAGGACAGATTTTAACAAGAATTCAACCACAGGATCATTACCATCATTACGGCATTTGGGGTCCCTGGGCAAGAGCCACAGTAGGGGGAAAAGAAGTGGATTTTTGGAACTTGGGAGACAAAAAGGGCCGGGTAGAATTTGCAAAAGTACTTTCCAAAAAAGTTGCCGGGGGAGCTGCAGAATTGACAGTGGTCCAACATCACCTGGACCTCCTTGCTCCCGAAAAGGAACAAATAGCTTTGGTGGAAGAATTGAGAATTAAAGTCAAGCCTGCCGACAAGGGAAGGTATATGCTAGAATATACTTCTAGCTTTAGTACCCCATTGCCAGGAGGAATTTTATTGGACGATTACCGTTACGGAGGAGGAATAGGATTTCGGGCGACCGAACTTTGGGGAGATGACAACAGCAGCATCCTAACTTCAGAGGGAAAGGATAGAGCCACTGCCGATGGTTCCTTAGCCAAATGGATTATGGTCAAAGGTCAAACTCCATCTGCTGCAGGAATGAGCGGAATCTTATTTTTAAGCCATACAGGTAACCCCGCCCACCCAGAACCTTTACGGGTGTGGCCTTTAGGACAATACGATGGAAAAGGAAATGTCTTCATTGAATTTTGTCCTATACGATACAACTCTTGGGAAATCCAAGCCAATAAAACCTATCGCTTGTCTTACCGCTTGATTGTTTTTGATGGAGAGCTTTCGGTTCAAGAAGCGGAAGAGTATTGGAAGGCCTTTGTAAAATAAATTGAACTAAGTGAATTCATTTTCAGCCTATGAAAAGAAGAAATTTTATAAAAAAAACCGCCCTCGCTACAGCAGCCTTTGGGATTCCCACCTTGGTTCCTGCTTCTGTATTTGGAAAAAATGCACCAAGCAATACCATTCAAATAGGGCAGATAGGTGCAGGACGTATTGCCAGAGAGCATGATCTACCCAGTACATGGAAACATGAGGTAGCTAGGATAGTCGCGGTATCAGACCTGGATAGCAAACGGATGCTAGAAGGGAAGCAATACATAGAAGCAGCTTATGCTGAAAAAATGGGAAAACCTTACTTGGAGGTAAAGACCTTTGGAGATTATAGAGAACTCTTGCTTTCCAAGGATATAGATGCTGTGATCATTTCCACTCCAGATCATTGGCATGCGCAACCCGCCATGGAAGCAGCTTTGGCAGGAAAGCACGTTTACCTTCAAAAACCAACCTCCCTTACCATCAAGGAAGGTCGTCAGTTGGTCGAAGTAGTGCAAAAAACTGGCATAAAGTTGCAATTAGGTACGCAGCAACGATCAAGCGAACAGTTTAGGCGTGCTGCAGAACTGGTTCGAAACGGTAGGATAGGAGCGCTGCATACCGTAAAAATTGGCCTTCCTGGAGATCCCTCGGGTCCTGCCGCCACTCCTATGCCTATTCCATCCAACTTGAATTACGAGATGTGGTTGGGATCAACGCCTGAAATTCCTTATGCTGAGATTGGAGTACACCCCCAGCACGATTACAGTCGTCCAGGCTGGTTGCGACATGAAAATTATGGAGCAGGAATGATTACGGGATGGGGGCAGCATCATTTTGATTCTGCTGCTTGGGGGATGAATACAGAATTTTATGGACCCCAGTACATCGAAGCGGTGGCAGATTTTCCTAGAAGTGGATTTTGGAATGTACACGGTGACTTTATGGTGAAAGCTACCTACGACAGCGGATTGGTGATGCTTTGTTCGGGAAATTATCCCAATGGAATCAGGTACGAGGGCTCAGAAGGATGGATCTGGGTGTCAAGAGGAAATTATGTGGCTTCGTCTTCCGACCCGGTTACCCAAGGCAACAATGCCAAAGCACTAGATGCTTCAGATCCAAAAATCTTGAACTCGGTCTTGACAGAAAATGAAGTTAAGTTCACTCAAAGTTCCTCTCATCACGGCAATTGGCTAGATGCTATTCAAGAAAAAGCAGAATTGCTTTCTCCTGTAGAAATTGGTCACCGATCCTGCTCTGTATGTTTGATCAGTCATATTGCCATGAAATTGGGAAGAAAGCTGGAATGGAATTCTTCAAAAGAAGAATTTGTCAACGATGCGGAAGCAAATAGTTATTTAAGTAGGACTCAGCGTACGCCTTGGGGAACAGACAAGGTTTATCAAGCAAATCGATAGGATAAATATCACACCTCTATATGCGTTTTTCTGGCTGTATACCTGTTTTGCTTCTTTCTGTTCTTTGTTCTTGTTTACCCAAAAAAATAATGGCTCCTGCCTCTCCCTCTTCTGCATTTACCTTCATGACCTTAGATCCTGGTCATTTTCATGCGGGTTTGGTACACAAAACCATGTATGCTGGAGTGGATTCAGTAGCCCATATTTTTGCTCCCAAAGGCCAAGAGCTTCAAGACCATCTTGCTCGTATAGAGGGGTACAATTCTAGGGAAATATCGCCCACCTCATGGAAACTACAAGTGTACACTGGGGATGATTTTCTAGATCAAATGCTAGAAAAAAAGCCAGGTAACATAGCGGTACTTGCGGGAAAAAACAATCAAAAAATAGACTATATCCTGTCTTCTTTGAAGCAAGGTATCCATGTGTATGCCGATAAGCCTTTGGTAATCGATGCCATTGGATTTGAAAAATTAAAAAGAGCATACCAACTGGCCTCGGAAAATAAGCTGCTGATGCTTGATATAATGACAGAAAGGTTTGAGATAGCAACTATCCTGCAACGTGAGCTTTCCATGATGCCTCAGGTATTTGGGGAATTGGAAACAGGTTCTCCTACTAACCCCTCCATTACCAAAGAGTCAGTGCATCATTTTTACAAACAAGTATCAGGAGTTCCCTTGGTCCGACCCACTTGGTTTTTTGATGTGGAAAAAGAGGGTACCGGCATCGTAGACGTGACTACCCATTTGGTAGATTTGATCCAATGGGAAGCCTATCCCAACCAGATTTTGGATACTACCGAAGTGCAGGTCTATGCTTCTAAAATTTGGCCTACAGCACTTACGCAAAAGCAATTTCAGCAAGTCACTCGGCGGGAAGTTATTCCAGCGGATATGGAAAAGTATGTTCAAGACGACATGTTACAGGTGATGAGCAATGGAGAGTTTCAGTATACCTTGAGAGGGAAGCATGCAAAAGTCAGTGTGATTTGGAATTTTCAAGCTCCTGAGGGGGCCGGAGATACTCATTATAGCCTGATGCGGGGTACCAAAGCTTCTTTAATCATTCGACAAGGAAAAGAAGAAGGATATAAACCGGTATTGTACGTGAAACTTCAGGAAAGCCATGCTCAGGAACTTGTAAACGCAGTAAAAATAACCCTTCAAAACCGTTATCCTGGAATAGACCTCCAAAAACTTCCTTCCGGGGAATTCAAGATAGTAATTCCAAATTCCTACTATAATGGGCACGAGGCACACTTTGCACAAGTGACGGATCGATATGTAGATTTTCTTCGTCAAGGTCAAGTTCCTGAATGGGAGGTACCCAATACCATCACAAAATATTACACCACAACCAAGGCTTTGGAACTGGCTTTGAAATAAGGGGCAACTAAACTTTACTTAGGTGATGGGGGTTACTTTCTTGTTTAAGCCTTTCTTATGTCAGCAGCTTCTCCAGATTCAAGAAAAATTAAAGTTGCTCTAGCAGGAGCTGGGGGGTACATTGGAAGGTGGTTTATTTCCCGATTCAAAGAAAAATACCATCTCATTGGTTTGAGTAGAGGCAAAGTAGCTTCTAATCCCTACCCGGAGGTTGAATGGAGACAAGTAGAGCTTTATTCCATATCTTCCACGGTTGAAGCCCTCCGGGGAGTTGATGTGGCCATTTACCTGGTGCACTCCATGAGTGCTTCGGCACGCCTGAATCAAGTAAGTTTTGAGGATACCGATTTGATTTTAGCAGATAATTTTAGTCGTGCTGCAGAAATCAATGGGATAAAGCAACTCATTTATTTAGGTGGACTGATTCCTAAGGAACCGGAAGAATTTCTTTCTAGGCACCTGAAGAGTAGGTTAGAGGTAGAGCAAACCTTAGGTTCGAGGACAGCAAAACTCACCGCCATTCGGGCCTCGATTATTGTAGGACCTGGGGGTTCAAGTTTTGATATGATTAAAAACTTGGTTCAGAAATTACCTGTCCTGATGTGTCCCAAATGGACAGAATCTTTGACTCAGCCGATTTCATTAGAAGATACGCTTTCTATCATGGATGCATGTATTGGAAACCCGAACGCCTACGACAAAACCTATGAAATTGGAAGTCCTGAGGTATTAAGTTACAAAAATATGCTGGCCAGGACTGCTCAGGTAATGGGAAAAAGGAGATTAATTTTTTCTGTCCCTGTGTTTTCTTTAGGTTTCTCCAAGTTTTGGGTGGGTTTTTTTGGTAAATCACCTCCGCAATTGGTTTCCCCTTTGGTAGAGAGTTTAAAACATACCTTGGTAGTAGATTCTAATCGTGCTTTTGATTTAAAACCTATAGAATATTTATCTTACGAAGAGGCAGTTTCTTTGGCCCTAAATCCAATCGAAAATCCCCAATTACCAAAATTTACCTACCAAAAAGAGCAGAAAAATACCGTAAGGTCCATACAGCGCATGAGCAATATGGGAAGAAACTCCGCCCTTTGGGTAGCCGATCGCTATGCCATTTGGTTGCCTTCTTTCTTCCGGTTTGTTATCAAAGGAAAGGTAAGTGAGCAAGGAGCCCTCGGCTTTTATTTGATGTGGGGAAAAAACCCCATGCTCGAATTGACTCACATTCCAGATAGGAGCGATAGTCAACGGCAACTTTTTTACATTACTGGGGGCTGGTTGGTCAAGCGCTTTGATTACGGATGGTTGGAGTTTAGAGAAGTATTAGATAGTAGGTATATTCTCTCTGCAATCCACGAGTTTGTGCCTAGGTTACCCTGGTTCTTGTACATTACTACGCAAGCTCGATTGCATCTTTGGGTGATGAATAGATTTAAAAAGTATTTGGAGACAAAAATAGACGAATAGCTGTCCAATTCGTTGTAAACAATTAGTGATAAATAAATAGACCCTTAATTACGATTATCTGATATGAAAAATCTCTTTTTTACCAATGGCGATGCTTTGCCAATTTTAGGACTTGGTACTTGGAAAAGTCAGCCGGGTGAAGTTAGAAAAGCAGTTTTTTGGGCAATTAAATCTGGATATAGGCATTTGGATTGTGCCTCGATTTATCAAAATGAGAAAGAGGTGGGTCAGGGGATAGCCGATGCCTTGGCGGAAGGTTTGGTCAAACGAAATGAACTTTTTGTCACTTCCAAACTTTGGAACAGTTCCCATCGCTACGAGGACGTACATCCTGCTTTAGAAAAATCCTTGACGGATCTACGATTGGATTACTTGGACCTGTATTTGGTACATTGGCCCATTTCCTACAAGCCTGGAGTGGTGTTTGCCACTCAAAGAGAGGAATATTATACCTATCAGGATGTACCCTTGAGTCAAACCTGGGAAGCGATGCAAGTTCAAAAGCAAAGCGGCTTAGCAAAGCATATAGGGGTTTCTAACTTTAATCAAGCCAAATTGAAGGAATTGTTGGCTATGAATGGGGAACATCCCGAAATGAATCAAATTGAAATGCATCCCTTTTTGCCTCAAGAAAACTTGGTTTCTTTCTGTAGGCAACACCAGATCTTGTTGACCGCATACTCTCCTTTAGGTTCTCCAGATTCAAGGGCAGAGCGTCACCAAAACGATCCAAAGCTTTTGACCAATGCAATTGTAGGGGAGATTGCCCAAAAGCATCAAGTGACTTGTGGTCAAATCCTTTTAACTTGGTCCATGCAAAGAGGAATAGCCGTCATTCCAAAATCAGTAAATCCCCAGAGAATTCAAGAAAATTTTGAGGCTGCAAACCTTACTTTATCCACGGAAGACCTAGAGAAATTAAACCACATAGGAGTTTCACATAGGTTTGTGGATGGCACCTTTTTCACAGGTTCTAACAGTCCCTATACTCAGTCTGATCTTTGGGATATGGTGTAGAATTGAAATTGGATAGTGGAGATACAAAAAAAATTATTCCTCTTCTAGTCTTTCTAAAATATCTGCTAATTGTTCAAAGTCCCTTAACCCAGGCTTTATTTCATCACCAGCATCTAGTGCTAGTCCCGAAACTCCAGGCATCTGGCTTAGCTCTTTGGCGTTTTCAGCGTTGATACCAAATCCTAGGTAAATGCTAGCAAACGATGATGAGTTGATTATAAATTTCTGATAATCAGAATTTAAAAAAGGATATTGTGAAGTGAAGTGTAATGTGATTTTCTGATCTTTTAGCTTTTCAGAAAGCTCTTGTTGCTGCATCCATTGCTCTATGGAAGTCTTGTAGATCAAGCCTAGATTCTTACCTCTCAAAAGTAGCAGGCTCTCCAACTCCTCGCATTCAACGTGGCTTATTCCCGGATACAGTTTAAGCGCTTCTTGTATTGTTGAAGCCTTGCTAGTTGAAAATTCAGCCACCAAATCAACTCCCGATATCCATCCGGTGATATCTCTGTAAAGGTCAGGAGAAAGGAATCTTGGTGAGGTTTCTTCCAAGCAAAATCCCAACATATCCACATGCATTCCTGCACAATACCTGGCATCCGTGAGATGATTCACTCCATTGATTTTTATTGCTGTAGCTAAAGCCATTTTTCTGATTTGATACCACGAAGGTAAGCAAGAGGAGGACTTGAGAAAAGAAAAATTGAAAGTTGAGTTTTTCCTTTTCCTGCTTGGGTGAATTCCTAAATAACCTAGAACTAAAGATTAGCAATTCCTATTATTCTCTTAATCATTAGGAAAAAGTAGGTAACTTGCTTCATCCGAGATTATTCCCTATTCACATGCTTGCTAGATTAGGACTTTTTTTCTTATTTCTAACTCTTGGTATTCTTCATGGAAATGCTCAGGATAGGTATGCTGTATTTTTTACTTACAAACCACAGACAAACTTTTCGCTTTCTAATCCAGAAAAATTTCTTGCCCAAAAATCAATTTTGAGAAGAAATAGGGATAAAATCCCCTTCGATAGTTTGGATTTTCCAGTAGCCTCAAAATACATTTTGGGTATACTTCCACACATTCAAGAGGTCCTGTATACCAGCAAATGGATGAATGCAGCAGTAGTGGTGACAGATTCTGAAAAGAGTAAGGTCCTGCAAGCCTTACCTTATGTCAAAAAAGTAGAATTGGTAGCAAAGGGATTTTATTCAAGAACTGGAAATCGCTTGGATAGTCTTCCCCCTTCCTCCAAGTGGGCGAATAGGGTTATGGAAAATCAAAGCAATACCTATGATTTTCAAAATCAATTGATTGGTATTCCCGACATGCACAAGGCAGGATTTACCGGTAAAGGGGTTCTTGTAGCCATTTTTGATGCTGGATTTCCAGGGATGAAAGAATCGCCCGCCTTTGCTCACCTCTTTGCCAACAAACAAATTCAAGGAGAATTAGATGTAGTGAGGCCATGGAATAAGGATGTCTACTCAAAAAATCAACACGGAACCAATGTGGCTTCTCTCATTTTGGCCAATCAGCCTGGTGTCTTGGTTTCTGGCGCTTACAATGCCCAGGTCATCTTAGCCCTAACCGAAGACGAAGCCACAGAGTATAAAATCGAGGAATTCAATTGGATTCGAGCGGCAGAATTTGCTGATAGTATGGGTGTAGATATCATCAATAGCTCTTTGGGATACGTGGATTTTGATGACCCTGGCATGAATTATACTACAAGCCAATTGGATGGTAAAAGTACCTATGTCACCCAAGGAGCCGCCATTGCTGGTAAAAAAGGAATTCTAGTGGTGAATAGTGGGTCCCGTAACCTCATCGTCGACCCTTCCCCCTTTTAGCTCCAAAGCCCAACAGCTGACGGAAGAATTAAGCCTGAATTGGTAGCTTTTGGACAGGGGCCTTCCTTGATCCGTTCGAATGGTGCAGTGGGGGCTGCTGCGGGAACTTCTTTCTCAGCACCACAGCTTGCCGCACTAGCTGCAGGACTGTGGGAAGCCAAACCTTCTTGGACAAAGGACGACCTATGGAAAAGCTTGGTTAAAAGTGGAAGCCAATATGCTCAGCCTGACAATGCATTGGGATATGGAATTCCTAATTTTAGACTGGCCTATTATGGAGAACTCTTGGGAATTTCTGCAACTGAGCCTTACTCTTGGAGCATTTTCCCCAATCCCATGACTTCTGAGCAAGTTTCTATCCTGTTTGGAAAAGAACTTGAGCTTGTGGTTAGACTAATTGACCCTGCTGGAAGAGTGTTTTACGATCAAAAAGTCAATAGGATTTCTTCGTCAATACCCTTTGAAATAACCCTTCCGGGCTTACCTTCGGGGATATTTATTATTCAACTTTTTGACAAAAAACAGGTGGGAACATTAAAACTTATAAAACCCTAGTTTTTTGGTCAAACGCTCCTTTTTCCCTTGATTTGTATTCCTATTTTAACCTATGTATCCACTTGTTGCCCCATCCATTTTAGCAGCCGATTTTGCGAATCTTCAAAGGGACGTTGAAATGCTTAATGTCTCGGAGGCAGATTACATTCACGTGGATGTCATGGATGGTGTTTTTGTCCCCAACATTTCTTTTGGTATTCCGGTCACTTACTTAGCGGCCTTTAGAAAAGCAGGTGCAGATAGCCTTACGGTGCATGTAGAGGCTACTGATCGTCTTTCTGAGACACTTAATGAAATTCGAAGCCTAGGAGCCAAGGCGGGTGTAGCCATAAATCCAGAGAGCCCCATTTCGTTATTGAAGGAAGTTGTTTTAGAAGTAGACTTGATTTGTGTGATGTCCGTAAATCCAGGTTTTGGAGGGCAAAAGTTTATGGAAACTAGCTACGCAAAGGTGAGTGAATTAAAAGAACTACTTCTTAGAAAAGGCAGTAAAGCTAAGATAGAAGTAGATGGGGGAATCGGTGACCAACAGGCCAGTCGTTTGATCCAGGCTGGTGCGGATATTTTGGTTGCAGGAAGCTACATTTTTAAGGCGAACGACCCACTTGCTTGTATAGCTGACTTGAAGCGAATAAAGTAATGAAACACCTAATCATTTGTGCCATCACTACTCAGTTTCTTAACCTGGGGAACCTTATTAAAAAATCCATTTTCATTTTTGCTTTAATTTCTTTGGCAAGTGCGACAAAAGTGTGTGCCCAGGTAGAAGAAAAAGTAGTTGAGCTCACTGACTTGGATTGGTCCAAGTACGCTAAAGTGGAAATAATGACCGCTGAATTTTTAGCTAAGAAATCAGAAGAGCTGAAGACACTTATTAAAGGAAACGCTGCTTTTGGGACTGGGGCCCGTTACAATACCATCAAGGCGGCTTGGGGAAATGCAAGTAAAGAAGCTGGTATAAAATTGACCGAAGAAGAAAGAGCTGCATTTGCTAAAGTAATGGAGGCGCAGGACAGTTTGCAGCAGATGGTTATTACCTATCAGGCAGGGCTAATTCAAGATGAAAAATTTTTAGGCATTGACCTTTACCAGCAAATTTCCGAGGAATTGAAAAATAACCCTGCCATGAGAATAAAATTGGATCAGGAAGTGGAAAAGTTGAAAAAAAAGAAACCCTGATTGGAAAAAAATAATTAAATGATCTCATCTAAGGAAAGAGAGCTTGGGGAATAGAATTTTTTTACACCAAAACTACTAAGGCAGCGTTAGTGATGTATGAATAAACTAGGATCCCTTCTGACTACCTGTGTTTTGTGTATAATTTCTTTACCGGGATTGGCGCAAGACGAAGATATTTTTGGAATTAGTAAAAAAGCAAAAAACCGCAAAAGTGAATCTAGTTTGGGGAATGCATTTAGAAGCATTCAGGAAATGTTTTCCTTTGAAATATCCTCTGGTGTAGGCCTGTACGAGGCTACTACTGAATTTTATAAAGAGAATGGTCAGCGCTATCCTATTACCCAATACCAAAATGTGGAATACGGTCTATTTCCACTTCCAGATACTCTTTCTTTGAGGAGTATGGGTTGGGTGGCACCTAGTTTAGAAGCAGGTGTCCGTCTTAATCTCTTCAATATAATCACCTTGGGAGGGGGATATGGCATGGAGCGAGGAGTATTAGCTCCACTTCAAGGGGCTGGCTATGAGGTAGCCTTTAATGGATCTTCCTACCGATTGAATTCTTATTATGCCTCAGCTGGATTGATCCTTTTTGATGCAAATCGTAGGAGTTTTTTTTTAAAGAGAAAATACAATAAATATATTGGAGGAGTCAACCAAGATCTTTCTTTGAGGATGGAGCGTGAGTTGAACCAGCGCCTTGATCAAAATTATCCTTGGCGCATCGCTATAGAGGGGAAAGTAGGCCAAGCAAGCATAAAATCTCAAGAAATACTGGTTCCTAAAGCTTACTTACCCACGTTACAATTGGCATCTGGGCAGTTTACATATGGTGCAGCTATCAGGTTAGAATACGACCTATCAGAATATGCCTCTATATTTTTGAAAGGAGAGGTGGAACTCAGGTCCCTAGTCAATGGAAACAAAGCTCTTTACCCATTTCCTTTAGATCAGCGACAAGTGGGAATAAAAGCTGGTATTTCTATGCGCATGCCAGGAACAAAAATGTGTAAGATTCAAGGTTGTGGAGTCGTGATGAAGCATATGCACAATAATGTAGAATACAGAGGTAGTTCTATTTTTAATCTTCAAAACCGAAAGGTTGGTCAGTGGTAATGATAAAAATTATGAGGAAATGGAAGACTAACTAGGTTTTATTCCCGAGTGCTTTTTACTATCTTGCAGACTAAAATTACCCCCTAGTTAGCAAGTTATGGCCCAAGGAGAAAACGAGCATATTATCCCTATTAATATTGAAGAGGAAATGCGAGGCGCCTACATCGATTATTCGATGTCAGTGATTGTTTCCAGAGCACTTCCAGATGTCCGAGATGGACTCAAACCCGTTCACCGACGTATTCTTTTTGGAATGCAGGAATTGGGTGTTTTACACAACAAACCCCATAAAAAATCAGCCAGAATTGTTGGAGAGGTATTAGGAAAATACCATCCTCATGGAGACTCAGCCGTCTATGAAACTATGGTTCGCATGGCTCAAGATTGGTCTTTGCGCTATACCCTTGTAGACGGGCAAGGTAACTTTGGATCTGTAGATGGAGACAATGCTGCGGCCATGCGTTATACCGAAGCGAGACTAAAGCGAATCGCCGAGGAACTTTTGGTAGATATCAACAAAGAAACCGTTGACTTTCAATTTAATTTTGATGACTCCTTGAAGGAGCCTACCGTGCTCCCTGCTAAGGTGCCTGCACTCTTGTTAAATGGAGCATCCGGTATTGCGGTAGGTATGGCCACCAACATGGCACCGCACAATTTGGGAGAAGTTATTGATGGTATCGTAGCCTACATCGATAACAAAGAAATTACAGTGGCAGAGTTGATGAATTATATCACTGCGCCAGATTTCCCTACAGGAGGGATTATTTACGGATACAATGGAGTAAAAGCTGCTTTCGAAACGGGAAGAGGAAGGATCGTACTGAGAGGTAAAGCCAACGTAGAGATCAAGGAAAATGGCGCAAAAGAAATGATCGTCATTACCGAAATCCCCTACATGGTAAATAAGGCCAGCATGGTGGAGAAGACAGCGCAATTGATTAATGAAAAGAAAATCGAAGGAATTTCTGCGATCCGAGACGAATCGGATCGTTCTGGAATGCGCATCGTTTACGAATTGAAAAGGGATGCAGTAGCGAGTGTGGTATTAAACAATCTGTACAAGCAAACCCCTTTACAGACTTCTTTCTCAGTAAATAATGTGGCTCTCGTCAAGGGAAGGCCACAAACCTTGAATCTTAAGGATTTGATCGTTCACTACGTGGCCCATCGCCACGAAGTGGTTGTCAGAAGGACAGAGTTTGAACTTCAAGAAGCAGAAAAAAGAGCCCATATTTTACAGGGCTATCTAATTGCTTTAGATCACTTGGACGAGGTAATTGCGTTGATTCGAAATTCTGCAGATCCCGAAACTGCACGTAATTCCTTGATGGAGCGCTTTGAATTAAGTGAAATACAAGCCAAAGCTATCTTGGATATGCGACTTCAGCGCCTTACAGGCATGGAGAGAGAAAAAATCATCGAGGAATACAAGCAAATCATGGCCTTGATTGAGGAATTGAAAGCTATTCTTGGTGACGAAGCGAAGCGTATGGAGATCATCAAATCAGAGCTTCAGGAAATGAAAGATCGCTATGCGGATGATCGACGCACGGAAATTGAGCACAATGCAGAGGATTTTAGTTACGAAGATATGATTCCTAATGAGGAAGTGGTCATCACTGTATCTCATCAAGGATATGTCAAGCGTACTGCTTTGACAGAATACCGTACCCAAGGTAGAGGAGGAGTAGGATCTAGGGGAGTAGCTACCAAGGAAGACGATTGGACAGAGTACCTGTTTACCGCTTCTACACACAACTACTTATTGATATTTACCGACAAGGGCAAGTTGTTTTGGCTGAAAACCTATGCTATTCCAGAGGGATCCAAGACGTCCAAGGGTCGTCCAATACAAAATTTGATCAATATCACACAAGATGATAAGATCAGGTCCATCATTCAAGTAGAAAATCTTGAGGATCAGGATTACATCAACAATCACTATTTGGTCATGGTGACTAAGCAAGGTGTGATTAAGAAGACTACCTTGGAGCAATATTCTAGGCCCCGAACCAATGGCATCATAGCACTTAATTTTAGAGAAGATGATCAGTTGGTTTATGTGGCCAAAACCAATGGGGATCAGCACATTGTGATTGCAGCTAAATCGGGTAGAGCCATCCACTTCCATGAGTCTGCAGTCCGTCCTATGGGAAGAACTGCTACAGGTGTGAAGGCGATAACGCTTACCGATAAATCAGATTTTGTGATTGGCATGGTTTGTGCGTCTGAAGAAAATGCTACTCTATTGGTAGTATCAGAGAAGGGTTATGGAAAACGTTCCGACCTTGACGAATACAGAATCACCAATCGAGGTGGAAAAGGAGTAAAAGCCATGAATGTCACGGATAAAACCGGTTCATTGGTGGCTATAAAAGAAGTAGTAGATACAGATGATTTGATGATTATCAATAAATCTGGAATTACCATCCGCATTTCCATGGATGAGCTTCGCGTAATGGGAAGAGCTACACAAGGGGTGCGTTTGATTAAAGTAGGAGAAGGAGATGAGATATCCTCTGTCGAAAAAATTTCAATAGATGAGGAAGAACTTTCAGATTCTTCCGATATTTCGCCTGAATCTCCTGAATTACCCGAATCATCAGTAGAATCAACCGAATAATTTACACAAACTAAAAGACGAATGAAAAAGCTCATTTTATCCCTCGCATTGATGGCAGCAGCTACTTTTGCTTTTGGACAAAAGAAAGTAGTAAAAGAAGCAGAGAAGGGATTTAAAACTGGAAATTTGCAAACCGCCTTGACCGCAATAGAAGGGGCTATAACCAATCCTGAGACTAGTGGGGATCCTGCCACCTTTTTGTTGAAAGCACAGATTCAAACCAAAATGTTTGGTAGTGATTCCTCAAATACCAAAGAAACCTTGGAAATAGGAAACCAAGCTTTAGCTACCTTCAACAAAACCATAGAAATGGCAGGTGATAGTAAAACTAGCCCATTAGGAAAAGTACTCTTTGGGGAAGAGGTTAACGGAATGCCAGATAATTTACGACCATATGGAATAAATACGCTTAAGAATGTTTCTTTGGATAAAGCAATTGAGCGATACAATGTGGATGATTTGGAAATGTCCTATGAGTTTTTCAATCTTGCAGGTGAAATTGACAAGACAGACTCTTCTACTCATTACAATGCTGGTTTTTTAGCCAATAATTTAGGTAGATTTGAAGATGCCAAAAGACATTTTGGTTACCTATTGGATCTTCCTACCTACAACAAAACCAATGCATATTATACCCTAATTCCAATTTTAAGTACAGAGGAAAAAAATCCTGAAGCTGCATATGCTATGGTAACCAAAGCAAGAGTGGAGTATCCTGAAGATAGAATTCTGGCAGAATACGAAATTCAGTTGCTTCTTCAATTAGATAGAATGGATGAAGCCATGTCTCAAATCAAGGATGCCTTAGCAAAAGATCCAAATAATACTAGATTATTACTGCGTTCTGGGTACTTGAAAGAAAAAGGTGGAGATATTGCAGGTGCGATGGCGGATTATAAAAAATCTGTTGAAGTTGATCCCATGTTCTTTGAAGGAAACTACTACACGGGAGATTTGATTTTAGAGCAAACCCAAAAGATAATGACTGAATTAAATTCACTCCCAGATGATGAATGGGAAAAGAAGTCACAAGAAATGGGAAAACAAATAGACGATTTGTTTAGACAAACAATTCCTTACTTCAGTAAAGCACTTGAAATTAAACCTGATGACGTAAATACCTTAATTAGATTGTTTCAGGTTTACACCCGTCTTAAGAATGCTGCTGAAGCAGAAAATATGAACAAGAAATTATCTGCAATTCTTGGCCCCAATTGGCAGGAGAACTAATAAATAATTTTATTCATGAGAGGCCGGATTTTTCCGGCCTTTTTTGTTTTACCTCCTTTTTATTTAAATAGAAAGCGTTTTGAAAGTCAGGCTCAATTATTTCTACATTCATCAAAAATCAATTTTATTTTGCAGGGAATTGAACTAGTTTGCATCGAGTAGAACCATAAACCCATGATTCCAATTATTTCCAGGTTTTTTAATTGCTCAGCCCTTCTTTTCTTTTTTACCACCTTAAGCTTCGGCCAATCCATAACTTCTTCTGAGCAGTACCAGCAGCTCCTTCAACTTCGAGAGACGAAGCGGGTGCTCTATGTAGCAGCACATCCAGACGATGAGAATACACGACTCATCGCCTACTTGGCCAATGGAGAACATGCGGAAGTAGCTTACTTGAGCCTTACCCGAGGAGATGGAGGACAAAACCTAATTGGCAAGGAATTGGGAATTGAATTGGGCCAAATTCGCACCCAAGAATTAATCAAGGCAAGAGCAATAGATGGAGGCAAGCAATACTTTACTCGAGCCATCGATTTTGGATACAGCAAAGACCCAACCGAAACCCTACAAAATTGGGATAAAGAAAAAGTGTTGGCCGATGTAGTCTGGACAATCCGTAGTTTCCAACCGGATATCATCATCACGCGATTTAATACCACTCCTGGAATTACCCATGGACAGCATACCACCTCTGCCATTTTAGCTGAGGAAGCATTTGCACTTTCTGGAGATCCCAAGGCTTTTCCAGAACAGTTGGTCTTTGTGAAACCTTGGCAAGCAAAGCGCCTGTTTTTCAATGCCTACAACTTTCGTGGTGAATTTGAGCCAGAATCGGGAAAACGCTACGGAATTCTAGAAGTGGGTGGCTACAATCCTTTGTTAGGCAAAACCTACCACCAACTCGCTGCCAACAGCCGTACCATGCACAAGTCTCAGGGCTTTGGAGCTACCGCAGGAGCTGGAAATGCCAAGGATTATTTGGAACAAGTAGGTGGAGAACCCTTTGTAAATTCCCTCTTCGATGGCATGGAAAGTCGTTGGGCTTCGCTCCAAGGGGGCGCTGAAGTGAAAGCTAAAATGGATGAACTCTTGGAAAACTTTAACTTCGTAGAGCCTTCCAAAAATCTACCCGCTTTGCTTCGGATCCGCAAAGCTATCCTTGAGCTAGAGACAGACACCCCCTGGGTGGCAAGTAAATTATCCCAATTGGATCAACTCATTTATTCTTCTCTTGGATTGGAGATGGAATTTGTAGGAACTAAAGAGTATGGTCATCCAGGCGAAAAGATCGATGCTGAACTTCTGCTGGTTAACCCCTCGGAAGAATTGATCTCGGGGGTTTCTTTGGGACTTTACGGTAGGTCATATGCAGGAAAGGATACTAAAGGAAATGAAAATACTAGGCTTTCTATAGATTTTGAACTCCCCATTCAAGAAGAATATTCCCAACCCTACTGGCTAAAAGAACCAATAGATGGAGCGCAATTTTCAATTTCAAAGCAACGTGACATCGGCCTGCCCTTTAAGGAAAAATTGGCTGGAGAACTAAATTTTATGTTGGGGGGACAGAATTTTAATCTCAGCCTTCCTTTGGAGTACAAATCCAATGATCCTATTGATGGGGAAGTGAAACAGCCTTATACTGTAGTCCCTGAAGTTGACCTTTCCCTTTCGAAAGAGTTGATTTTCCTTGTTCCTGGGGCAGATTCGACACTAATCGTTACGGTCAACTTCAGAAATCAATTGCTTGAAGGGAAATTGGAATTTGAAGGCTTAAATACCAATCAATTTAAGGTACTAAAGGTTGAAGAATTCCCCACTCAAAAACAGCGTAGGTACACCATCACTTTTCTACGAGGACAAAATGGAAAGCAAAACATAACCGCTCGTTTTAGGAGTACAGCTGATCAAGTTTTTGACCAGGTTGTTCATCCTATTACCTATCCTCATATTCCTAATTTGACTTATTTTACCTCTGCTCAAATCCAACTAATCCAGGAAGATTGGAATGTTTCTGGAGGAAAAATAGGTTACATAGAAGGAGCAGGAGATGAAGTTCCTGATGTCTTAACATCCTTGGGATATCAAGTGAGTTTCCTAGGAGAGCAAAATTTGGAAATAGAGCAACTGAAGGAGTTTCAAGCGATAGTAGTGGGGATTCGTGCGTACAATACCCAAGATTTCTTAGCAAGCAAACAGCAGGTCTTGCTAGAATATGTGAAAGCTGGAGGCAATTTAATCCTGCAATACAACACCAGTAGCCCTTTGGTCACCTCCAATTTAGGTCCTTATCCCTTTATCATTGGTCGAGATCGGGTGACGGTAGAAGGGTCTCCTGTCTTAGCAGATTGGAAGCATGGTTTGCTTCGCACTCCGAATCCAATAAATGCGAAGGATTTTGAGGGTTGGGTACAAGAACGAGGACTCTATTTTGCCTCCAAGGTAGACGAACACTACGAAAGTCCCTTGACCTTGCAGGACCCTGGGGAAGCAACGAATACAGGCTCCTTAATCACTGCCAAGGTAGGGGAAGGTACCTATGTATATACCGGCCTTTCCTTTTTTAGGCAATTACCTGCTGGGGTCCCGGGAGCAATCAAATTATTTATCAACTTGATTGAGCAATAGTATGGAAGAGCAAGAAATTTCCTGGACTAAAATTTACCTAGGCTTGATGGGTAGCCTGGTTTTCATGATCGCATTGATGTACACCCTAAAAGAGATTTTTTCATGAGCATTCTGGATTGGATAGTCTTATTGGCAACCCTCATTTTTATCACGGGATATGGTATGTATAAAACCCGAGGTAAAAAGAGTTTGGACACCTATTTGAAAGGTAATTCTGGAAATTGGTGGACCATTGGTTTATCGATTATGGCTACACAAGCTTCAGCGATTACTTTTCTAAGCACTCCTGGACAAGCCTACGAAGACGGCATGCGCTTTATACAGTTTTATTTTGGCCTGCCTCTTGCCATGATTTTGATTTCCATATTTTTCATTCCGATTTATTACAAGTTGAAGGTATATACGGCCTATGAATATTTGGAAACACGATTTGATTTAAAGACAAGGACCTTGACGGCAATCCTTTTTATTGTTCAAAGAGGCCTTGCCGCTGGAATAACCATCTATGCTCCTGCAATTATTCTATCAACCCTATTGGGATGGAACCTCACTTTTACCAATATTTTTATAGGAATCTTAGTCATACTTTACACGGTCTCTGGGGGAACTGATGCGGTCTCTATTACCCAAAAGCAACAAATGGCTGTGATGATGGGCGGGATGGTTTTAGCAGGCGCTTTTGTAATCTATTTGCTCCCCATTTCCATGAAGGAGGCCTTGCATGTGGCAGGCAAGATGGATAAATTAAATCTGGTCAATTTTGAATTTGATCTCGCGGATCGCTATTCTTTTTGGTCAGGGATGACGGCAGCCGTGTTTTTGTTTTTGAGTTATTTTGGCACCGATCAAAGTCAAGTCCAGCGTTATTTATCTGGCCAAACCTTGACTCAAAGTCGTATGGGCTTGATGATGAATGGCTTTCTTAAAATTCCTATGCAGTTTTTAATCCTTTTTATAGGAGTCTTAGTTTTTGTTTTTTACCAGTTTATTCCCTCACCCATTCACTTCAATCAGGTACAAACAGAATCTCTACGTCAAAGCAAGTTTGGGCCAGAGCTCGAAAAGTTAGAAGAGAGGTATCAAGAGAATTTTGAAGAGGCTAGAATTACCTACACCAACTTGATGCAGGCTGAGAACCTGAAGAATGAAGCTGCTGCACTTCCTCTTACAAGACAATTAAAAGAAATACAGTCTCAACAGCAGGAGCTTAGAGAGGAGGTGAAGTCCCTTATGATTACTCATGACCCATCCGCAGAAACAAGAGATACAGATTATGTATTTATGCGCTTTGTAATGGATTACCTCCCTACAGGAATAATAGGATTACTATTTGCAGTCATTTTTACAGCGGCCATGTCCTCTTCTTCTTCCGAATTAAATGCCCTAGGAAGTACCACTACCATTGATTTGTATAAGAGATCCATTCGAAAAGAAGCTTCTGATAGCCATTATGTTCTCTCCTCCAAGGCTTTTACTGCCTTTTGGGGATTGGGGGCAATTTTGTTTGCGACATATGCTTCTTTGTTTGAAAACCTTATCCAGGCCGTCAATCTTTTGGGTTCCTTATTTTATGGATCTATTCTTGGAATCTTTTGTGTTGCTTTTTTTCTTAAATGGATAAAAGGAAATGCAGTATTTATGGCTGCTATCTTGTCTCAAGGCTTAATTCTCTTTATCCATTTTTTCAATGGAAAAGGATTTATGGGATTTGTTTGGGACATTGGATTTCTCTGGTATAATGCCATTGGCTGTTTGTCTGTTATGGCTTTTGCTATCATTTGCCAAACCGCATTGAAAGTAACAGGCACCAAGGTTTAAGTTATCGTTCAAAAAAAAGGCCTTCAAATCGAAGGCCTTTTTTTCTACTTGATGGTTTTGATGAGTCTGTCGTTCAAACCCACATAATCCATGTTTTTAGCTTCTTGAGCCATGGTTTTAGATTTGGTGGCTGATGCTAATGCCTCTGTTTTCTTACCCAAAGCCAATTCAATTTTTGCTCTCAGGTGCATTGTCCAATACTTAGGATCATTATCGGTAGATTGCTGTATCCAAGTATATGCTTGATTTAGGTCTTTGTTTGAGTTGAAATAATAACTTGCTGCTTGGTAGAGTAGGGCAGGATTAGTGCTTTGGGTATCAATGACCTGCTTTTTTATGTCCGCCATTACAATAGGATCTACCTCTGTCTGGATAGAAAAGTCCACTCGGGTTTGTTCCCATTTCAGTGAAAGGTCGGCATTGGAGTCGGTAAGATTATTGAAAGAAATTTCAAAGGAATCATACATTCTACTTGTCTTGGAGGGCGTCGCCTCAAAGCGAATTAGATCTTCCTGCGGATTGTATCCAATGGCTCCCCAAAGTTTGGTGTTTTTACTTAATATCATAGTCCAAGAGCTCTTTCCTGGAATGGAATACAAGGCATAGGCACCGGCTGGAACTTTTTTTCCACCAACAATTACTTCTGTGGAAAAGGAAATGATGGTAGCACCATTAGCCCCTGTTCTCCAAACTTCTCCAAAGGGCACCAGTTCACCAAATATTTTTCTCCCCTTGGTACTGGGTCGACTGTAATCTACCACCACATCGGTAAGGCCTACTTTCTGTGTCAACCTTGCGCTGGGACTAGCTTGTGGCATTTGTAATTGTTGCGCCAATCCTGACAGTGAAATGAAAAGGTTGGCGATGAGCGTGAGAAAGAAAAACTTTTTCATATATATTGTGATTGAAATAGAAAGAAAGTTGTAATTCAATTAGGTATGCTTGATGTTTTCAAATTTTAAGCAAGTTCATAGAATATTTTTGCTTTTTCATCAGACGCGAAAAAAATTGATTCCTTATTTTTTATAAACTTTCTCTTATAATCTCTATTTGAGAAGAAATTGGAAGCATTTCTATGAGTATAGCTATTGTCAGCCCGGGAAAAGACCCAAAACCCTGGTTAGAAGCCTTAAGTCAAGTGGACTCCTCCTTGGATATTCAGGTATATCCCCAAATAGTGCATCCTGAGAAGGTAGAAATGGCCTTAGTTTGGCAACATCCTCCTGGGTATTTAAGAAATTTCCCTCATTTAAAGCTTATCAGTTCTCTTGGCGCGGGTGTGGATCATATTTTAACAGACCCTGAAATTCCTCATCATCTGCCTATAGTTCGGATAGTAGATGAAAAATTGACCTGGTCGATGACCAATTATGTTTTAATGGGCGTTTTGAACTTTCATAGGCAGCTTTATCGTTATCAAAAAGATAAGGAAAATGGAATTTGGGACATGTCTAATCCTGAAATTTCCATTAAAGTAGGAATAATGGGTGTGGGAGCACTAGGAGGAGATGTGGTAGATAAATTGATGTATTTGGGGTTTGAGGTATGCGGATATGGCCTTTCTGAAAAAAAGGGTTTACCCTTTCCCTATTATGCAAAGCATCGATTGGACGACTTTCTTTCAGATATAAATGTGTTGGTATGCATGCTTCCTTTGACTTCAGAGACGGAGGGCATTTTAAATAAAACCTTATTTCAAAAATGCAATCCGGGCACCTACCTGATCAATGTAGCTCGAGGCAAACACCTAATTGAAGAAGATTTGATTCCTGCAATTGAGGAAGGATGCCTTGCCGGTGCGATGTTGGATGTATTTCGAATAGAGCCCTTGCCCCGTACACATGCCTTCTGGTCAGATCCAAGAATTCAACTTACACCCCACATTGCTAGTGTGACCAATCCAAAGGCAGCAGCTCCCCAAATCGTAGAAAATTTCAAAAGGCTCACTAGTGGCCTTACCTTACAGCATCAAGTTAATCGAGTAAAAGGATATTAAGTATCGCCCACACCCATGAGTACTAATTTCACCATTCTCTGCCCCATTGATTTCTCCGAATGCTCCCTCAATGCCCTGGAGTATGCATCCAAATTAGGAGAAAAGTACAAGGCCCATTTGGTAATATTCCATGTACATAATCCTATGGAGTATAAAAAAATTGCACCATTGGATTCGGATGGGCAGCATCAACGTGAGTTTATTGAGAAAAAAATGAAAAGCTTGCAGGATGCTGTCTTGCAAGAAAGTTTGGGCCAAGGGCTAGTGAGTTGTGAAATTGCCATGGCAGATGGACCTATTGTGGAAGAAACTTTGGCTTTTGCCAGAGAAATTCAAGCCAGCTTGATTGTTGTAGGCGCAGAAGGACTTAGCGAAATCAAAGACCATATATTTGGCAGCAGAGCCAGCAGCATGGTAATGAAATCGGAACGAGATATATTGGTAGTTCCCAAGAAGGCATTTTTTAAACGTCCTCGAAAATTGGTCTATGCCTCAGATTATATTGCCGAAGATGCTTTGGCTCTTCAAAAGATCGTAGAAATGGCTAAGTTCTATTCCTCAGAAGTTGATGTAGTTCATATTTCCTCTAGACAACGAGTGATAGATAAAGCCTTGCATGCAAGTATGGTCGCTGAAATTAAGCCCCAAATTCATTATCCTATGATGCGATTTGTACTCAAGTCCTTCCGAGATGATTTGGCTTTGGGACTTGAAAATTACCTGCATCTTGCTAAAGGGGATATTTTGGTATCTTTGGCAAAGAAAAAAGATTTTTTTGATCAACTTTTTTCAAATAATCTATCTAGGAAAATGTCCTATTTTATCTCCAAACCCCTTTGGGTGATTAAGACTTTTTAACCTTAGATAAGCCAAAAAAAGAACTAAGAAAAGTAAAGAAACCTTTCCTAGATGTGGCATCAAAAAAAATCGACCTTAGGGTCTGGAGATAAAAGTCTAAGCTTATTTTTTTGTCAGCATGATAAAAAATAGGATTTTCCAAAGCGTTTTCTTTACCATTTTGATCTTGCTTTAGGGGAGAAGCAGGTATTTTTTTTGGAGTATATCCTACGAGCTCGTCTGCTTTTTTGAAGTTGCTTTGAGCCTGTTCTTTTCTACCTAATTTTTCAGCTACTAGACCCAGGTTATTTAAGGAAATAGCATCCTCTGGGTCTAAATCAATGGCTTTTTGGTAGTCTTCTATTGCACCTTCGTAATCCCTTATCCTATCTTTAAAATACGCCCTACTGCTGTACCGATACGGGTTATTGGGTTCTAGGTTGGCTGCTCGATCAAATTCTTCTAAGGCTTCTTGATTTTTTCCAAGTAGATGAAGGACCACAGCTCTATCGCTAATGAGTTCTGAATTGTAAGGCTCCACGGCGAGCAAGTACTCAAAATCTTGAAGTGCCTCTTCGGTCCTGCCTAATCTCATTAATATTCTCCCTCTATATTGCCGAAACAACAATTGGGACTCCTCTTTTTGAATGAGCACATCAAAGTGATGTAATGCGGTTTCAAATTCTCCCTTTTCGTAACAATTCTTCCCTTTTTCAAAACTCATAGCTATAATATCTTTCGTAAAGAAAACCTAGAATCTGTATTCAAAGTTTATTTTTCTACTTTTTTCTTCTCCATGCTTGTATCTATTATCTTTAAGCTTAAGCGTAGTTTTGTTTATGGCACACACCCCAGAAGAGGTACTTAAAGAATTGAAAGCTAGAAAGTTTGCCCCAATTTATTTTTTGCAAGGGGACGAACCCTATTTCATAGACTTGATCAGCGATTATATAGAAAAGAATGTAGTCCCTGAAGTGGAAAGAGGTTTCAATCAGGTGGTGCTGTACGGTAAAGAGGCCTCCTTAGGCACCATTTTATCTCATGCTCGAAAGTTTCCTATGATGGCCGATAGGCAGTTGGTATTGGTTAAGGAAGCTCAAAACATTCCTGATTTGGGTAAAGAAGAGGGACAAAAGCTACTACTTTCTTACCTGTCTAATCCCTTGCCGAGTACGGTCTTGGTTCTGGCTCACAAGCATAAAAAATTAGACGGTAGAAGTAGCTTAAAAAAAGAACTTGAAAAGAAATCTATTTTTGTAGAAGCAGAGAAAATCAAAGATTGGAAGCTAAACGATTGGATTGATTCCTATTTTAAAGAATTGGGCCACCACATAGATACTCATGCAGCTCAACTTTTGGCCGATTCCATTGGAAATAATTTAGAAGTTTTGACCAATGAGGTGGGTAAAATGCTGTTGAACTTTTCTGAATCTACCCGATTTTCGGTGGATCATATTTCCAAATATGTGGGTATCCATAAAGAATACAACAACTTTGAACTTACGAAGGCTATCGGGACCAGAGACGTACATAAAGCCAATGTAATTATTCATTACTTTATTCAAAATCCAAAAAACCATCCTGTAATACCAATTTTTTCCCTGTTGTATTCCTACTTCAGCAAAGTAGTTTTACTTCACAAGGCAGGCCCACTACCTGAAAGTCAATTGGCGAGTATGCTTGGGATCCATCCCTACGCTTTAAAAGAATATGTCCTGGCGGCTCGAAATTACAAGTTAGGCAAGGTAATTGATGTGTTTAAATACTTAAAAGAGGCTGATCTTCGTTTTAAGGGAGTAGATGCTGGAAGCATGAGTGAAGGGGAAATTCTTCGAGAACTAGTCTACAAAATCGTACACTGATTTACCTACTATACTATGAAATATTGCCTGGTCCTTTTATTTGGACTTAGTTATGTAGCACAATCATTTTCTCAATCCTCGCTCTATCAAAACAGTGCTCAGCGTGTACTGGATGAGCAAAGGAATTTTTTAGAAGAGCATTTATTTTCTACCTCTTTTTATGAGCATTCGCGATTGCTCACCAATCCCCTACCAAGTCCTTTGCAAGAAGAGGCTGCTCTTGGAAGAGCGATTTCCTCGCTTCAGTTGGACCGTGCCGATGGAGAGGGGCTCATGAAGCAATTTCTTCGTGATTATCCCAATCATCCAAAAGCAAGTGAAGCTGCTTTTTATTTGGGGGATTATTTTTTTTATTCTAAAAATTACAGGGAGGCTACATCTGCCTATACTTTGGCGAAGCCTTCCTCCTTTAGCAGAGAGGAGAGGGCAGATCTGCTTTTTAAATTAGGCTTCAGTTATTTTGTTTTAAAGGAATATGCGGCTTCATCTACCTATTTGGATCAGGTAAAAAATCTTTCTTTTCCCAATGCGGCGGATGCTCTGTATTACAGTGCCTGGATTGCCATGGAACAAGGGAATACGGCTCTTGCCATTAGTGATTTACAGCAAGCTGAAAAAAGTCCTTATTATGCTGCTAAGGTTCCTCATCTGATAACTGCATTGTATTATCAACTAGGGGATTATCAAAAAGCCATAGGGTATGCGCTTCCTTTAGTTAATAATAATGTAGCATTGGATCGATTGGAAACGATACATCTTTTTTTAGCGGAGGCGTACTATGCGAGCAAGGATTTTTTAAATGCAGCATTTCATTATAAAAAAGTAATTCAGGAGAAGGGGAGGGAGCTTACTAGAGAGGAACAGTACAAAGCTGGGATAGCCTTATTTGAAATTGGAGAGTATCCCCAGGCGACTACATTTTTAAAAGAGGTGGCTCTAGGTAATGACCTAATAGCCCAATCGGCCAGTTTTTACCTGGGTCATGCTTATTTAAATTTAGAAAGATTTCCCCTTTCCTCTTCAAGTTTTCAGGCTGCAGCTTCGCTTTCTATAGATCCCAAACTACAAGAAGAGGCCAGGTTTAATTTGGCAAAAGTCAATCTCTATAGAGGCAATTTTCAATTGGCTATTTCCGCTTTAGATGACTATTTGGATACTTATCCTAGGGGTGCACGCGTTGTGGAAGCGGAATCATTACTTTCCGATGCACTTCTCAATTCAAGCGATTACCTACGTGCTTTGGCACAAATGGATGGGCTTCGAAATAAATCTCCTAGGATCCAGCAAGCCTATCAAAAAGTCGCCTATTACCAAGCAATCATTTATTACAGGGATAATAAATGGGAAGATGCTGTATTGATGTTGAATAAATCCCAAAGGTTTCCAGTAGATCCGGACTTGCTTGCCGAAACTCATTTTTGGAAAGGCGAAATTTACAGTACAGAAGAGAAATGGGAAGAGGCCATTGCCGCCTATATGGCTGTTCAAAGAGAAGCAAACCCTAATCATCTTTATCTCCTCAAAGCCTACTTTGGTTTGGGATATGCCTATTACAATAGCCAGGCCTATGCTCAGGCCGAACAAAGTTTTCAAGTTTTTGTCAATCAATCAAAAGGTGCTTCTGTTCCAAACTACGATGACGCCGTATTGAGGTTAGGAGATTGCCAGTTGGTACAAAAGAAGTTTGCGGAGGCAAAGATTACCTTTCTTCAAGCCATAGAGGATAAAAATAAATCCCAAGATTATGCTCATTACCGTTTGGCTACCATTAATAATTATTTAGGCAAAAATCTAGAGGCACTCCAAGAATTAACCGTATTGGAAAGAGATTTTCCAAGCAGTGTATATATAGAAGATGGGCTTTACCAGAGAGGGCAGATTTTTCTAGAGGAACTTCGCTACCAAGATGCCGCCAATGCCTTTACTGAATTGATTCAAAAAAGACCTAACTCACCCCTACTACCCTTTGCTCTGGAAGGGAGAGCAGTGTCTAATTTTTCGTTGAAGAAATACGAGGAAACAGTAAAAGACTATAAATTAATTTTGAATGATTATCCTGCTGCTGATAATGCTGAAAATGCATTGAAAGGATTACAAGAAACGCTGGCATTGCAAGATAAATCCGAGGAGTTTGGAGAATACCTGAAGGCATACCAAATTGCAAATCCAAATGCAGGATCTGTACAATTTTTGGCTTATGAAACTGCAAAAAGCCTCTACTTTGGAAAAAAATACCTGCAAGCAGGTAAGGCATTGGAAGAGTATTTGACTACTTATCCTTCCTCTAGCCAAACCTATGAAGCTACCTTTTTTGCAGGAGATGCTTTTTATCAGGCGGGTGAATTGGATAAGGCGTTCAACTTTTTCAAACTATTTGAAACGTATCCCGCTGCGCCTCAGCGTAATCGAGCCTTTCAGAACTTAGGAAAAATTGAATTATCCAAAGGGAGATATGCAGAAGCCAAGCATTACTTTGAACTTGTACTTCCGGAAGTTCGCGGCAAGCTAGAAGAAGCAGAAGTAAGGCAGGGCTCTATGTTGGCTCATTTTGGATTGAAAGCTTACGAGCCTGCCATTCTTGCTGCCGAAAAATTGTTAAGCCTAGACGGGGTATTGATGGGGAGCACAAGTAAGGCTTTATTAATTAAGGGAAAATCCCATAGGGAGTTGAATCAACTGGAACTTGCTTCTTCCACCTTATTGAAATTGGTTCAGGAATATCCAACGGAAGAAGGGGCAGAAGGACTTATGATTCTAGCTGAAATTCAACGAGATAAAAAAGATTTTACAGGAGCAAATGAACTGATATTCACCTATTACTCTGCATTCTCCTCCTATGAATTTTGGTATGGAAGAATGTTTATTTTCTTGGCCGAAAACTATATCCAGCTGGGTGAGGTATTTCAAGCCAAAGCAACTTTGCAATCTGTCCTAGAGCAGGCCAGTGATGCAACGGTAAAGCAACGTGCAGCATCTCTATTAGAAACGCTCCAATAAACCATGAGAAGATCCTTAAATTTTATTTTTTTCCTCGTTTTTGGGAGCATGAGCTTAGCATCTGCGGTAGCTCAAACAAGCAAAGAAGGGAATGTAAAAGATCAAGAATTTGTTATCAATAAGGACCGAGTGTTGAGTCTTCCCAAGCAAAATAGAGCATTTGAAAAATTACCTGTCTTGCCAAAGCCTAAAGGAATGGAGGACTTGAATTTTGATGTAAAGCCTTTTTTCATTGCTGTGCCTGCTTCTTTGATAAAACCCAATCCTGAATTGAAATCGTGGGAAGCTCCTGAACTCAATTTGTATCCTGGAGCTTTGACTTTGGGTTATGGCAATTTTTTATCTCCCCTCCTGGATGCTAGGTACATGAGTACGATTTCTGATGCCTGGCAATATGCAGGTAAATTTCATCACCAAAGTTTTGGTAAAGGCCCAGTCCGTTGGATGGAGGAAGAAAGCAAAGAATCTCATACCGAGCTTTCGGGAGATGGGAGTTATTTTCTGGAAAAGGCGGAATTGTATTCCTCTTTGAGTATTCGAAGGGATGCGTACAGGTATTATGGTGAAAATCTGAACTTTGCAATACTCCCGAATGTGGATTTCGCTGGTCCACTTTTCGATCCAAATCAACAGCTTCAAGGAAACTTTAAATTGGGTATTCGGGATGTAGAAAAGGTTGGCCGTTTTGGGTATGAAGGATTTTTGGTGCTCAATGGATTTAAGGACAGCTTTCTTGCAAGAGAACGTGAGCTAGGATTTCAAGGTACCGCAAGTTTTAGGCCCAATAAGGAGGTACAAGGTAATTTGGCTGTAGTGTATTACACCACGGAAACAAAAGACCAAGAATACGACTTAAATCGAAACTTTCTTTCCATCCGTCCTCAAGGGAATTTTAGTTTGGGGGATGTTAAGTTAACCGCTGGGCTGGTACTAGTAGCAGAGAATGATTCGCTGGAAAAACCCAAATCTGGTATCCGTATGTTTCCAGTCATCAAATCCTCGTATCAGTTAGGAAATGATTTTACGGTAAGCGCATCCATTTTTGGAGATGTGCAGCGCAATACTTACAGGAGTTTTGTACAAGAAAACCCTTTTCTTGGGCCTAGTAAACAATTGTTGAATACCGTTACTCCACTGGCTTTTGCTGCTGGGGTTGAAGGATTAATTTCAGATAAAGTGATTTATAGGGGGGGGCTTGACCTGCGTCGCCAAAACAACCTCCATTTCTTTGTGAACTCTTATGCAGACACTTCTAGATTTGAATTGGTTTACGATCCAAAAGTGACCGTAGTTCAGTTACAATCAAGCATAGAAATTTCCTTAAGCGAAAAATATAGTCTTCAGGCCAAGGTGGATTATTTCCATTACAATTTAACTTCTCAAGAGGTGGCCTGGCATAGACCGACTTGGATTCTTCATATGAATCAAAGGTTTACTCCTTTTGAAAAATTGAGTGTACAAGCAAACCTTCAAGCGATGGGAGGCTTGCAAGCACGAGGATTTGAAACAATAAATACTATCCCCGATACCTTGGACGTTATCAAGTTGCCTATAGTATTGGACCTTTATACCTATCTGGATTATGATGTTTCTTCCCGTCTAACGGTCTTTGCAGAAGGAAACAACTTGCTTAATAGGAAAAACAACAGATGGATGAATTATCCCGTAAGAGGGATTCAAGGAATTGGTGGTATCCGGTATAAATTTTGATATTCTCAATTATTTAAATTGGGCATTCCATGGTTTTAAATTAGTTTCGTATATCGCTCCTTTCAATTATGTCAACAGAAGATAAAGTATACAAAGAATGGCCAGACCCTAAGGATTATGGTCTTCCTTTTGTTGAATTGAAAACACTTTCTGAGCTTAAATCCTCCGCTAAAGTGAAAATTATGGAAAGTAAACTTCAGGATGCGGGTATAGTGAGTGTAAAAAGTCCACCTATAAATTCAGAAGAATTAGGTGAAAAATCAATTCCTAAAAATATTTCGGATTCAACTAGTATCAAGAAGAAAGAAGCTCCTTCCTCCATGGCCTGGATACTGCTTGTTATCCTTTTATTTATTGGGGTTTCTGGAGTAATTGTGTGGCAACTAACAGGGGGAAATTTTGCAGGGTACTTTTCTAACGCTAAAGATGAGGGCTTAGTTGAAAAGAAAGGATCAATAACCAATGAAGTAAAAGATAAGCCAACACCGAGCCCCTTGTCAGAAGATAGTACCCGCGTTTCATCTGATGATTCACTTAAAAAGATAGATTCGGTTCCTTCGGAAAACACCACAGCAGGAACATTAACTCTTATTAGCGCAAAAGAAGCATTGCCGAGATACTTTCTAATTTATTCAAGTTTACCAGACGAGATGCAGCTTAGAAAAATGGCTTTAGAAATTCAAAATAATCATGCTGAAATGTATCTAATCGCTCCTAACCAAATAAGTAAGAATTACAGATTAGCCATTGGGAAATACGAAACATGGCAAGAAGCTTCCAATGAGCTAAATCGTTTGGAACAAATTTATGGTAAGGATTTATGGATATTGAATTACTGATACTTATGCTATTACAAACCTCCAATTTGGACACCTTATCTTCAGTCGCAGTTTCATCACCTCCTGCAGCAGAAGCGCCTGCAGCTACCATTGGATTGCTAGATCTTTTACTCAAAGGAGGTTTCATGATGATTCCCCTGTACCTCCTTTTTATTTTAGCAATCTTTATCTTTATTCAAAAGCTCTTGGTGATCAAAAAAGCTTCCAAGACTCCCGCTCACCTCTTGGATCAAGTGAAGGTATTGGTACAAACAGGTCAGGTAGAAAAAGCAAAAATGCTTTGCACGGGTGAGAATACCCCTGTAGGCAATATGATAAAGAAAGGGATTGATCGGATTGGTTCTCCTTTAAAAAATATTGAAGTAGCCATAGAGAATGTAGGGAAGTTGGAAATTTATAAGCTGGAAAAAAACCTTGGAATATTGGCCACGGTGTCTGGTGCAGCCCCCATGATTGGATTTTTAGGAACTGTAACAGGTATGATTCAGGCGTTTATTTCTATTGCCCAGGAAGATGGAATGGTGTCACCCAAATTGCTTTCCTCAGGTATTTATGAAGCCATGATTACCACCGCTGCGGGTTTGGTTGTTGGTATTATTGCCTATTTAGGTTATAATTATCTTGTTAGTCAGGTATCTAAACTGATTCACCACATGGAGTATACCACCATTGAATTTATTGACCTACTTCAAGAGAAATAAAAATGGGTTTGCAGCAGAAAAATAAAATTGATGCCTCTTTTAGCATGTCTTCTATGACAGACATTATTTTTTTACTTCTTATATTTTTTATGCTCACTTCTTCATTTATTACCCCCTCAGGATTGTCTGTGAATTTACCTTCTAGTGAGACCTCCGACATTGTGATGCAGGAGGTTACGGTGACGGTTACTAAGGATTTACAATTCTCAGTAAATGATCAATTGGTTAGTAGGGAACAATTAAAATCTGTACTCAGCCCTTTGCTACAAGGTAAAAAGGGTCAGGTGGTGCTTCATCTAGATAAGGAAGTTCCTGTAGAATATGTAGTTGAAATTGGAGGGATTGCCGCCAATTTAGGTGCGAATGTGTCTATTGCCACAAAACCTATCGATTGATGCTAGTTTCTCAGATATCTCAGGAGGAAAGGAAAAGCACTCAAAAATCAGTGCTTATTACTTTGCTTATCAATTTGTTACTGTTTATTGGATTTTATTTTATTGTCGTATGGAAGCAAGCCATTCCTCCTAAACCTACCTATGGGATTGAATTAAATCTTGGATTTGCAGACCTAGGTGCCAGTGGAAATCAAGAGAGCAATGCCTTAACCCCCATTTCCTCTGAAGTTGCTCCCTCGACTTCAGAAGTTGAGGTAGCTCAAACCTCTGCTGAAACAAAGGCTAGTAAAGTACAGGCGGTGACCAATCAAGTTTCTCCAATCAAGGGAGAAACAGTAAATACCCTTTCTTCTGTATCTAATACTGTACCTCAAGAGTCCAGCCCCCCCAAGAATGTAGAACAACCCAAAGTGGATCAAAGAGCTATTTTTGGTTCCGGTGGGAATCAGGGTAAAAATAACACTTCCTCATCTGGCGGAGATACTGGTTCCTCCGGTGGGAATGGGAAAGGAGTGCAGGGATCTGGCCAAGGTACGGGGGGTGCTGGGTATAGTTTGGACTTGGCAGGCTGGGATTTTGCTTCTCGCCCTAGTATAGCAGACCGCGTTTCTACTCGAAATGGCCGGATTGTATTTAAGATTACGGTCGATAATTCAGGTAAAGTAAGTCAAGCTATTCCTTTGGAATACAATGTTTCCAATGAGGTACTAAACTATTACCGCCAAGTGGTCAATCAACTAAGCTTTAAGAAAGCTGGACAAAACGAGTCGGCCGAATTTTCTACGGGAAAAATCACTTTTGTTATTCAAGTGAATTGAGGATGACTTACCAGGAGACACTGGATTTTTTGTATGGGTCTCTGCCCATGTTTCAGCGGATTGGAGCAGCTGCATTTAAAAAAGATTTAAGCAATACCTTGGTACTTTGTGCTCATGTAGGTAATCCGGAAAAACGATTTAGGTCTATTCATGTGGGGGGGACTAATGGCAAAGGAAGTACCTCACACGCATTGGCTTCCATATTACAATCCTCAGGATACAAAACCGGGCTTTATACTTCTCCCCACCTCAAATCTTTTACCGAGCGCATTCGAATTAATGGAAAAGAAATAACTGAAGATGCAGTGGTAGATTTTGTAAAAATCAACAAAGCATTTTTAGAGGAACTTAGTCCTAGTTTTTTTGAAATGACTGTAGGCTTAGCCTTTTGGTATTTTGCCAAGCAAAAAGTGGATATAGCCGTAATCGAGGTGGGAATGGGTGGAAGGCTAGACAGCACCAATGTGATTACTCCTGAGCTCAGTGTAATTACAAATATTGGCTTAGACCACACCCAATTTTTGGGAGATACCCTACCCGCCATCGCAGGAGAAAAGGCGGGAATTATCAAAGAAAGGGTGCCTGTGGTGATCTCTCAAATGCAGGCGGAAACCGCTGAAGTATTTGAACGTAAGGCTAAGCAAATGCATGCTGATCTTATTTTTGCAGACCGGCATTGGAAAATTGATTTTGTAGAAGCATCTGACAACAAGGCTAACCTGAAGAAATTTCTAGTAAGTCACCACGATACACAAGAAGAATTTACTTTGGGTCTTGGGGGTAATTACCAACGATACAATTTAGCTGGAATTTTAGAAGCAGTTACCCAACTCAGGCGCTTGGGTTGGGAAATCCCTGATCAAGCAGTAAGAGAAGGTTTGCTTCAGGTGGCAAAACAAACGGGCCTAAAGGGAAGGTGGCAGGTCCTACAACATCAACCTTTACTGGTGGCCGATACCGCCCACAACGAAGCTGGCATTCGGGAGGTAGTGGCTCAGCTCTCTTCCCTAAGTTATTCTCGGCTTTGGATGGTCATCGGTATGGTTCAAGATAAGGACATCACTGCCATGCTTGAGCTTCTTCCTAAAAATGCATCTTATGTATTTTGCCAAGCAAACATTCCCCGTGCGCTGGAGGCCACCACATTAGCAGAAAAAGCAAATTCACACAGTCTTAGGGGCATTGTCATCCCAGATGTTGGAGAAGCCATTGCATTTGCAAGGAAAAATGCAGGTCCAAATGACTTGATTTTTATTGGAGGGAGTACCTTTGTGGTCGCAGAAATAAACAACCTGTAATGAGTAGAAAAAAACTTGTTCGCTTCGCCCAAAACGAAGCTAACCCCAATGTCATTCAGGCAGGTAAGCCCATTTTTGAACAGATCAAAGGAAAATGGAATGAAATGCAGTTTGGCAATCCCCAGCCTCTAGTAGTTGAATTGGCATGTGGAAGGGGGGAATTTACATTAGGGCTAGGTAGGGCCTATCCCGGAAAAAATTTCATTGGAGTAGATATCAAAGGGAGTAGAATTTGGAAGGGAAGTTCTACCGCGAGTAGGGAAGGATTGCATAATATTGCTTTTTTAAGAACCCAAATTCAGCAATTGGATTCTTTTTTTGCGTTTGGAGAAATCTCTGAGCTTTGGATAACTTTTCCCGACCCTTTTCCAAGGGATGGAGATGAAAAGAGGCGATTGACCTCTACTAAATTTTTAGAGATGTATAAAAATCTCCTAAAATCAGGTGGAAACATTCATTTTAAAACAGACAATACAGGGCTTTTTGACTTTACTCTGGAATTGCTTCTGTCTAGAAAAGATACTATAATCCACGCTGGTACCTCTGATTTTTACCAAAGTGAATACCGAGAGGAACATCTTGGAATCCAGACACGCTACGAGAAAATTTTTTCAGAAAAGGGAGAAAAAATAAAGTACCTAAGGTTTTCTTTTAGGTGATAAATTCTGGATTTCGGTATTTAGGCTGAGGGTAGGTATAAAACCCTTCTCCAGTCTTTTCTCCTAATTTTCCTTGATCTATGTAGGTCTTCAATAGCTTGGCAAAGGCCTGAGAGGCTGCATCGGGCATCCTATGGGTTACGTGCCAAGCCGTATCCAATCCAATGGAATCAAGGATTCCAAAAGGACCCATGGGCATATGAAAATTGACCATCCAGGATTTGTCAATGTCTTCTATACTCGCCACCTCCTTGGTAAGTAATTTTCCAGCTGCGCCTATCAGAGCCATGAGCATGGTGTTAAATATATATCCTGGATGTTCCTTTTTAACGATTACTGGTACCTGATTAAGTTTTCTACCAAGTTCTTCCAGCATGGGAATCATGGCAGGATCTGTTTCTGCATGAGGCATGATATCCACCACTCGGGAATAAAAAACATCATGAAAATGGAATGCGCAGAACTGCCTGGGTCTACCACTTTCTTGGGCAAATTGAGAGGAGAGTAAGTAGGAGGTATTGGTCGTAAACCAGGTACTTGCTGGAGCCAATTTTCCTACCTGGGCCCAAACCTGTTTTTTTATTTCTACTTCCTCCGTCACACTTTCACTTACCAAATCGGCCCCTTCAAGGGCTACCTTGAGGTCAAGGGTATAGGAAATTCGTTGGAGGATAGAGGGGAGTTGATTTTCAGAAAGGATTCCTGTCTTTACCAATTGCTGAAGAATTTTCTTCATGGTATGAAGAGATTGATCCAATGCTTTTTGGTGGATGTCGTAAACCGTTACAGAATAGCCAGATATGGAAGATTGAAGTGCTATTCTTGAACCTAAGGTTCCTGCTCCAAGAATACAAAGTTTGTGAAGTGTCATGGTATTAAATTTTTTCTGATTGAATACTTTGAAGAGCTTTTTTTCCAGCAGCTTCTACCACCAAGATCAACTTGGCAAAGCGATGGTCGGAAGCAAATCCTTGAGAAAATCGTTTAAAAATTTGTTGGGCGATTACCGCAACTTTAAATAAGCCAAAGGCATAGTAAAAGATCATGTTCTCCTGCTTTAATTTGCTTTTGGAGAAATAATAATCAATCAATTGCGCTCTGCTGAAATTTCCAGGAAGGAAGCTTAAATTAAATTGTTTCAAAAGGGTAGGATCCTCCTCTTCAGCCCAATACGCCAAGGTAGTTCCTAAATCCATCAAGGGATTCCCCACGGTAGCCATTTCCCAATCCAAAACCGAATGCAGCTGTGTTGGGTCCTCGTGCGCTAGCACTAGGTTATCGTATTTGTAATCGTTATGAATAAATGCGAGGGGCTCATCTTTCGGGATATGGGATTGCAACCAGGAAGCGGTTTTTTCAAGTTCTGGAAGTTCGTGGGTTTTTGCCCTTTGGTACCTTTCGGTCCAGCCAAAAACTTGCCTTTGGGTATAGCCTTCGGGCTTTCCTAAATCAATCAACCCAGAATGTTGTAACTCCAAATGATGAAGTTCTAGTAACCCATCTACTGCATTTTTGGAAAGTTGAGAAAATTCGCTGGGTCCAAAATGTAAGCCTTCTGGTATTTGTGTCCGCAAAATATATCCCTCTACGTATTCCATTACAAAAAAAGGAGCACCAAAAACATTTTCCTCCTCGCAAAGCAACAAGGGACTGGGACTTTTGGTATATCCTGCCTTTTTGAGGCTGGTTAAGACCTGAAATTCCCTACTCATGTCGTGTGCTTTGGCGATTTTTTCTCCAAAGGGAGGTCGCCTTAGAATCATCTTCTGATCAGGCGTTTCTACCAGAAAGCTTAAATTGGAATACCCACCTGGTAGTTGGCCCACCTTTATTTTGTCGGATGGAAAGCCAAAAGCTTCCTCGAGATAGGAGAGGAGGGAATCAAAAGCCAATTCCCTATTCATTTTTTGCTGTAGTTAGCTAAAATACTTCTCGCTAAGGCGGATTTATGGACTTCATCCGGGCCATCATAGATTTGCGCTCCCCGTTCGTGTCGGTACCAAAAAGAAAGTAGGGTGTCGTCGGTGATTCCCATTGCTCCGTGAACCTGAATGGCTCTATTGATCACTTTCATCAATACCTCTGCTACGTAAAATTTGATGGTTGAAATATCATCTTTTACGGCTTTGGCTCCCAATTCTTGCATTTTTCTGGCCGTGTCTAGGACCATCAATCTGCTGGCTTTAATCTCAGCACGGCTTTCGGCAATCCAATGCTGTATGGTTTGCTTTTCAGCTAGGGCTTTGCCTGGGTCAAGATCCCGTGACACTGCCCTACGACACATGAGATCGAAAGCTCGCTCGCAAATCCCAATCCAACGCATGCAATGGTGGATTCTTCCTGGCCCCAATCTCGCTTGAGCCAAAGCAAATCCTTGTCCTTCTTGACCAATTCTATGGCTAAGGGGAACCCTGCAATTATCTAGCTTTATTTCAGCATGAGAGAGGTAATCTTCCCCAGATTCACCCATAATTGGAATATTGCGAACGATAGAAAAGCCTGGAGTATCTGTAGGTACCAAAATCATACTGGCTTTCTGGTATGGGGATTCTACTTCTGGATGGGTAACGGCCATTACGATGGCGAATGTAGCCCCATCTGCTGCCGTAGTAAACCATTTATGTCCAGAGATGACATATTCTTCTCCCTCTTTTCGGGCTATAGTGGCCATATGGATAGGATTACTCCCTGCAAATTGTGGCTCTGTCATCGCAAAACAGGACCTGATCTCCCCCCTTTGTAAGGGAAGTAGCCATGTTGCCTTTTGGCTTTGCGAACCAAATTGATGTAGCAATTCCATGTTGCCTATATCAGGCGCTGCACAGTTGCATACAAAGTGACCCATGGGACTTTGTCCTAGAATTTCTGATACTTGGGCAAATTGAACCAAAGACAGACCTAGTCCCCCTTCTTCCCGAGAAAGGTGAGGGGTAAAAAGTCCTAGAGATTTTGCTTTTTCTCTAAGGGCATGGAGCATGGGCAGGAAGGATCGGAATGCCCCAGTGACGACCTGCAAGTCAATAGGAAATAGGTGTTCTTCTACAAACTTTCGGTAGGAATGTAATAGGTCTTGGAATTTTTCCTCTGAAATCTGGTTTTCTGCGATCATGGTAGTTTCAAATGGTATATCCTCCATCCGCGGTAAAGATACCTCCAGTAGTATAAGATGCCGCGCTGGAGGCTAAAAATAAAGCCATGGCACCAATCTCTTCTGAAGTTCCGGCTCTCTTTATGGCCAATTGTTTTAAAATCATGGACATGATTTTTTCATTGGACCACAGCGCCTCTGAAAATTTCGTCTGAATTAATCCTGGACAAATGGCATTTACCCTAATTTTAGAATCCCCCCATTCTTTGGCAAATACCTTGGTTAAGGAGATCAATGCTGCCTTGGAAACGGAATAAATCCCAAGGCCTTGTTCAGGGGTAAGTCCTCCAATGCTAGAGATATTGATGACCGAGGCATTAGAAGAATTTCTTAGATAAGGATAGCATAGCCTGCTAAGTTCAAAGGCTGCTTTCACATTGACATTCATGATTTTATCAAATGCCTCCAGGCTGGTTTCGTGTACTGGACCAAAAACAGGATTAGCGGCTGCATTGTTAACCAAAATATCTATGGTACCGTACTTCTCTACCGTTTTGGCTACTAAAACAGGCAATTCATCCATGTTGCCAACGTTACAAGCAATTCCCTGTGCCTCGTAACCTTTGGATTTCAAGGATAAAGCCAGTTCATCTAGTTGTGCTTGTTTTCTACTACTTATAACTACTTTTGCTCCCGCTGCGGCAAACATTTCTGCAATTCCAAACCCTATTCCTTTACTTGCACCGGTAATGATGGCTACTTTTCCATCCAATGAAAAAACTGAAGACAAATCCATACGTTTGGGGTTATATTTTATGCAAAAGATAGCAAAAATAAGCCTAAGGCAGATATCTTATCATTTCTTAATTTTTCTCTGATTTTACTTCACGAACTCTGATCCTATGAAAGAACTAGTATTTGAACACACTGGAACACCCCAAGAAGTATTGTTTCTAAAGGAAAGTCCAAAGCCCACTCCAAAACCTCACGAAGTGTTGATTAGGGTTACCGCTAGAAACATCAATCCTTCTGATATTATGTTTATTCGAGGTATGTACGGCATTACCCCAAAGCTACCGAGTAGTGCTGGATTTGAAGCCTGTGGTGTAGTAGAAAGTAGTGACGAAGGAAATAAAATCCCAGTGGGTACTCGGGTGATGTTTACTGCCATAGGCACTTGGAGAGAATACATTTGTATACCAGCCTCTGGGGTGATTCCAGTGCCCAAACAAATGTCGGATGAGGTCGCATGTCAGGCCTTTGTCAATCCCATGACGGCCTATGGTATGCTTGAATCCGCAGATTTGCAGCCAGGTCAATGTTTACTCCTTACTGCTGGAGCTTCTGCCTATGGAAAATTTGTCATTCAAATGGCCAAGGAGAGAGGTATTCAGGTAATCGCTACCGTAAGGCATGAGGAACAAAAAGAAAGTTTGAAAGCTTTGGGTGCTGCACTAGTCATCAATACAGAGAAAGAAAAAATGAACCAAGCTGTTTTTCAACACTTCGAAGCAGGAGTAGATGTTGTCTTTGATGCGGTCGGCGGAGTATTGGGAGCAAAAGCTCTTTCCTGTTTGAAGCAAAAAGGAAAAATGATGGTTTATGGAGCTTTGGCACTGGACAATATGCCCATCAATAGTGGAGTATTAATTTTTAAAAATCTTCATTTGGAAGGGTTTTGGTTGAGTAGCTGGTTGGAGGAATTGACTCCTGAACTTCGAAAAAAGGCTTTTAAAGAAGTATTTGGATTTTTAACCAAGCAAGATGTACAGGTGGATGTAGCAGGCACCTACAGCTTAGAGGCCTACAAGGAGGCATTGGATGCCTATGGCCAAGCTGGTAGAAACGGTAAAATCCTTTTGGTAAGTTGAAAAAAGCTCTTTAGAGGCATACTTTCAATTTGAGGGAATATCTCCATATTTGCAGAAATAAACTATTGGCATCGATCATGAATTGGGAATCGTTAGATAAGGAGCTTTCTGAAATCGTTAGAAAAAGAATTGTGCTTAGTAAGATGGAGTACAGTGATGAAAATTACGATGATTTGGAGGAGGAGTTGCACGATTTAGAAGATGATTTTAATGAAAATTACGAAGAAGAATTAGCTACTCATCTTGAAAAAATATATGCTCAATTAAAGTCAGATACGGATATTTTACTTCCCACTGCCTATTTAGCCAATCAATACAAGGAATTATTGCCAGATGCCAAAGGAAGTATAAGCTACGAGGTGGAAGGACAGCAAGGCGTACCTATTGAATCCGATCAATTGGGAAAAGTCGACTTACGAATAGTTTTAATTCCCAATCCTGCCCGATTTGTACTGCTGGTTAATGGCAAACAAATGAAAGACTTGTGGAGAAGTAGGTAAGATCTCTCCCCAATTTTTTAAAACAAAGTGGTTTGCACCACCTGAGGTTTGCTGGCTTGTATGGTTCCCTTGAGCATGTCCTGCATCAATTTCATGAAACCATTTTTCCATGCTTCAAGGCTAATTTTTGTTTCTTTTCCTTCGTAAGCAATAGCTCCCCCTGTTTTTTGGTAGCCAATGGCCATACTCCATAGGGTGTAAAACGTAATCTCAGGTTGAAGTTCGGGCCGAATACTTCCGTCTTTAATCCCTTGGGATACCATCTGCACTCCAAGGCGAATGGGCTCGTGGTGGATTTCAAGAAGTTTGTGAAAATGGATAGATTCCAAAATCAAGGGATCTAGTTGTGCTTTTTTCTCCGCTGTGGTATAGGAATTTAATACGTCTAAAAAATGTATTATAGCTTGGTAATATACGGGATGTTGCACGGAAAAATCCCAAATACGTAAGGTCAAGTCACTGAGCATTTCTAGGCCGTTTTTTCCTTTGGACCTGAGCACCTCTCGAAATTCCTCTCGCAAGAGATCAAAAGCCTTTTTGGTCAAGGCCATAAACAAATCTTCTTTGTTTTTGAAGTAAAAATAAGTCAATCCCTTACTAATGCCAGCTTGCCTCGCTACGTCTTCCATGCGAGTTGCTTGAAACCCTTTGGTAGTAAAAAGTACCGTAGCTGCTTCTAGAATAAGTTTTTCTTTATTTTTTTCTCCTGCCATGATCAATATAGGTGTAAGGTTATTTCTTTTTTCTTCAATAAACTTTCGATAAAAACAAAATGTTGAATGGGATTCAAAAATTAATTAAAAAATAGATAAGTGGTGTATCAGTCGACTAAATATTTAATGCTAGAATTAAATCAACTTACTGAAATTTCCAATTAGGCTATTCAAAGAGCAGCGAAACGTTCCAAACAGTCAACATGATATGCTTTAGATGATTTCAATAATGAAATAATTCTTTTTACCCTTTTGCACCAGTAGGAATTTTTCTTGAAGCAAAGAAAATCGAGCCTCTCGGTTGGGGTCTTCGATTTTGATTTTATTGATACTCACTCCACCTCCTTGAATCATTTTTCTGGCCTCTCCTTTGGATGGAAATACAAGAAACTCACTTTTATCGCTCAAAAGGTTGACTACATTTTCAATCTCCTGATATACAGATTTATGAATTTTTACCTGCGGTACACCTTCAAATACGGCTAAAAAAGTACGTTCATCTAAGGAAGCTAATTCCTCGGTAGAAGATTTGCCAAACAGGATTTCCGTGGCTTTAAGGGCTTTTTCAAATTCTTCTGTTCCATGCACCATGCAGGTCACCTGCTTGGCAAGCTCTTTTTGTAAAATCCTTAAGTGAGGAGCTTGAGAATGCTCTGCTTCCAATTGGATTACCGAAGTTTGATCCAAGACGGTGAAAATTCGAATGTATTTGGAAGCATCCTCGTCGGATACGTTTAGCCAGAATTGGTAGAAGGCATAGGGGCTTGTTCTTTCAGGATCAAGCCAAACCGATCCTCCTTCTGTTTTTCCAAATTTCGAACCGTCCGATTTGGTAATTAAGGGAACGGTAAGGGCATAGGCCGTTCCTCCACCCATTCTTCGAATAAGTTCTGTCCCCGTCACTATGTTCCCCCATTGGTCCGAACCTCCCAATTGTATACTGCAATTCTTTGATTTCCATAAATGATAAAAATCATATCCTTGAATCAATTGGTAACTAAATTCAGTAAATGAAAGTCCGTTTCCCTCTTCTAATCTTCTTTTGACACTGTCTTTTGACATCATGTAATTGACAGTGATGTGCTTTCCTACTTCTCGGATAAAATCTAAAAAGGAGAACTTGGCCATCCAGTCGTAATTATTTACCAGTTCTGCAGAAGTAGACGTTTTACCTGAAAAATCTAAAAACTTAGCAAGCTGTGCTTGAATGCAGCGCACGTTGTGGTCTAAGGTATCTTTATCCAATAAATTTCTTTCCGAAGATTTGAAAGAGGGATCCCCAATCATCCCTGTTGCTCCTCCCACTAAAGCTATGGGCTTGTGGCCAGCTCTTTGGAAATGAAGAAGAGTCATCACACCTACCAAATGTCCAATGTGCAAGGAATCTGCCGTAGGGTCAAAGCCCAAATAGGCCGAAGCCATTCCCTTGGCTAGGTGCTCATCAAGTTGGGGAGTCATGTCTTGAAGCATGCCTCTCCATTTTAATTCTTCAATAAATGAATTCATGGAAAAACAATTGGTATTGGAGCTGCAAATATAGGGGTAATGCTAGAGTTTGGAAATTGAATCTTTCTTGGTTGACAGGTCTTTGCTGATCAAAAGCCCAAAAACAAAATCAAGGATCTAAATTGAATTCAACACTTCAAAAAAAATCCCTCAAAAAGGGTGAATTTTTGAGGGCATGAGAAGTTAAATTGAAAAGCTATCCAGCTACACTGTTCTTAATTTGATAATTTTTGTGGCGTGCAAAAGTTTGACAATGGGGTAGGTAGGATCAAATTCATACCATCTAACGGCAAAATTTGCTCGGTTTGGAAGTTTGTGGTGATTGTTTTGAAATAACTCTCCAAGCATCAGAACATCCAGCAAAAGGGAGTTTTTGGATTTGTCGTTGTTATCAAAGTTGGCATAACCATACTTGTGACCGCTCCAATTAACAATAGCTCCGTGTACTGGCCCCATCAAAAAGTGAATGGGAAGAAGAAAATACATCCACCAATGTGTACCGGGCAATTCAAAGTAAGAAATACAAGCAATGTACACGAGAACATAGAACGCACCCCAAGCTACCCTCACCGTCATATTGTCTGCAAAGCGGTCGAATTTTCCCCAATCTGGAATGTCCTTTGAAAAACGCTCCTCTGGATTAAGTTTGAAAGCAAAATAATCGTTGTAAATATTTTTTGTCTTCCACATCATGGAAAAAAGATTTTCCGTGTGGTGCGGACTATGAGGGTCTTGAGGGGTATCCGAATAGGCATGATGCATCCGATGCAAAATGGCATAAGCCCTTGGAGATAAATAGGAGCTACCTTGCCAAAGCCAGGTAAAAAAGTAGAAGAACTTCTCCCAATACTTATTCATCACAAACATTTGATGCGCAGCGTACCGATGAAGGAAGAAACTTTGGCAAAAAAGAGAGAAATACCAATGCAGGAGAAATAGGATAATTAAGATCACGAAGGATTAATTTATGTATATGACAAAGATAAGAGGTATACCGATATCTTGAATGAATTTACATCAATGGCAACTAATTATTCTTCACATTTAACTTTGTTTTAGAAAGAGCATTGGTGATGATATTCTTTTGAAATAAAAAGCAGAAGTTTTTTTTTAAAAAAAAGGCCAAATTTTTAATTCTAAGCACTATTTTTCTCTAATGGCTTGATTAAGTACCTTTTATCTTATTTTTTTTAAAACAATTTTCGGTTTTTATGCTTTATATACTTAGAATATCACTCTTCATCCCTAATAATTGCCTCATCTTTCTTTTTTAAAAACTATGAACTTTAAAAACCCTGGGTTTGACCCTAACAACATCGAAAAACTAAAAAATGAATTAATTGCTTCTGGAAAATCATTCAAGATTATTCCAGACGAGGAAAATTCAGAAGAATTTGTAAATTTTTACTTTTTGGGCAAATACGAAGGGAAGGATGTGATTTATGATGCTGCACTCTACACGCTCAGATTGCATCATGCCAGTGAAGTATATGACCTTGCCGAGCATGAGGCAGCAAAAAAATTCCCGAACTTTAAAGGAATTAACTATCAAGAGGATGAAGATGGCAACATGCAACCGCTGTCTGCTGAAGAGGAGGAGATTGGGTGGTTTATTACGGAATTGATCATGGAAATGGAGGAGGAAGAGACTGTGAAAGTTCAAGAGTTTATAGACCTAGATACCCATCATGATTTTGGAATAGGCTTAGATGCGGCTTTGAATGTAGAAGTGATAGATGATCAAGTAATCAGGACCTTCATTCGAAATTTTAATGAAGACACCTTGGTTTTGGATGACACGTTTTATTCTTTCGTGACAGAAGAGAGTGAATTGGATGGAGTATGATTTCCAATTCCTTCAAATAACTTTGGCGTTAGCATAAACTAGCGCCTTTTTTTATGTTAAAAATAGCCTTTTCTTCCCTTTACTCCCATCCTTTACCAGAAGGCCATCGATTCCCCATGGAGAAGTATAGCATGTTGCCAGAGCAGCTTCTTTACGAAGGAACGATCACTCGCGAGAATCTTTTCGAACCCGCACCCATACAGGATGCACCCATCTTGAGCACACACGATGAAGTATATTTTTCAAGGCTGAAAAGACAAGAATTATCCAAATCAGAAATCCGAGCTATAGGATTTCCTTTAAGTCTCCAGCTTGTAGCACGTGAAATTTGTATTATGGGAGGATCTATTCAAGCGGCTCTTATGGCCAATTTAAATGGAATAGGAATGAATATCGCTGGTGGTACCCATCATGCTTTTCGTGGTAGAGGAGAGGGATTTTGTCTGCTAAATGATCTTGCCATAACAGCCAATTATCTCTTGAATGAAGGAATAGCAAAAAATATTCTCATTGTAGACTTGGATGTTCATCAAGGTAATGGAACGGCTTCTATCTTTTCGGGAAGCGAGCAAGTTTTCACTTTCAGTATGCATGGCGAAAAAAATTATCCCCACCGGAAAGAGAATTCCCACCTGGACATATCTCTTGCTGACGGCACATCAGACAAAGAATACCTCTATTTGTTGGAATATCATTTGGATTCTATTTTTGAGAGCAAGGAACCTGATTTCATACTCTATCAATGCGGTGTAGATGTGTTGAGTTCAGACCAATTGGGTAGACTGGCGCTTACCATGGAGGGTGTCAAGGCTAGGGATAAGATGGTGTTGAGCAAAGCAAAAGGAAGTGCTATTCCTATCATGTGCTGTATGGGGGGAGGGTACTCCAAACAAATTCGAGTCATTGTTGAAGCTCATGCCCAAGTCTTTCGCTTGGCGCAAGAACTTTATTTTTAAGGCAATGGTAAAGAATTCCTTCAATTCCAATGGAGTTCTTGAAAAATGAATACTTTACCTATCTTTGCGAGCATAAAACCATAACCCTACTCAAGTGAAAAAAGGATTGATTCGTCTTGGAATACTGACAATAGTTGCGGTATTCGCTTATTCTTGTGCAAAAAAGACTGACTCTACAGGTGCTGATGCTTCTTCGGAAGAACGAGTGGCTGCCGGAGACATCAAGATTGCTTTTGTCTACACCGACTCTGTAATCAATAAGTACGATTATTTCAAAAAGAAATCAGAGGAAATTACCGAGAAAGGTAAAAGACTTGATTTAGATCTTCAAGCGAGAGCCAAAGGCTTTGAGCAAGAGGTGGCCATGTTTCAGCAAACTGGTGGCAACATGACCCAAAATCAAATTAGAGCCAAGCAAGATGAATTGATGCAGAAAGAGCAAAATTTGATTAGCTACAGAAATAATTTGATGCAGGAACTTTCTACCGATGAATCCAAGCTCTTAAATAATGTCTATGAGCAGGTACAAGGATTTATGAAAGATTATGCCAAAGAAAATGGCATCGATATCATCCTTAATTACACTAGAGGTGGAGCGGTTTGGTATGCTACTGATGCAATAGATGTTACCAAGAGTGTAATTGAAGGCCTAAATAAAAAATACAATGCAAATCCTGCTGCTATGGACTCTGCAGCTGTGGCTAACGATTCTACTGGTATTAAATAAAAGATTAGAAATAGAGCAGCAAAAGCCCGGAGTTCCCGGGTTTTTTTATGGGTAAAAAAGAGGTAATTTTGTCGCTCATTGAAACTTCCACATCTATGAAAATCACCGAATTTTTAAAGCACAATTATAGGCATTTCAATGCTGCAGCCTTGATAGATGCAGCAGAAGGCTACAAGACTCATTTGAATGAGGGAGGTAAAATGATGGTCACCCTTGCAGGTGCCATGTCTACCGCAGAATTAGGAATTTCCCTCGCAGAAATGATTCGTCAGGATAAAGTTCAAATTATCTCTTGTACGGGCGCTAATCTTGAAGAAGATGTGTTTAATCTGGTGGCCCATGACTATTACGAGCGAGTACCCAACTACAGAGAACTTAGCCCAGAACAAGAGCAGGCCTTGTTAGAACGTCACATGAACCGGGTAACAGATACCTGTATCCCTGAAATGGAGGCCATGAGGAGAATTGAAGATGTAATCCTAGCAGAGTGGGTAAAAGCAGATCAAGCGGGTGAGCGTTATTTTCCTCACGAGTTTTTTTACAAAATTTTGCTTTCTGGAAAATTGAATGATTCTTTTCAAATCGATCCAAAGAATAGTTGGTTACTTGAAGCAGCTAAAAAGAACCTTCCTATAATCGTGCCGGGTTGGGAAGATTCTACTTTAGGAAATATGTACGCGGGACACGTAATCTCTGGAGACGTTGCCAAGGTACATACAGTAAAAAGTGGCATCGAGTATATGATGTTTTTAGCGGAGTGGTATACTTCTCATGCCACTGAGGAAAGTAAGGTGGGATTCTTTCAAATTGGTGGAGGGATAGCGGGAGATTTCCCTATTTGCGTGGTACCCATGTTGCACCAAGATTTGCAGCGTACCAACGTCCCATTGTGGGGTTACTTTTGCCAAATTTCTGATTCCACTACTTCCTACGGATCCTATTCCGGAGCTGTGCCTAATGAAAAAATTACTTGGGGAAAACTTGGTAAAGCAACCCCGAAATACATCATTGAATCGGATGCTACTATCGTTGCACCTCTGGTATTTGCCATCATTTTAGATCAATAACTACTCGATCGAAATCAGAATTAACATGAAAAAGCAAGTCCATATCGGACTTGCTTTTTTTATGGGATAATCTGTTAATTAAAGAGTAAAACCTTCTCTATAAACTCTTTTAACAAATTGATTGGCAGGTTCAAAATTGGTGATATTCATGTTGGGACCGTCCCAAAGAAGTTTGATACCTCGGCCTGGATAATCAAATTGATTCGTAGAGCCAGTTCTAGGAACGCGGTAGTCAAAACTTCTAATCGCAAGATTACCCATCAATACGGATTCGGTTAGTGGCCCTGCGATGGAGAAAGGAGAGCTCAACTGCGAAAATTCTTTTGAACCATATCCTGCGATACAAGCATCTACCCAGTTGGCATAATGTCCACGATCACCTCCAGGCACCCTGTACAAGGAAGGAGCTACAGCAATATCCTTTGTCTTTGAGGTAGGAAGTAATTGCGGATTTGCACCGTAGGTCGAGCACATCATTTTTCCTTTGGTGCCTTCAATGATTACCCCATTGCCTCCATCACCCATTTGTTCGTTAGGCCCCAACTCTTCTGGCCGGGTGGGTTGTATTCCTCCATCCATCCAATGAAATTCCAATTCCCCAATTCCTGGTCGATCAAATCTTAAGGTAATGTGGGAAGAGGGAGGACAGCTTTCAGGGAAATAACCTCGTTGAAATTCGCCTACATACACCGACCCTACAGAGCATTCTGCTGAAATTGGATATCCCAAATCCAACACGCGAAAGGGAGGTTCCATGATATGGCAGGCCATATCTCCCAAAGCCCCGGTACCATAGTCCCACCAGCCCCTCCAGTTGAATGGCACCAAATTTCCTACGTAATCTTTGTAAGGTGCAGTACCTAGCCACAGGTTCCAATCCAGATCAGCAGGAGGAGTTATTCCTACACTTGGCCAGGGTATTCCTTGCGGCCAAACAGGCCTATTGGTCCAAGACCAGACTTTAGTAGCCTCTCCAATCAATCCTGCCTGATACCATTCTATCATTTGACGCACTCCATCTCCTGAAGATCCTTGATTTCCCATTTGGGTAACTACCTTGTACTGCACCGCTGCTTGGGTGAGCATTCTGGCCTCATAAATATCATGGGAAAGGGGCTTTTGCACATAGACATGTTTACCCATTTTCATGGCCATCATGGCTTGAACGGCATGCATGTGATCTGGCGTAGACACCGTAACTGCATCTATGTTTTTTTCTTCTTTTTCTAATAAAATTCTGTAGTCCTTGTAGTAGTTTGCTTTCTCATGTTCTTTTCTGGCTTTGGCAGCGCGGGTATCATCTACGTCACATAGGGCGATAAGATCCACTTTTCCAGTTTTGTGAACGCCAGTCAAATCTCCATATCCCATTCCTCCAGCACCAATGGAAGCTACCCTTAACCTATCGCTGGGAGCAATAAAACCTGGTCCCCCCAATACATGTCTTGGAAATAAATAAAATCCAGCCACACCAAGGGTAGCTCCTTTAATAAATGATCTCCTGCTGGAATTGCTCAAATTAGGCTCCTTCTTGCCCATAGGTCTTTAGATTAGGTTATAAAATTACATAGGGTGATAACTGATTTAATTTTAAGGAAAAAAGTAAGGATTTGGAAGAAATTCCTTCTTTTTTCGTTTAGCCGATTTATAATAATGGTTCTTGCTCCAAAATTTTGATGGGTACATCGTGTTTTTTAAGATTTTAAACTAAGTTTGGATAAAAACCACCCTATGAAAAATCTATGCTGGATCTTTGTTTTAGGAACTTTCATGCTATTGAGTTCCTGCCAAAAGTCAACTACCTTGACAGATGCAGGCTTGCTTCCCTTGCCGCAGAAAATCACCAATGGGTCAGGTACATTTACTTTATCTAGCACTTCCGGTATTCGACTGGTAGGAACCAACGAAGACTTGCCTCATCTTGGTAATTTTTTAGCTGAGCAACTTCGACCTGCCACAGGATATACTATTCCAGTCTCTAAGGACAGGGGAGATGTTATTCTAGAATTGACTGGCGAAGAGAATACGGAGGCGTATAGGCTTGAAATTTCAGAAAAAGAAGTAAAAATAAGTTCTTCTGGAGCTGCAGGGATATTTTATGGCATCCAAACCCTTCTACAACTTTTTCCTGTAGAAATTGAGCATAAAACAAGTCAATCGGTAGATTGGGTAATTCCTCAAGGGAGCATTGAAGATTCTCCTAGCTATGCCTACAGAGGATCTATGCTGGATGTAGCGAGACATTTCATTTCGGTCGACAACGTGAAGTCCTACATCGACCAAATGGCTACCTTAAAGTTAAATTACCTTCACCTTCACCTCACTGATGATCAAGGTTGGAGAATAGAAATCAAATCTTGGCCAAAGCTTACCGAAATTGGTGGAAGCACTCAAGTAGGAGGGGCCAAGGGGGGCTTTTATACCCAAGAGGAATACAAAGACTTGGTAGCTTATGCGGCAGCACGCTACATCACCATCGTCCCGGAAGTAGATATGCCAGGACATACCAATTCTGCTCTGGCTTCCTATCCGGAATTAAATCCAGGAGTTAATCTCCCAAGAGGCCAAGCCTTAGATTCGGTCAATCGAACTCCTCTTGATTACCAACTTCCTTTAACCAAACCAGAAGCCTCCCAGCTTTACACGGGTATTGAGGTAGGATGGAGTACTTTTGCTCCTCAGCTAGATCTTACCTATGCCTTTGTAGATAGTGTGGTGCGTGAAATTTCTACAATTACTCCTGGACCATATTTCCATATTGGAGGAGATGAATCCCATGTAACAGAAAAAGACGATTACATCTATTTTGTTGAACGCGTTCAAAACATCGTGGCTTCCCATGGAAAAACCAACATGGGATGGGATGAGATTGCTACAGCTAAATTACTTCCAGGTACTGTGGCCCAGTTTTGGGCAAAAGAGGAAAATGCTCTTTTGGCTAAAAACCAAGGTAGTAAGGTCCTTTTTTCTCCTGCTAAAAAGGCCTATTTGGATATGCAGTACGATAGTACCTCTAGGATTGGATTACATTGGGCAGCCTATGTTGAATTGGATTCTGCTTATTTGTGGGATCCTGCTCAATACGTGCCGGGAATCTCCAAGGAGAATATTTTAGGAATAGAAGCACCACTATGGTCAGAGACTGTAGTTACCAAGGAAGATATCGAGTACCTTTCTTTCCCTCGCTTGGCAGCGATAGCTGAAATAGGATGGACCGAACAAGCAACTCGGTCTTGGGAAGGATTTTCTTCTCGAATACCCTTTCAGGGACAGCGATGGGACATCCAAGGTATTGGATACTACAAATCACCAAAAGTCACTTGGAAAGAGAGTGAAAAATCTGGAATCGAAGCAGCCATCATTTCCTTTTCCAATTGGATATGGGGTTGGCCCTTGTTGATCGTTTTGCTGGGAGGAGGGCTGTTTTTTTTTATTCATTCCGGTTTTGTGCCCCTCACCAAAATGGGGCACGCCATAGAATTATTAAAGGGGAAATATGAGGATAAATTGGCCCCTGGCGAGATTACTTCCAAACAAGCCTTGATGTCGGCCATTGCCGCTACGGTAGGACTTGGGAATATTTCAGGTGTAGCAATTGCCATCAATACGGGTGGCCCGGGAGCACTTTTTTGGATGTGGGTAGCTGCTTTTGTGGGCATGGCTACCAAGTACTATACCTGCAGCTTATCCATCATGTACCGGGGCAAGGATACGGCAGGAGTAATCCAAGGAGGACCCATGTACATTATCGAGCATGGAATGGGGAAGAAATGGAAATTTCTAGCCTATATCTTTTGTATCGCGGGAATCATAGGACTATTGGCTGTATTTACTTCCAATCAGTTGACAGCGGTGATACAAGAAGTATTGTTGGAGCCTGAATCTGCTGCAGAATCTACCAGAAATAGTTGGGTCGTAGGGATTATCATGATGGTATTGACGGCGGTGGTAATTTTGGGAGGCATTCAGCGTATTGCGTCCGCTGCATCCAAAATGGTTCCTTTTATGGTGGGTATCTATTTTTTAGCTGTAGTGATTATAATCCTCCAGTACTTTGGAAATATTCCAGAAGTATTTCGACTCATTGTAGTAGATGCTTTTACGGGTCATGCGGTGCTCGGAGGTGCAGTGGGGATGGTGATTATCACTGGAGCCAGAAGATCCCTCTTTTCTAATGAAGCAGGCCTAGGTACTGCTCCCATGGTGCATGGTCAATCCAAAACCAAGGAGCCGATTCGAGAAGGCTTAATTGCCATGTTGGGTCCATTTATTGATACGGTGGTGGTTTGTTCTCTTACCGCTTTTGCCATTTTGCTCACTGGAGTCTGGCAGAATTCTGAAAATGATGGGGTCAAACTTACCATAGAAGCTTTTGAGTTGGGAATACCAGTCGTGGGTAAATACATCTTGATGATTTCGGCTTTGGTATTTGCACTTTCTACCATGTTTACCTATTCCTATTACGGTCAAAAATGTGCCAGTTACCTCTTTGGAGCAAAGAGTTCAAGGTACTACAACTATTTTTACTTGGTTACCATTGTAGTTGGATCTGTTGCTTCCTTGGATTTGGTGGTAAGTTTGGTAGATGGCATGTATGCCGTGATGGCCTTTCCCAATATGATTGCTGCATTATATCTAGCACCTAAGGTAAAGGCAGCTTCCAAGGATTATTTTGCACGAATGAAACAAAAATGAAGCTATTGCTAGCTCTCAATGCATTCAAAGGCACGCTGACTGCATCAGAAGCTTCTACTATTATCCACGAGCTATTTACCCAAGAACTGCCATCTGTCCAAGTGGAGACACAAGACATTGCCGATGGGGGAGACGGTACCTGTTCGCTGTTGATTGATGCGCTGGGAATTGAAAAAGTATCCTGCCTTTCGCTCAATGCCCTAGGCAAACCTGCAGCAGGATTTTTTGGATGGGAGGAACATACCAAAACAGCCTATCTGGATGTGTCCACTTGTTCTGGATTGTCCACCTTAGCTGTTGAAGAGAGAAATCCAAGAATAGCCTCAACTTACGGTACAGGAATCTTGGTGCAAGCAGCTATTTCCAAGGGAGCTGAAAAGATAGTACTAGGCTTAGGGGGAAGTGCGAGTATTGACCTTGGAGTAGGTATTCTACAAGCTTTGGGTTATCAATTTTTAGATGCTCAGGGCCGTGAGCTTTCCAGTTTTTCCGCAGATATACTAAAAAGATGCAAACATATCCAAGGCCCAATACGGGTCCCTCGTCTACGTTTTCTGTGTTTAGCTGATGTTACTTCTTGTTTTTTTGGTCAAGATGGAGCAATCCCTGTTTTTGGACCTCAAAAGGGCCTGAAATATTCAGAAATGGATGTATTTACCCAAGAGGCACAATCCTTTATTGATCTTCTTTCTTCAAAATCAAAGAAAAAAGTAAATGATCGACCAGGTTTTGGGGCCGCAGGGGGTATAGCGTATGGATTGTCTTATTTTTTTCCCCTCCAACTAGAAGTAGGTGCCTCTTATTTTTTTGAAAAGGTGGGAATGTTGGAAAAAATTAAAAATGCAGACTTTATCTTGACGGGTGAAGGTAAATACGACAGACAGAGTAAGCAAGGAAAAGCTTCTCATATCCTTTTACAATTTGCCAGACAGGAGGGAAAAAAAATAGGACTTATCTCTTCTGGTGAAGAGGGTAGGGAAGATTTTGATGTTTACTTACAGCTTCCTGAGATAAGCCTTTCTGATCCCCAAAAGAAAGCAATAGCCGCAAAGAATCTTAAAAAACTACTTGAGCAAGGGATAAAATTTGGAGTTTTCGGTAAATAGAATTAAACGCGGATGTAATCTCCCCTCCAATTTTTGATTTGCATTTTTATTTCCTTAGCAGGTAATTTTTCCGCAATAGCCTTGTCCATCAAAGGAAGAATTTCCTCGTCAGAAGCAAATCGTAAAGCTATAATTTGACCTAATTTGAGATTCTTTTCCTTTTCTTCAAAGGTACTTCCTGTCAGGTGGAAATAACGACTCCTCATTTCATTTAAAATGATGCGGTTTTGAAGTTTTAAGGCATAGACCCGAGCTAAGTTGGGGAGCAATAAAATAAGGAAGGCACCTAAAAAAAGATAGATGCTTTGCAAAGAGGAATCTTTCGTGGCAAAATCCATTTTTGCTAAGGTCCAACCGAAATAAAGAGCGGACAAGGGAGCAATCAAAAAATGGTGAAACTTCGAATACCTTGCGTGATTTTTAAAATTTTGGTCTTTCATGGCATAAAAAAAGGAGGCGAAAACCTCCTTTATAGTTGATTAATGATCATTACTTTTTTTATTGGCAAAGGTTTTTCTGGCGTCCATGAGCGATAGACCTGCACCTAACCCTATCAAAATACACACGATAAGTAAAAATAATTGGGCCCCTGACATGAGCGGCGAACTAAAGATGGCTGATAGTATCATAAAGGTTGTTTCTACAAAACTGCAATAAAGATAGAACTACCTGCTGGGATTACCAAGCAAGGTGATCAGATCTGACGAGCAACTATTCCAAGTCATCATCAAATTCTTCCTCATCTTCCTCTTCGAAATCGTCAAAATCGTCATCCTCCTCATCGAAGTCGACAATATTGTCGTCTACAAACTCGCTGTCTTCGTCAAGATCGTATTCGTCTTCGAAGTCATCTTCAAATTCATCCTCTTCTTCAAAATCGTCAATTTCTTCGAAATCTTCTTCAAAATCCTCCATAGGTTTCTTTAAAAGGGTTTTTATGATTCAATGGTACGAAATAAACAAAAAAACAATTAGAGCAATAACGCTAGCTCTAATTTTTTTTCACTTTCTAATTCTCCTAAAATTGAATTTTCAACAATCCACTTTTCTCTCAAGTAGTTAGCCCAGACTTGCAGGTAAAAAACCACATCTTCTCTGGAGTTTTTATTCAAGCTTTCGCGTCTTTCCTTGTCCATTCTTGAAAGGATCTCAGGGTCAGACAAGCGTTCCAGATGTGCTAAATCCTCAAGAGTTAATCCGAAGGAAAGCATTTTGCTCACCACCAAGTCTATGGGATAGCCGCTAGTTGGGCAATAATCAATGAGTTGTTCATTCCAATCTCCATGACGCTGCATGGCATATTGATGTATCTCTGCTTTAGAAAATGGAGTTAATTCTTGTGCTAAATTTCCACAATTGCAGGCCCCCATATGTCCCCACTGGTATACTGCTCCTTGGAGAAGCTTCGAAGCGGTTCGTTCAATACCTGCAATTAATTCTGGATTAGGTCTTGCCATGATTTTTTCTTTCCAACATCTAAGAAAAAGGAATGTTTTCCGATTCTTTTGGACTTTGCTAATTTAAGTTTTCTTTTCAAAAATTTCCTGCGCAACTGTTGCTGTCTTAGGAAAATTTCTGCTTCCCGCGAATCAAATCGAAGAATAAAATGAAATCGGAAGCTAAACTATAAAAAGGGTAGGTAAAGGTGGCTGGCTTATTTTTTTCAAAAAAGAAATGCCCGATCCAAGCAAAGCCATAGCCAATAAGTGGAATCCCAAGCAAAGCATAATACAATCCAAATACCAAACTTCCAATCAGAACCAAAATTACAAGTCCAGTACCTACAAAATGTAGGATTCTGGAAGTTGGATGCTGGTGTTCTGACAAATAATAAGGGTAGAATTCTTTTAAAGAAGTGTATTTTTTTTCCATAGGAACTTAATTTGGGGCATTAGCAATTACAAAAGTGGTAGTTGCTTTATGAAGTGCTTGAATGGTTAATTTAGGCTTATTTTTTGGTTGTGATACTTCGGTAACTGCAGTAATCATCATCACATATTTGTCTGCTTTGGGATCAATAATATCTAAAATTACTTGAAGTAACTCGTAATTAGAAGTTCGAACGGTAGACGAATAGTTTCTCATCATGGGATTAAAAAGCCAAGGATCATACATTCGCATTCCCCAGTACGGATTAGGTGAAAGGGGAACTACTTGTTCTCTTTGTCTTATGTCTTCATTGGAGTAGTACTTTATGAGCACTTCTGGATTTACAGCATCGTATTGCATGCCTGTTGAAGTCAATATCTGTATTAGCTCATTCTGTACCATGACATCAAGATTTTGATCCGAAAATCCTTGTATACCCAATTCTTTATTTACTAATGCAAAACGTTGGTAAGGTTTTAGAATAGTAACTTCCTTTTTTTCTGTAAACACTTCCACACTACTACAAGAGCTCATACTCCAGAAAGCTAAGGCAAGTCCAATGGCAAGGATAGGTAATCTCATAGAAAAGGAATGTTGGCTTTCACATAGCTTTTGGCCAAGTTAATTTTTCTTTTACAAGGAAAAAAGTAAGAGGAATCGTTATATTATTTTTGGCCTATGTTAAGTAATGTTACTTTTGACAAATTTTAGTTATGAGCCGACCTGATTTCGATGACATTTACATGGAATTGGCCTTAAACCTTGCCAAAAGATCACATTGCATCAAAAAGCACGTAGGAGCGGTGTTGACCAAAGATACCCGAATCATTTCCATTGGGTACAATGGCCCTCCAGCTGGAACGCATAATTGTGATGTGGAGTTTCCTGAAACCGGTTGTGCTCGAGATTCGAAAGGAAGTTGCTCACTGGCCTTGCATGCAGAGCAAAATGCCATTTTGTATGCGGTCAAAAATAACACCTCGGTAGAGGGGTCTACCCTGTATGTGACCTTATCTCCATGCTTAGCCTGTGCCCGAATTATATATTCCATGGGAATATCCAAGGTGGTTTATCTATTCTCTTATGCAGAATTTAAAGGTATTGGTTCCGATGAAGGGATAGACTTTTTGAAAAAATTTGGTGTGAATATCCAGCGATACACCAAACCACTTTCAGTGGATGATCCCTTGGCCTAAAAATAATTTACTTCCGGCGTTAAAGTAATTCCAAATTTTTCGAAAATGGAATTTTGAATATCTACAGATAGTTGTTTGATTTCTGATCCTTTACCACCGCCATAATTAACTAGGACGAGGGCCTGTTTTTCATGTACGCCGACTTTGCCTTTGCGTCTTCCTTTCCAACCCGCTTGTTCGATAAGCCATCCTGCAGCTACTTTAACTCCCTCTTCGGTAGGATATCCAGGAACTTGGGGAAATTGCAACTTTAATTTTTCAAATTCTGAAGTAGATAGGGTAGGGTTTTTAAAAAATGAACCTGCATTCCCAAGAATTTTAGGGTTAGGCAACTTGGATTCCCTAATTTCGATGACTGCCTTACTCACGGCTTCCAAAGTGGGGTGTACTACCCCATGCTGCTGCAGTACCTCCTGAATTGCTCCGTATTCCAAGTGATAGTGAGGTGTTTTTCTCAATTTAAAAGTAACTGAAGTAATCACGTATTGATCCTTGCACTCATTTTTGAAAACACTTTCCCGATACCCAAACTTACAGTCCTGGGCCTCAAAACGAGTGGAAGTAAATCCTGTTCTATGAATGGCGTTCAAACTGTGAAATACCTCTTTCAATTCTACTCCATAGGCTCCGATATTTTGCATGGGGGAAGCCCCTACTGTGCCAGGAATCAAGGATAAATTTTCTACTCCAGCCCAATTGTTTTTAATGCAAAAACGCACGAAATCATGCCAAACTTCTCCAGCTCCTACCTCTAAGAATACCAGGTCTTTTTCTTCCTTAATTAAGGTAATCCCTTTGATCTCTAGCTTTATGACCAATCCTTGGATATCCTTAGTCAGTAAAACATTGCTCCCCCCTCCAAGAATAAATACCTTCCAATGATTTTCTTCTGCCTTTCTAAGGGCTTCTATTACTTCATCTACACTGCGGGCAATTGTAAAAAACTCTGCTTTGTGATCAATTCCAAACGTAGTGTAGAGTTTCAAAGAAACATTTTCTTGAATATTCATGGGATTGGCTGAGATCTACGCTTTTGACAAAGACAGGATGGTTTAGAATATAGATATTAGCTGAAATAGGTCTTCAAGGCTGCCAATTTTTCGTTAAGCTGTTGCTCTACTTTTCGGTATTCTTCCGCCGTGGGTAGAGGGGCTTGTACCGAAAAATAATACTTAATTTTGGGTTCTGTTCCCGAAGGCCTTGCCGAAATTTTACTTCCGTCTTCCAGGTAGAATTGCATCACATTGGACTTATCCAATGCCAAGGGCATAACTTTACCTGATTCTGGAAAAGTAATCGTTGAATTTTTTACATCCACTATCTTCACCACCTTAGAATTATTCATTTCAAGCGGGGGATGGGTTCTGTATTGAGCCATTAACTGTTGAATTTGTTCTGCCCCATCTTTTCCTTTCTTAGTCACAGACAGGAGAGATTCCTTATAAAATCCAAATCGCTCGTAAATTTCGGCCAAGACATGAAACACTGTTTTTCCTTTGGTTTTGTAGTAAGCGATGACCTCAGCTACCATGGCGCAGGCGCTGACTCCATCTTTATCTCTGACAAAATCACCCACCAGGTATCCAAAGGATTCTTCTCCACCCGCAATGAAAGACTCTTTTCCTTCTTTCTCACGAATGATGGCGGCAATATTTTTAAACCCTGTCAGTACGTTGATGCAGGGCACACCAAATCCCGATGCTATGGCATTGATGAGTTCTGTAGTGACTATGGTATTTACTAGGTATTTTTCTAAACCCAATTTTCCTTCTTCTTTCATGCGAGAAAGGAGGTAATAGGTAATTAGAGTAGCCGTTTGGTTGCCATTCAGCAATTCAAACTCTCCTTTTTCGTTAGGAACTACTGCGGCATACCTATCTCCATCGGGGTCACAGGCCGTCACTAGTTCCGCCTGAACTTCCTTGCCTAGAGCAATGGCAAGGGTTAAAGCTTCTGGCTCCTCAGGATTAGGGTAAATGACCGTGGGAAAATTTCCATCCGGCTCAAGTTGCTCTGTGACCAAATGGATGTTGTCAAAACCAAAGGCTTTAAAAGCTGCTGGTACCATTTTTCCACTCGCCCCGTGTATGGGCGAAAAGACAATGGGCATTGATTTCTGACTTTTTATTTCCTCTTTGGCCCAACTTAATTTAACGATGTTGTCCAAGTAAATCTGATCAAATTCTTCTCCGACATAATGAATCAAATGTTCTTGTTTATTCCAATTAACTTGATCAAAAGAAGTGATTTTCTGAACCTCACGAATGATATTGGTATCGTGGGGAGCTACTACTTGCGCCCCATCTTCCCAATAGGCCTTGTACCCGTTGTATTCTTTGGGGTTATGAGAAGCAGTAATCATGACACCAGATTTGCACGCAAAATGCCTCACGGCAAAAGAAAGCATGGGGGTAGGGCGCATGTCTCTGAAGTACATCACCATGATTCCATTGGCCGTTAAAATTTCGGCAGTAGTTCTCGCAAACAGGGTGTTATTTATTCTGCTGTCGTGCGTGATGGCTACTCGGATTTCTTGTCCAGGAAAACAAGCATTTAAATAATTAGCTAATCCTTGGGTGGCCATGGCTACCGTGTAGACATTCATTCTGTTGGTGCCTACACCCATAATTCCACGAAGACCTCCTGTACCAAATTCGAGGTCTTGATAAAATGAATCTATTAATTCAGTTGGATTTTCTTCAATCAAGGTGCGAATACTTGCCTTAGTTGTTTCATCAATAGAGCTGTCAAGCCATCGTTGCGCTTTCGCTAAAATTTGGGGATCCATACTACTCATGACAATTAAAAATTTTATTTATGTACAAAATTAGAAAAAACAATAATTGCTTTCATTCTAAGGTCATTCTAAAGGAAAATCATAAAGAAATCTAGAAAAAATTATCAAAGATTTCCTCTTAATTCTTGTTCTCTTTCAATGGCTTCAAACAAGGCTTTGAAATTTCCTTTTCCGAATGAAATTGCTCCTTTTCTTTGGATGATTTCAAAAAAGAGGGTAGGCCTATCCTGTACGGGCTTTGTGAATATCTGCAATAAATAGCCTTCTTCATCTCTATCGACTAGGATATTTAACTCTCTCAAGGGCTGTAAGTCTTCTTCTATGCTTCCTACACGATCTAGAAGCGTATCGTAGTAGGAACTAGGAACTTCAAGGAATTCTACTCCTCTTTTTCTAAGTTCTCCTACGGTGTAGATGATATCGTTGGTAGCAATAGCCAAATGCTGTACTCCCGGGCCTCCATAAAAATCAAGGTATTCTTCAATTTGAGACTTCTTTTTTCCTTCGGCAGGCTCGTTGATGGGAAACTTTATAAATCCATTTCCATTGGAAACTACCTTGGACATCAGTGCCGAGTATTCCGTGGAGATGTCTTTATCATCAAAAGTGACCAGCAAAGAAAAGCCCATTACCTTTTCATAGAAGCTAACCCAGGTGTTCATTTCCCCCAATCCTACATTTCCTACGCAGTGATCGATATGCAAAAGACCAATAGGACTTGCTTGATAGCTACTCTTTTTAGAAACATAACCTGGTAAGAAGACACCCTGATAATTTTTCCTTTCAACAAAGGTATGTATAGTGTCTCCATAGGTTTGTATGGAAGCAATCTTTACTTCTCCATGAGCATCTTTCAATTCGTGAGGAGCCTCTACAGAAACCGCCCCTCTACGCGTAGTTTCTTCCCAGGACTTTTCAGCGTCATCCACCCAAAGGGCAATGACCTTGACACCATCTCCGTGCTGCATGAGGTGTTTAGAGATGGGATGATTGGAATGTAGAGGGCTGGTAAGTACAAGACGAATTTTACCTTGTTTCAATACGTAGGAGGCTCGGTCTTTGATGCCAGTTTCAGGACCAGCATAAGCAATCAATTCGTAGCCAAATGCATATTGATAATATAATGCACTTTGTTTGGCATTGCCTACGTACAACTCCACATAGTCCGTTCCGTTGATTGGTAGAAAGTCTTGATTCATGGGTGAAATTTGGGTTTATTCTTCCAACAAAGGTAAAAAAGAACAAGCACTTTTAATTTTATTCCTTTTTTATTCTTGTGGATTTTTATTCCATAAAACAGTAAGCAAGGAAAGGATTAACCAGCTCCATGCCCATAGACCCAGAAGAGGAAAAAAACTTAGCCACATCAGCATCAAGTAAAAAGGAATAACCAGGATAAATCCAATCAAAAACTTCCAAGTTGAAGTAAATACCTCGTCTTCAATTTGGGGCGCCAGGATACCCAGCCAAACCCAATACAAAGGAAAATGGAAGATTTTCATCATTTTATTGACCAAATAAGGTCTTGAGTCTGTTTTTTTCATTGGAAGATCTTTCCCAGATAAAAAATGATCCACCTCTTTTTTTGAGGTAAGGTCAACTTGCGCTTCGAGAATTTTTTTCAAAGTTTGATCGTATCCTTCTTCAGGAATTGAAACGATCAAGGATCTCAAGGCTTCTTCCACTCTTTTGGTCAATTTCACGGATTCAGAAGAGGGAACATCTACGGGGATAGATTTACCAATTGTAATTCTTACAGTACTGCCAGATTTTTTATGAGCACTGAAATCAAGTCCTACGGGCAAGATGATGGGCTTTACTTCTGGAAATCTTTCCATTGCCCCGTAGGCCATTCGAGTAAACCCCTTACTCAAGGGTCGCAATCCTCGTACAAAACTATGATTGCCTTCGGCAAAAATTAGGACACTTCCTTTTTTTCGTAATACCTGGAAGGTTTGTTCAAAGGTCCCTTGATTTTGAGGGATGGTAGAAAATCCATCTCTAATTCTATAGACGGGAAGCATCCTGATAAAATTCAAAAGCTTAGCAGCAATGGGATTTTTGAAAGCAGCTGCCCTAGTCATAAAGTGCGGCGATAGGGGTACATGCGTAGCGATCAATAGGGGATCCAAGAGGGCATTTTGATGGTTAGCCACAATAATCACTGAGCTATGGCGTGGAATATTTTCTTTTCCCTCCACCCTTATTTTATGGAAGTAAAGATGCAAGGCAGCTTTCACTACCCACCGCAGTACTGTATTGAAAAGTGTTTTCATGAGGAATATTTCCAATAACTAGCTAAAATAATACCAGAAATTAAGTGCCAAATTCCCCACCATGCTGCAATAATAGCCATTCCCCCTAATCCATCGAAAAAGGAAAAAATAAGAACCAATCCTAAACCTGAATTTTGAATACCTGTCTCAATGCTGAGTGTTTTAATATCGGCATAAGGTAATTTCCCAATTTTCCCAGTAGCAAAACCTGCTGTCAGAGCAAGTCCATTGTGGAGAAATACCCACAAAAATATGGTTCCTATATAATTGATAAAAAGGGAAAAATTATTAGCAAAAGCCATCAATATAAAACCAGCAAAAAACACCAAACTCATGGGCTTGATTACTTTGCTAATTTTTTGTGAAAGTTTTGGAACTTGGGAAGATGTCAGCATCCCTAATACCAAGGGTACACCTAAGAGGACCCCTACAGAAAAAAAGATTTCGTATGGATCTAGTTGTATTTCTTTCAAAAGAATAGAGGTAGGAGGATATGTACTTGCCCAAAAAGTAAAGTTAAATGGGGTGAGAACCACCGCTGCTACGCTAGAAAAAGCAGTTAAACTGATGGATAAGGCCGTGTTACCTTTTGCAAAGTGAGTTAAAAAATTAGACACATTTCCTCCGGGACAAGCGGCTACCAAAAATAGACCTAAAGCGATGCTGGGAGGAGGCTGGAGTAGGCTGACAAATACCCAGGTTAGAAAGGGGAGAAGTATACATTGGGAAAAAATTCCAAGAAAAAATCCTCTAGGGTTTTTTCTAAGGTAAGAAAAATCCTCCCATCTTACTTCCAGGGCTACTCCATACATGATCACGCCCAAAGCTAGGTGCAATCCAAGGAGGTCTGAGGAAGAAAAATTTAGTTGAACACTTTCTAGGGCAGATGGAGATCCCATTTCCCTAAAATCAGGGAAATTATGCGGAATTCAAAATTTAAGAGGAATGGCCTAAGTGATGGCTGTATTTTTTCTATCGTGCTTAGTTTATCTCTACTTTACCTAATCCCCTGACACTTTTATTTGTAAACCTTGGGTCGCCACTAACACTTACTTTACCGATACCGTCTGCCTCCAAGAATAAATCACCCGTGCAGTTCACCTCTACCTTACCGATACCAGAACTTGTCAGCGTTAAATCTTGTACTACTAGTTGTGAGGCATCTAAATTACCAATGCCTTTGTTGATGAAGCTGGCACTTTGGCTTCTTCCATCCAATGTGATGTTGCCCACCATATCAAAATCTGCTGTAATTGAATTGGCCTCTAAGGATAGATTTAGATTTCCTACTCCATTCCCACTAAGATCTAGGGTATCTATTTTGAAAGTTCCCTCTGTTCTAGCATTTCCTACCCCATTATATTCTAATGAATGAAGCTTGGCTAATGAAACGGTTATGGTAAGTTCCTCATCTTCAAAAATAAAACTCTGATCATTTCTTATTTCTAAAACAAGGACATTACCTTCCTGATGAATCAAAAGTTCATCAACGAGCTCTTGGCTTCCCTCCACAGTTATTTGTTCTTGATCCGATTGGATCAGATGTAAATTGAATACTCCATCAATTTTAAGAGCAGAAACTCCTACCAAAGGTTTGGTTTCTTTCGTTTGAGCATCAGTCTGATCGCTAGATCGATGGGAACAATTGAGGGTGGCGAGGAGGGTCGCAAGAACGAGAATGCTTGAGAAGGTATGCATCGTATTATTTTTTCCTTTCTATGCCAAAAAATGGACCAAAAAATTTAAACCTCCAAATTTCAATCCTTATGAATATTAGGGGTAGTAATCTGTCCGTTTGTGAACGGAAATTGTAAAAAATTGTACGGCGATTGTACTTTTTATCTCAGGTTTTCCTGGTTTTAAAACTCCCAACGGGTAAATAGACCGTAATTCTCACGGGGAATTTTTGAAGCACCATACGCGTCTAGGTTGGCTCCTAACCCAAACCCAAAAGGACCTTTCTTTAAGCCTGCTCGTAAGTATATAAAGCTTCGGTTATTAACAGAAGACCTAAGTCCTTGATTATAAGTAAATTGTAATCTTGTGTATAGGGACCAATTTTCAGATAATGGCGGTTTGTACTCGTAAAGTCCAAATAGCTTCAGGTCTTGAGATTCCTTTAATTGATAAGATAAGACAGTAATAGCAAGCAACTTTTTAGTAGCCTTACTATGAGCCAGCCCTAAAAAATTAGAAAATCCAGCAACGGAATTGGCTTCCGCGCCTGCAGCTAGGGAAAGACCCGAGTTGCCTAAGGCATAATTTACCTGCAGGGGAATAACGACAGCATCACCTACTTGCCTTTCTTTTCCGTAATTCTCTGAGAAAACAGCTATAGCCAACACACTAAACTTGCTCTGAGGGGTAAAATTTCTCTTCATCACCAATTGGTAATCCATACGATCCTGTCCAAACATGAATTCCATGGGGATAGGAGGAATCGGTGTTTGGCTAAAAGAAACCAATGGATTGCCAGTGATTACAGTAAGTAATAAGACAAAGAACCAATTTTTTGAAGATAAGGGCATTTTATGGTGGGGTGATGATTTAGAATAGTAGAGTTAAGCCAATTCCCTTAAATCTACGGGAACTACCCTAGATACACCTGCCTCAATCATGGTAATGCCATAAATCACGTCTGTACTGGCCATGGTTCTCTTGTTGTGCGTGACTATGATAAACTGGCTTTCAGAGCTAAATTTTTGAATGATGTGATTAAACTTATCAATATTGGCATCGTCAAGCGGGGCATCCACTTCATCAAAAATACAAAAGGGTGCAGGCTTCAACAGGTATATAGAAAATAATAGGGAAGTGGCAGTTAGGGTTTTTTCTCCTCCGCTCAATTGGTTGATTGTCAGAGGTCGTTTTCCCTTGGGTTTTGCCATGATTTCTATAGGTGATTCCAGAGGATTGTTAGGATCCACTAGAGTCAAGTCACAATCGTCTTGCTCCGTAAACAAGGATCTAAACACCTTGACGAAGTTTTCTTTAATTTTCGAAAAGGCATCCAAAAAGGTATCTTTTGCTACTTGATCAATTTCCTCAATGGTTGTCAAAAGGGAAATTTTAGCTTTCACCAGGTCCTCCTTTTGTGCACTGATAAAATCATATCTTATTTTGATTTCATCAAACGCTTCCATGGCCATGGGATTGATGGGTCCTATGCGGTCTAGGCGCTCTTTTTGTTTGCGAACCAATTCCCGCAAGTGTTCTTCCTGAAAATCAGAAAATTCTGGATCCATGTGTGGATTTTCTTGAATCAATTCATCCAAATCCACTTCGAATTCCACCATCAATCTTTCTTTTACTCCACTTATTTTGAGTCGTATTTCGTTGATGTGGGATTGAATTTCTACTACCAATTCATCTATTTGCTCTCGTTGCTTTTGAAGAGTTCTAATGGAGGCATCGGTCTCATCTATTTCTCCTCTAATTCCATAATAATCCTTCTCTGCTTCATTAACTCCTTGTTCTAGGCTCTCTTTTTCTGAGTACAGTTCCACCAACTCATCGTCCTGAAGTTCATTTTTATTAAAAATGGACTTTATTTCTGCATCCAATTGGGAGAGCTCTGCTTGGGCTTTTTGCATGCGCTCCTTTGTACTTTCTAATCCATTGTTCTTGAACTCAATTTCTTGATCTATGCTTGATACCCGATTGAGCTGTTGGATAAACGAGATATTCTCCTGATTAAATTGCTGAGATTTTTCTGCCAAAAGTTTATTTTCTGACTCTAGTTCAATTTTGGTTTTATCCAGTAGTGCAGTTAATTCTTCAAATTGGCTACGATCTTGTTCTTGCTGCGGAAGAAGTTGAAGCAGATGGGTCTCTATGCTATGGATCCGTTCAAGGATATCTTCTCGCTTGGTAGCATTGGAAGACAAAAGCTCGGCTAGTTGTTCTTTTTTGGTACGCACTGACACATAGGTAGCATTTAATGCATTGATGCTTACCTGTGCTTCTTCAAGTTCCTTTTTGAAACTAACCTCTTTTAAAGAACTCAATTCGCTAAGTTTTTGATCCAAATTGGATCGGGTAGCACTTACTTTTTTATTTAGCTCTTTGATTTCCTTATCGAGTTTTTCAAGATTTTTTGCTCTACCAATTCTTTTCCCTTCAAATAGGCCTACAGAGCCTCCAGATAAAGAGAATTTTTTTCGAATGTATTTTCCAGTTTCGGCCAAGAAAATGCAGTCATTGTCTTTTGGAAATTCGCCGTATTCACCCGGAACGATATAGACATTGTCTAAAATAAAATGTACAAGCCTGCTGTACTTGACATCAAACTCAATGATTTCGGAAGCGGCAATGGCATTGGGAAACAGCTTGGTTTGGCTTGGTTTAAATCGATTAAAATGTTCTAAAATAAAAAAATTGGCCTTGCCTCTGGAAGCATCACTTAGCAATTGGATGGCAGAAATAGCTTCGGATTCGGTATCCACCACGTAGTAGTTCAGGTAATTTTCTAAATAGTTCTCGATGGTTACCCTGTATTTTTCTTCTGTAGTCAGTAGGTCAGAGAGTAGGGGTACGTCTTTTCCCCAGGATGGATTTTTTTTCAGGAATTTGATAGCTTCAGGGAAGCCTTCTAAGTTCTCCACCAAAGACTTGGTTAGATGGTACTCGTTGGTTTTTGAATCCAATTTCCTGGAAATATTTACCAATTCTTCCCGGATCAAATCCACGACTCGGTTGGTTTCTTCTACCTTTTTATCCTGCTCTTCCTGTAAATTTTGGATCTTGCTATACCGGGCTTGAGCCAGTTCCAATTGTGGCTGTATTTCTTCTAGTTTTAGGTCAAAATCTGCCAAATTAGCTTCTTGGGAGCCTGTATCTGAAGATGTACGATCCAGTTCCTGTTTGAGCGTTGCCAGTTGAATTTGTTTGATTTCTACTTCCTTGCCAACTTGATATACTTGCTCTTTTACTTGTTCAAAGCGATGCGTTATATCCTTATGCTCTGTTTGCTTTTCTTGCGTAATTCTTTTTTGAGCATCGAATTCCTCTCTTAGTTGGGTGACTACATGCTCTTTTTCAGCATACAACTTTTCAGCAGCCTCTTTTTCTTGCTGTAAAGATTTTATCGAAAAACTGGAGCGCTCGGCCGATTTTCTATCTCCATCCAATTGTTCTTTGAGGGAAGAACTTCTGTCTTCTAAAAATCGAAGCCTTTCGTTTTTGATTTTCTTTTCAGACTCGAATCCTCTAATCGTATTTACATGTTCGTTTAATGTCTTTTGCCTAGAGGCTAGCAATTTTTCCTTCACTAGTAAGTCCGCTTTACCTGCGCTCAATTGAGCTTCTAAAGCTGAAATTTTAGATTGAAGTTGAATCTTGGCATCCCCTTCCTTCTGAACGGTACTTTGAGCCTCAGTTAAGGAATGTAGCTGTTGTTGTATGGATTTTTTTGCCAAGTTGATGCTGGCTATCCTATACTCTGATTTTATTTCAAAATAGGAAGCAGCTTGTTTGGCTTGCTTTTCAAGCGATTTTAAATTTTTATCAATTTCAAAAAGTAGGTCTTCTACTCTAGATAAATCCGCATCGGTATCCTCAAGCTTGCGAAGGGTTTCTCTCTTTCTATTTTTAAATTTTGAAATACCCGCAGCCTCTTCAAAAAGCTCTCTTCTAGAATTATTTTTATCGTTGAGTAGCTCATCAATCATTTTAAGTTCGATGATGGCATAGGAATTGGAGTTGATTCCGGTATCTAAGAAGAGATTGGTGATGTCTTTGAGTCTACATGTCACCCCATTTATTTGGTATTCGCTTTCCCCGCTTCTGTAAAACCTGCGAGTTATAGTAACGTGAGTATATTCAGTAGGAAGTAGGTTTTTAGTGTTTTCAAACGTGAGAGAAACTTCAGCTAAGTTGGTAGGCTTTCTATTTTTTGTTCCGTTAAAGATGATATTTTCCATCTTTTCAGACCGGAGTAGACGCGATTTCTGTTCCCCCAATACCCAGCGAATGGCATCTACCACGTTAGATTTTCCGCATCCATTGGGGCCCACCACTCCAGTGATTCCTTTGTCAAAATGGATGACCATTTTGTCACCAAAACTCTTAAACCCCTTGATTTCCAGTTTGCTAAGCAGCATACACTAATTTCCTTGCAAATAAGCCTTCAAAATAGGGCTAAAGGTTGGATTTGGCAATAATAAACTTAATTAAGAGCATACAATCTTGGACAAATTTTGAGTAAAAATTAAAGAGTTCTTTTTATTCACTTACGGCTGCTATTTAGCGAAGGTAATAAAGGTTGTTCACCTGCTTTTATGTCTTGACAATTTTTAGGTCATCAGATATTCTCTTATCTTGGTGCATGGACTTCGGTCAAGTTATCTACGTCATCGTCATTGTTCTCTACTTCATCTATAGGGCAGTAGCCAAAAAGAAGGGAGAAGAAGTTACTTCTGAGGAAGAGTCAGATTCTATTCCGCCCAAAAAGGGGCCAAGTTTTGAAGAACTTTTAAAAGAAATTAGAGAAGCGCAGTTGCCAAGCCTTCCAGAACTTCCAAAATCTCCCCTTCCTGAGCCAAAACCAATAGTTCCGGTGTTTCCGACAGTTCCTGAAGTAAGTACAGAGAAAAAAATAATGGAGCCTGTCTTGATTGAGGTGGTTAATCAAGAACAAGAGTGGTCCAAGCGGTATGAATCTTCGAGAGAAGCAGAAATCGTCCAAACGTATCCTGCATTCGCTACCTCTGTGCCTGAAGAAGCAAGAAAAAAATGGACTGCTTATGATAATTTACCCGAAAAGGTAAATCCTTATGCCGAGCTTTTGAAAAATCCCAAATCATTGAAAGATGCTGTAGTGGTGAGTGAACTTCTAAAACGAAAACATTTTTAGGACATTGCAAAACTTTTTTGATTCAGATAGATTATAAAATGAAAGATCTATTTGAAACTATGGCTAATCAAGAGAAAATTCAAGAATGTTTACGTTCTGGAAACCTTTCGGTATCTAGAAGAAATTTTATAGAAAAAGCAGGGCTTGCCACGGTATTAAGCAGCTTTGGAGTAGCATTTTTTACTTCTTGTGTAAGTTCTGAGGACTCTGATCCAACTGGAAGTACCCCTGGGGGTGGATCTACTTCGAATGGCATCACTATTTCGGGGTCTACCATTGCCATCAATTTGACCATTCAAACCCGATTGGCAAGTTCTGGAGGATGGCTACTCATAGAACCTGCAAAAACCCTTGTGGCCAATATCAGCGGTACCTATGTGGCCATGACCTCCGTGTGTACCCATTCCGGTTGTTTTGATAGTTGGTCTTTTTCCAACAATCGATTTATATGCAATTGTCATAATTCTATTTTCGATACTGCTGGAAAAGTCGTACAAGGTCCAGCTAGTACTGCCTTGCAAGTGTATACTACTTCTGTATCTGGAACTACTTTGACCATATCCAAGTAGCATATCGTCCTTTTATGGAGAAAGCCGTTTCTATTTTGACAATTAGTGTCATTTTTTTAAATTAGTAAATCCATTTCTCCTAATTTTGGATTTTCTAATTCTTCTATGGCAACGTCTGGCAAGGTAGAACAACAAAAAATTCTTCGCGTATTCAAACTCATCAATTTACTTCAAGGCACCATTGGGAAGCCAGTTCATCGATTGGCAGAACTTTTGGAAACGGATGAGCGAACCATTTACAGGTATTTTAAATTATTGGAAGCGTTGGGTTTTGTGGTAGTTAAAGAATTTAGCAAATACAAACTTCAAGAACGTCCCGAATACCTCACTGCAGCTTCAACAACCTTTTCGGTTGAAGAAAACCAATGGTTAAAATCCATGATAGAGAGTCAAGGGAAAGGAAACCTCCTTCGGGATTCTCTCTTACAAAAATTGCAACTTAGCTCAGAGGTAAAATTAGGTAGTGACCAACTTTTTAAGGCCAATTGGGGTAGGGTGGTGGATGTGATAGCTCACGGAATTGCACAAAAAAAACAGCTTTGGCTCAAGGATTACTATTCTATGAAAAGCGACACCGTGTCTGATCGCTTGGTGGAACCTGTTGGCTTTACCTCTGATTACGAACATATTCATGCTTTCGAACTAGAAAGTAATTCCATGAAAATGTTCAAAATTGAGCGTATTGGAGAAGTTGTACTTAGCTCAGAAGGATGGAAATCAGAAGAATCTCATGAATTGCCCGAACAAGCACTTTTTGGTTTTACGGGAAAAGGACAGTTTGCTGTAAAACTTAAATTGAGTAAAAAAGCTTACCAACTGATGGTAGAAGAGCATCCCAATGCCAGACCTTTTATCACTATTAAAAATCGGAATCAATATTTTTTTGAGGGAAAGGTGGCTCATTTGCCAGGATTAGCCCGCTTTATTTTGGGTTTACCGGGAGAGATAAAGGTAGAAGAAGGGGAGGAACTCCAGGCATATTTGAAAGAACAGTTGGATAAAGCAAATTTTTAAACCATAGGTTCGGTTTACGCTTGATGTTCTTCTCGGAGTAAGTCGTTGATGGTTTTGACAGGATTAAAAGTAAGAAGTGGTACTTCTACAAATAGGGTATTCCAATGGGCCATTGCACCGTTCCAAAGGCCTGGTAATTCTAAGGCCTTTACTACTTTTCCATTTTTTGATTTTTCAGTGATAAATCCTGTTGACATGTCTCTAAATTGAAGTAGGTCAAACGAATTTCCTTTGTAATCTTTGATTCCACAGACCAAGTCTACGGGATTGAAATGGGTTGAAGAATTCATATGCTGCTTTGAAATAGGGTCTTCCAGATTAATTTGAGCAGTTTCCAATATTTGTAGGGAGCGAGAACCATCTTCTTCCTGTATCCAAAAAGGTCCTCCTCCAGGTTCACCGGTGTTTTTTACCATCCCACAAACCCGAATTGGTCTATGAAGTTTTTTTCTAATAAAGGTCGTTTGAGTAGCAAGATCGGCAGATGCAACAGATTCTGGCAAAATCCCTCCTAAATCCTCAGTATAGACCCGAATCGCTGCCTTGAGATTTGATTCAGTCACCGAGGCATCCAACCCAGCCAAGGCAGCAAATACTTTTTCTTGAATTTCTAGAAGAAATCCTCCCAGAGCCAATTTGTATTTGGTTGTGATTTCTTTCAGTCTATCTGGGACAACATTGTCTATATTTTTTATAAAAATCAAGTCTGCATGGATTTCATTCAAGTTTTCTAACAAAGCCCCATGGCCTGCGGGGCGAAAGAGCAGACTGCCATCTTCTTCAAAAAAGGGCTGATTTTCTAAATCCACCGCTAGGGTATCGGTAGTCTTTTTTTGATGTGAATAATTGACATGAAATTGAATTCCCGTTTCTTGTTGCAATGTTGGGAGCAAGGATGATATTTCAGAGCGGAAGCCAGATTCATGCTCAGGAGATACTGTAAAATGAATGTGAACTTCATTATTTTTTCCTAGACCATAACGAAGCCCTTCGATCAAATGCTCGTGGGCGGGTGTGCGACGCTCCTCGGAGTAGGCATGGAATTTTAAAAGTCCTTTGGGTAGATTTCCATACCCTAAGCCCTCATTCCTTACTAAAGAAGATACGATGGAAGTGTAGTCTTTTGTAGCCAAGGCTTGAGTTAAATTGAACCCCTGTGCGGTCATTACCCTATCTAGATCTTCAAAAAATGCAAACTTGTGAATTTCCTGAATAAATTTTTTTACAAAAGGACTATTCTCGAAGGAAGTACTACCCTCCAAAAAAGCAAATAAATCCTTAAACATGCGACTGGCAGCGCCTGAGGCAGGAACAAATTTTACAATCTTTTTTTTGGAAGCTAGAGAAGAAAAAAAATTTTGGTATCGATTTGTTTCTTGTTCATTCCATACCTGTACGCCCTGATTTGCTGTAGCTGGGGCTATAATTTTCAAATAAGGAAAGCCAGTTTTAAACTGCTCCAATTGCTGCATGACCGCATCAATTGGCATTCCTTGGCTCTTGATTTTTTCTTTTAAGGTTTGATCCATGCCTTGCATCCCTTGCTCAATATGCTGAAGTTAATTCATTTTCATTTTATCCCTAACCGATTGGATCTATTTTCCTTATTCCAAATGAAATCGAACGACTTCTCCAGGTCTTTTTTGGGCTATTTTGGAAATGGAATCTTCGCTGAGTTGAAGAATTCGAGGATAGCCTCCAGTAAGCCCTGCATCACGCATCAAAACCATCAATTTTCCCCCAGAACTGAGTTGAACAGTACCTGGAAACACGGGGTTGGTGGGAAGTTCTGGAAGGGTGTTTGGGAGTAAATCTTCCAATTGTATTCCCATCCGATTGCTATGAGTAGAAATACGAAAAGAACCTTTCAGCAATTGCTGCTGTAATTCTCCACTAAGAAGCGACCAATCCGGTCCTCTATAGGCCACTACTTCTTCATCCTCAAACCAAGAAGTATTCCACTTGGGGCTAGCATTTCTCTGGGGAGAATAATCAATGGGCAAATAGGGGAGGATATCCCCAGTTTCTCTAAAAAATTTTCTAGAAATAAATGGAAAATCGCTTCGCGAATCATAAAATTTTTCTGTTACAAATCCTGATTTTATACCCAAATAGAGCCATCTGCCTGAATAAAATTTACCAAGCTTTACCTCATCTCCGGCGCGGATGAGGAGGGTATTTCCCGAATTATAAGCCTCTCCATTTAAAAAAATCTGCACCTTCGCTCCTGCAAATGAAAGTTCTGTAGGATGATCAAACACTAGGGTTAACCCAGGTTGGGAAATTTCCAATACAGCAGCATTTTCCTCATTTTGAAGCACATGGTTGGCCCAGGCATAACTTTTTTGATCCATCACTCCTGCAGTGGGGATGCCGATGGAGGCTACATGATGACGCCCTGCATCTTGAATAGAGGTACCAGGAGCCGTAAATACAATTCTTGCCTTACCTAAGCTGAGATTCATGACAGATAAAAGGTAGGTATATCGTGGGACCAGGACTGAAATTTGGCAAGGTCAATGGGTATAAATTTCACTTGATCTCCATATTTTGCCCAAACGGGTGGGCTTCGCAGGGGATCAAAAAGAACTATAGGGCTTTGTCCAATCAAATGCCATCCCCCAGGACTTTCTCTAGGATAAATTCCCGTTTGACTTCCTCCTATGGCCACGGTTCCCGAGGGTACGGAGAGGCGAGGTATAGGTTTTCTAGGGGCATGAAGTAGGGGATGTAATCCATTTAAGTAGAAGAACCCAGGTAAAAAACCAAAAAAATGAATTCTGTAGGTAGGAGTAGCATGAAGGGCAATTAACTCTTCCACTAAAATTTGCTTTTCCTTGGCTAGTTCATTTAAATCTTCACCCAGCTCAGGAGAGTAGCAAACAGGTATCTCCCATACCTTTTTGGACAAGGGTTTGGGACTTACTTGATGGTTGGGCACTATTCGATTAAATTTTTCTTGAGAAGTGGGGGATTTCCACTGAAGACTGATGCGAGTAAACCCCATTCGAAGGGACATAAGTTCATCTGCCCAATCGCTTTGCAAAAAATCCATGTAAGCCAATTGCAAAGCCAACAACTCATCGGAAGGCGGGAGATTCCAAAGCAGTTCCCCCAAGTTTGGAGTGATTTGTATATAGCTTGGCTTCATTTCCAAAAGCGTTTTCGGAGTTGAGGTAAGAACTCCATAATTCCAGGGTTGTCACCGTGAAAACAAAGGGTGTCTGCTTGGATGGGAAGCTTTTCTCCAGTAAGACTGGTCAAAATCCCTTCTTCAAGGATCTGGGTTACTTGGGTGGCCACTTCCGAAAGGCTAGTCAATAAGGCACCCTGTTGAGATCTAGGAGCTAACTGATAGGATTTCAAATAACCACGATCAGCAAATACCTCTAGCCTAAAAGGTAATTTTTTCTTGCTTACCTCTAGGTGCATCATGGAGTGGGGTGGAACTAAAACAGGGGTAGCGGGATAGTTTTTTTTCAAGTAGGAGGTAAGTGTGTCTGCCAAAGATGCAGAGGCAGCAGCATCGTTATACAAAGCCCCATGGAATTTGATATGATCCATAGATACTCCATTTTTACGACATACATGAAGAAATAAACTCAATTGCTCATCCAATTGATATTCCAATTCCTCCTTGGAAAGTGAGTGAGAAAGTCTCCCAAAATTTTCCTTATCCGCATAAGAAGGATGTGCCCCAACTTTCACACCGAACCTTGCGGCCAGCTGCAGCGAAGAATCTATGCTTTCAGCAGAGCCTGTATGCCCTCCACAAGCCAAACTTGCCACATCAATGAGCGAAAACACTTCTGAATCGTTGGCACAACCTTCTCCTAGATCACAATTGATCTCAGGTAATTTTATTCGCTTAGGTGGTGCCACAGGAAGAAAATAGTTAGGTCAGAATTTCTATAACTCTTCCTGTATCTGGATCTACAATCACCCGGATCACTGAACCGTCTTTCAGAGGAAAGGTAACCACGTAGTTCCCGTCTGTCCAAGCTCCCACTTCGGCCTTTTTCCAATCACCAAGGAGGGAAGATTTTTGGGTGGTATTTAAGGCGCTGTAGGCCACATTTCTATATATATCCAAAGGATCCTCCTGGGACTCCACTGTACAAGCCAGCAAAAGTGTAGCTAAAAACAAGGTGAAAAAAAGGCTGTATTTCATGAGTTATGTATAATTAAGAGCTATCATCTGGACATTCTAATTTGAAAAAAAATTCTTTACTTGACAAGGCGAATGTAAATCTTTAATTCAAGATGTCTCTGTTTTCCAAGCTTCCTCAGGTAGGTACCACTATTTTTACCACCATGTCCAGCATGGCAAAAGAAGCAGGAGCCATCAATCTTGCACAAGGTTTTCCTGGTTTTTCATCCGATCCAGAACTTTTGGATTTAGTAACAGCCTATACCAAGGCAGGGTACAACCAATATGCGCCCATGATGGGTATCCCAGAATTGAGGCAGAAAATATCTGAAAAAACCTTACTTACTCAAGGCTATGCACCCCATCTAGATACCGAAGTCACTGTAGTTTCCGGAGCGACAGAGGCCTTGTTTGCTGCCATTGCAGCAGTGGTGAGCTTGGGAGACGAGGTTATCCTACTGGATCCTGCCTACGATAGTTATGCTCCTGCAGTGATTTTAAATGGGGGAGTGGCCGTGTATGCTGCACTCCGTGCTGAAGACTTTGCAGTGGACTGGGATGAGATTTTATCCAAAGTTTCGCCAGCTACTCGAGCCATTGTCGTCAACACTCCACATAATCCAAGTGGGTACGTTTGGACAACAGAGGACGTGAAGCAGCTTGCAGAACTTGTGGAAAGAACAGGGATTTATGTGATCAGTGACGAGGTGTACGAACACATTACTTTCGACAATAGAACTCATATTTCTTTGGGTTCGCATCCTGGATTGAGATCCCATACTTTTGTATGCGGCTCTTTTGGTAAAACCTTTCACGTGACAGGATGGAAAATTGGATATTGCATTGCTCCTGCTTCATTGATGGTAGAATTTCGTAAAATTCACCAATACCTTACTTTTAGCACCGTATCTCCCATGCAATATGCCTTAGCAGCATATTTGGAGGATAAGGAAAAATACATGAGTCTACCCAGCTTTTATCAGAAGAAAAGAGATGATTTTGTTCAGGGATTAGAGAAAACCCCTTTTAAATTTCAACCAGCCTCCGGTAGTTTTTTTCAATGGGTATCTTATGCGCACTTGAGTGACATATCAGATTTTGTTTTGGCTACTCGAATGACCAAGGAACTGAAAGTGGCCTGTATCCCTTTTTCCGTGTTTTACTCCGATCAGCGTGATTTGAAGCGCTTGAGGTTTTGCTTTGCGAAGGAAAAACAAGAATTAGATCTTGCCGTAGATAGGTTATGTAGGATACATGAAATCCTAGTTTAAGGTAAATTTTCCTTTGAAAACTTGATCATGGATACCCTCAGCGCAATTTTCCGTCCGATTTATTTCTTTTGCCTACTTATCCTTATTACTTTTTTTGGTAGTTGCTCTAGCAGTTGGGCACAAAACCGAAATGAGGAATTTGAGTCTTGGAAAAAATCAAGGATTCAGGAATTGACAGGAGAAGAGGGCTGGCTCAATCTAGTGGGATTGATACCAATGGATACCAGCACTACCTATCTCAATTCAATGGATAAGGATAGCCTTGTCCTGAAATCAGAATTTAATGAATCTACTCTAGGAAAATTTCTATTTGCAAATGATTCCGTATGGTTTACATGGAAAAACAGAGAAATACTATCCCAAGATTCTGTTTTGGTATTTCCCACTGCATATGGATCAGCTGCGGGACTCTATTATAAAGATTGGAAGTGGTCCGTCATAAAAAGGGGGGAAGTATATTTCTTGAGATTAAGAAAATTAAATCATCCAGATTTAGAAAATTTCGAAGCTACCCCAGTATTTGACTACAATTCAAATTATAGGGTTTCGGCTTTTTTCCTTCCTAAATTCAACCAAGTCATCTCTATACCCAATGTGCTGGGACAGGTAATCCCCTGGAAGGTGATGGGAGAACTTCAATTTGTATTTCATGGAAAATCCCAGCGATTGATTGCTTTAGAAGAAGCAGGGAAGCTTTTTATTATCTTCTCCGACCAAAGTAGTGGACAGACCACTTACCCTACAGGAAGATACCTTTATGTCAATTACCCCAATGCAAAGGGAGAAACTATCCTAGATTTCAATTTTGCTTACAATCCTCCTTGTGCCTACACGGCCTATGCGACTTGTCCCATACCCCCTAAAGAAAATAGACTGGATTTTCTCATAAATGCAGGAGAGAAGGTTCCCGCCCTCGCAAAAAATAAAAGAAAGAAATAAAGGCGCTTAGGAAAGCGCCTCTCTACAATATTCCAAGCACTTTTGCACCTCTTTTACGGGATCGGATCCTTGAGGAACTTGATATTCAAGTTCTATCGTTGCTGGGAATTTGTATTTATTCTTTTTCATCAATTGCAACAATTCTACAATGGGGGTATCTCCAGTTCCCCAAGCCAGGTTTCCTTTTCCATTGCCAGGGGTTTGCCTGTCTTTGGTGTGCATGCTTAAAATGCGAGCATGCTGCTTTTCAATCAAAGAGATCAAATCCGAATGTCCTGCAGCGATGTAATGACCTGCATCTAGATTCAGACCATTTTTAGGGCTTTGTGCCAAAGCAGTGTCCCAGAAAGTAAAGGTTTCTTGTTCGTGCCCATGATAGCCTACTGCCATGCCTTCTTGTTCCCCCATTTTTCCTAAGCGTAAGGTTTGATCGTCATTGGAAGGGTGTTCTAAGGTCACATGGCTTGCTCCAAGTGCTTTGGCTGCTCTCATGCCATAGACTACCTCTGCTTCGGTATTGTTGGCTCCAAAGGCATTGGGCTTGAAGGCATAAATCGAAACCCCAGCATCCTTGTACATTTTACCCAACTGTTCAAATTTCTTCATGTCCGCAGTATTACGCCATTCAGCCACTGTTTTGTTGAAGGCCGCACTTTGGGATTGGAGGTCTGCGAGTTCCTTTTTTTCATCTTCGCTAAGTGTTTCCCCACGACGTTGCTTTCCTCCCAATTGGAAAATTCGAGAGCGATTGAAGGTGGGTGTAGGCATTCCGGCAAAACTCTCCGCAGGATCTCCCATCAATTCAATGGATGATATCCCCGAATCCAGTACGTATTGGAGGGTTGCCTCAGCACTTTGGTCGGCCATAGAGCGATAGGAGTAGGTGATACAACCGATCTGAACTCCATTGATGATGGAGTTGGGCTTACCAAGGGATTTAATCAAGGCAGGGGCTCCTTGTAGCCAAGTCGGTGCAGTGAGCGCACCAACAATGCCTAAGGCAGATTTTTGAAGGAATTCTCTACGTTTTGTCATGGGTTTGGGAATTAGATGGAGTAATCTTAGAAAATATACTGGTAAAGATTCCCAAATCCTATAAAAATAGGACCAGCGGTCAAATCTAACCCACTTTCGCAAATGCAAAAGGTTTGGTTAGTAGCCCACAATATTTAGCTGACGCTTCTGTTCAATACCCTGCAGCTTTGTCATCCCCTCTAGGATCAGCCCCTCCTTCAAGTTTGCCGTTGGGCAATACCAAAATGGCATCCACTTTTCCAATGATGGGACTATTTCCTTCATTAATCAAGTAGCCTCTGGACTTTAGGATTTGAAATAGGGTAGTATCAAAGCCTTTGGGTTCAAAGTTGACAAAGTCGGGCAGCCATTGGTGATGAAACCTAGGTGCACTTACCGCTTCTTGCATGCCCATATGAAATTCATACACATTCAATATGGCCTGCAACACCGAGGTGATGATGGTGGATCCTCCAGGAGTACCTACCACCATGGAGAGTTTTCCATCTTTTTCTACAATTGTAGGTGTCATGGAACTCAACATTCGTTTACCTGGAGCAATGCTATTGGCTTCTGCACCAATCAAACCGAACATATTGGGTGCTCCAGGTTTGGCACTAAAATCGTCCATCTCATTGTTCATAAAGAAGCCAAGTTCATCCAAATACACCTTGGATCCATACCCTCCATTCAAGGTTGTGGTCACGGATACGGCATTTCCTTCGGCGTCTACAATGGAATAATGCGTGGTTTCCATGCTCTCAGAAAACAAAATTTCTCCTTGGCTTATTTCAGAAGATTTGTTTGCCAATTCAAAAGAAAAATTGTTCATTCTTGATTTTAAATAAGTTGAATCTAGAAGTTGATTTACAGGTATTTTTACAAAATCAGGATCTCCTAAATAATAGTTTCTGTCTGCATAGGCCCTTCGCTCAGCTTCTACTACTACTTGGATGTATTCTGGAGTATGATGTCCCAAATCCTGAAGCGGATAAGGTTCGAGCATCTTGAGAATTTGTGCTAGGGTAATGCCTCCCGAACTGGGTGGAGCCATGGAAATGATCCGAAGATCTTTGTAGTTAAACACAATGGGATCTCTCCAAACAGCTCGATACTGAGCCAAATCTTTTTTGGTAATTATGCCTCCCATTTTTTTGAGGTGACTTACCAATTGTTTTCCCGTCGTACCGGTATAAAATTCTTCCTTGCCCTTCTCTGCAATCCGTTGGAGGGTTTTGGCTAAAACGGGAATTTTTAGGGTGTCTCCAGCCTGGATTTCTTGCGCAAAAAAGGTTTGGGGGCCATTTATTTTGATAAATGCCTCTCTTTGGGATTTCAAACTTTGCGCTTGTCCTTTGGTGACCACAAATCCTTGGTTGGCCAAGTCAATGACGGGTTGAAGGATTTGTTTTGGACTTAGTTTGCCAAATTTTGCTTGGGCTTCAAAAATTCCAGCGATGGTACCAGGTACACCAGAAGCCAAAGCACCTTGGGTACTCCATTGGGACATGAAATTCCCGTTTTCATCCAAATACATGTCCTTGTTAGCAGCGAGGGGGGCCTTTTCTCGGTAATCCAAACTCCCAATTTTGCCGTCTGCCATTCTATAGACCAAAAAACCACCTCCCCCCAAATTGCCTGCCACAGGAAAAGTGACGGCCAATGCCATTTCTGTAGCCATCATGGCATCAAAAGCATTTCCCCCCATTTGGAGAATTTGAATTCCAATTTTTGAGGCTTCTTCTCTTGCTGATACGACCATGGCCCGATCAGTAACTAAGCCTTGCTGGGTAGCAGGACCTTGGGCAAAGGCGAATGAATTTGAACAATAACAGGCAAAGAGAAGAAGGAGGTACTTGAAAGCACTTTTCATGAGGAAAGGTCGGTTTGTAGATTAGGACTAAAGTAAGGAGAATTCCTGGAAGGAGGAAGATGCTGGAATTTACTTCATCTCTGGTTTAAGTTATGTGGGATGGGCTTCCTGTCAAAACTCTTTTGGACTTCTGGGAGTTAGAATGCTTAGTAAAGGAGATTTTCTTTGCCAAAACCAAGATAAAATTGTCAGGAAAGGATGTCTTCAGCTAGGATTTGTATCCTTCTTACCTAGAAATAAGGTCTTTCTATGTAATTTTGAATGATCAATGACAAAGTCCATGCAGAAAAATAAGAAAATCTTCTTGTTCCTTTTTGTCTTGTTTATGTTGGCAATTCTCTATTTGAGTTTTGATATATCTAGGAGAACTACTTTTCCAGGATCCAAAGGAAATTTGAAAGAGCGTATTTCTAAAGAAGTTGAACAGGAAAGAAAATGATTGGAAAAAAGATTGATGTAGAGAAGTTGGATCTGGAGTTGATGAAAGAAAAAACTACAGAAAATCCTGGGATATTGCCCTATGCGCATCATTCTGGAAGTGCCTTGATCAAGCCCGAAGACAAAGGGAAAATTACAGGTAGGGCAGTGGCCGCCATGCATAGCCAAACCGACATGCAAATGGCCCAAATCTATGATCAGATGCAGCTTTTAGCGGAGCAAGCCAAAAAAATTAAGGCTAGGGTAGAGGTATCCGAACGTATTTACCAGGCATCTATATCCTTTGAGCCCTTAATTAATCACAGGTATTTTTTGTATCAAAAAGCAGATGGAACGGATTTTTTAAGCATGATTGCACCGGAAGAATGGGGAAGAAAAAAAGATTGGGCCCATTTTATTGCTGAAATAAAATTATTGGCTGACCATACCTGGGAAATTCTACGGGACAACACTTAACTCCATGGAGCATTTGATGACGCGTCAACTTGACCTTATTCTTAGGGAAGGAGGGGCGAGTTACGATGGGCAAGTGACCTTGCCGGTGTCTAGGAAAAAATTAGACACAAAAACCTCTTCCATTTTAAATGAAATCCTTCGCAATCTGGGAGGATTAGGCGATTCTCCTCTTTTGGAAAAGATTAATTTTGATTTCCAATTAGAGAAGCATGTACTAATCTGGGACGATGAATTGGAGTTCCAAAGGTATCGTGGGATCACCTTGAAGTCTGAATTCTATCTAGATCACCCTTTTTCCTTTGTGGAAGGACACAAAAGACTGTGCAGAACCTTTGAAAAAGAAGCACTCAAGGTAGGTTTACTCCCTAGGGTTTGGGCTGGACCGCCCTTGGCAGAGCGTATTTTTGGTAGTGCTTCTCCTTCGGGAGATTTTTTTGGAAATGGGGCCACAGGCTGGAAGCTTAAAGCATATACCAGCTTCCAGATAGATTTACTTTCCATAGCTTATGGCTATTCCTTGATTCGACTATCTCCTTATGAAACCCTAATGACAGGAGGCTCCCTGAAAAGATTGGATCAACTTCTGATTAACCCCAAAGAAGAACAACGGAGCATCATCTACCAATGGCTGATGAGAAAACTTGGAAAAGGATGATTAGGCGAATAAGCCAAACATTTCCCGCTCTATTTTTTCCACGATAAAGGAAAAATCTCCTGCTCGCTCTACAAAATCCAATTCATTGACATCAATAATGAGGAGTTTTCCTTCCTTGTAATTGGAAATCCATTCCTCGTAATGTGCATTGAGGTTTTTCAAGTAATCGATTCGCATGGCGGTCTCGTAGGTTCTTCCTCTTTTTTCGATTTGACCTACCAATTTAGGAATATCTGCCTTGAGGTAAATGAGTAAATCAGGGGCATGCACATGGGAAATCATGGAATGGAAAAGGTTGGTATAATTCGCATAATCTCGTTCATTGAGTAACTTACTCTTATACAGGTTTGCTGCGAAAATATAAGCATCCTCGTAAATGGTACGGTCCTGAATGGTAGGGGTTGCGCTAGCTTGAATTTTCTTTAATTGGTTAAATCTTGAGTTTAAAAAGTACACTTGCAGATGGAAGGCCCAACGCTTCATGTCTTCGTAGAAATCTGGTAGGTAGGGATTGTCATCCACGGCCTCAAATTCGGCTTTCCATCCGTAATGTTTGGCCAATTTTTCGGTAAGGGTAGTTTTACCGCTGCCAATATTTCCTGAAACTGCTAAATGCATCTTTTGGGGAATTATTATTTAAATCTATTGGAAACGGACTTCTCTTTACTTTCGGGGTGGTAGATGTAAAAACCTTCCCCTGATTTTACTCCTGTAAATCCCGCCTCTACCATATTGACCAACAAGGGACATGGGGCATATTTGGGATTCCCAAAACCTTCCTGCAGGACTCTTAGAATGGATAAACATACGTCCAAACCAATAAAATCAGCCAATTGCAATGGGCCCATGGGATGGGCCATACCCAGTTTCATGACCGTATCAATTTCTTCCACTCCTGCTACTCCTTCGTGCAAGGCATACATGGCTTCGTTAATCATAGGAATCAGTATCCTGTTGGCCACAAAACCTGGATAATCGTTTACTTCAACAGGAACCTTTTCTACTTGCTTAGAAAGGTCCATGATTATCTGAGTAGTTTCTGCTGAAGTAGCATAGCCTCGTATCACCTCTACCAACTTCATTAAGGGTACTGGGTTCATAAAGTGCATCCCAATGACTTGAGAGGGTCTTTGGGTACTAGCAGCTATTTTTGTAATCGAAATAGACGAGGTATTGGACGCCAATAGGGCATGCTTTGGTGCAACCTCGTCTAGTTGTCTGAAAAGCTCCAATTTTGTGAGTAAATTTTCAGTGGCGGCTTCAATCACCAAGTCAGCTTCTTTTACGCCAGTAGCCAAGTCGGTAAAAAGATGAATGCGTTTCAATGAAGCCAATTTTTCTGATTCTTGCAAAACACCTTTTCCAACCTGCCGGTCCATGTTCTTGGAAATGGTTAGCAAGGCTTTTTGGAGTTGCTCTTGAGAAAGGTCTACCAAGGCTACTTCAAAGCCAAACTGCGCAAATAGGTGGGCGATTCCATTGCCCATGGTACCTGAACCAATGACCGAAATAGTTTTCATTTCAATTGATTTTATAAAAATTAAGTTGGATAATCTGCTGAATTAAAGCTATCAAAACTACGGCTAAGACAAGGCAATTCCAACATGCTTGCTGTCTTTCCTGACAGGGGATGTCTATATTTCTTTTCTCTATTCCATAGGATAAATTTTTACCTTTAGGACATGAAAGAATTAGGACGAGTCAATCGACTATACATCAATAGGTTTACAGATTTTGGGGCCTACTTGGCATTAAGCGATGGAGCAGAGGTACTCCTTCCACAAGGTTATTTGACTGGGGAGGAACGAGCGGGAGACGAAGTGGAAGTTTTTGTATATACCGATAGTGAAGATCGTCCAGTGGCTGTAAAAGATACCCCTTTGCTTCAATTGGATGAGTTTGGGATGTTGACTTGCAAAGAAGTCACCTCTTTCGGAGCATTTATGGATTGGGGATTATTGAAAGATTTGTTTGTTCCCAACGCAGAAATGGCTAAACCTATGGTAGCAGGTCAACAGTATTTGGTAAAAGTTTGCGTGGATTATCGATCCAATCGTCTTATTGGTGTGAGCAAATACAGGGAATTTATTTATCCCGCACCCAAAGATTATGTGCCGGGAGGGGAGTGTAAGGGATTGATATTCGAAAAAACGGAGTTAGGGTATAAGGTTTTATTGGAGGATAGGTACGAGGGTCTGCTTTATGCCAATGAGGTGTTTGAAGAGGTAAACCTGGGAGAGGTACGAAAGCTTTGGGTTAAAAAGCGTAGAGAGGACGGTAAATTAGACTTGCAATGGAATCCCTTTGGTAGGGTTAAGTACGAAGAGGGTGCAGAGAAGATTCTAAAAATGCTTCAGGAAAAAGGATTTTTACCCCTACATGATCGCTCTGACCCAGAAGCGATCAAGGCGCAATTAGGCATGAGCAAGAAGCAATTCAAGCAGTGCATAGGTCAGCTTTACAAAGCTCGAGAAATAGTTATTCATGAAGATGGCATTTCCTTGTCTCGAGACTAGGCATTGGTTTATATTCACTTTTTCCAAAGAAATCCCACAACGAAGTGGCCATAGATTTAGAAAAATTTTCAAAAGAAAGTAGCTCCGACTATCCTTCCAACAAAAAAATAAAGGACAAGATAAAAGCGACCCGTCCTAAAAATTTAGATGAGAAGTTTCATCGGGAGCACGAGGCTGTTTTTGCTAGCTTGGATTGTTTGGACTGTGGCAATTGTTGTAAAACGACCAGTCCTATCCTTCTTCAGACCGATATCGATCGCTTGGCAAAAATTTTTAGAATGAAATCCAGTGAATTTGTAAATACCTACCTCTACCGAGACGAAGATGGGGATTTTGTATTTAAAAGTGCTCCCTGTCCCTTTTTAGGCTCAGATAATGCATGTTTGGTCTACGAAAGTCGCCCCAAAGCATGCCGAGAATATCCTCATACCAACAGGAAAAACATGCTTGGTATTCTGGACTTGACTTTAAAAAACACCTTGGTATGTCCGGCTGTACACAAAATTTTTTATGAGATCGGCAAAGAATATAAGAAGTAATGGAATAGTTTTGCTTTTTTAGCAATCAAACCTAGGGAAATAACCATGAAGTTTAATGAGAGTCAGTTTTTAGGAGTAGATGTGGGGGGAACCCATGTTAAAATTGGATTGGTAGACAGATCCGGGGATCTTCTTGAATTTCACAAAGAAGATACCACCTCCTACCGAGAGCACAGCTCTGGATTTGGAGCAAACTTTGTGTCCATTTTGGAAAAATACCTAAAACTTTATCCCCAGGTAGGAAAAGTAGGAATTGGCCTTCCTGGAATGATCAGTAAGGACAGAACTACCCCATTAGAAATCCCAGCCATACCTGATTTAAATAATTTTCCGCTTCAGACCACCTTGAGTAAATCATTTCCTGAGCACGAATTCTTTTTGGAAAATGATGCCGCTGCAGCAGCTATAGGCGAGTTTTACTTTGGAAAAGGAGAGGTATCTGATAATTTTCTTTTTATCACCATGGGAACAGGTATAGGGAGTGCCCTGGTTTTGGACGGAAAAGTATTTAAAGGATCCAGAGGTAATGCCCTAGAAATGGGACACATGCTCTCTAGAGGAAATGCAGGATTAGAGAGCCTGGTGGGAAGGAAAGGGATTTTAAAAATAATGGGAAATCTAATTGCTGCTTATCCTGAAAAAGCAGGCAACTTGGTAGGAAAGGAACTGGGTACCCATTTATTGGTAGATACCGCTCGGGAAGGAAACGAAGTGTCCCTGATGGTTTTTAGAGAAGTGGGAGAAATCCTCAGCGAGGCCATCGTTTCTACCATTCGGGTGCTCGATGTGACGGATGTGTATTTTGGAGGAGGAATTTCTGCAGGACTTGAATTTATGATGCCTACCATAGATTACAATACCAGAAAATACCTCACTTCCTATTATTTGAAAGATTTACGCTTGAAAAAGGCCACATTAGAAAATAATGCGGGTACCCTGGGGGCGGCAGCACTCTGCTTTATGGATTCAGGTTTGTAATGGTCACTTCGGAGACTTTACTGAGTGCGTTCATTCTAAAAAGAACCTTTAAGGGTTCTTTTTTTGCTTCCACACCTTGACAGTCCCCACTGGGTTCTAGAAAATAAAAGAAAAAACTTTGGCTTTTATCGACCAATTCTACCCGATCTGGTCTTCCAAAAGTTTTAATTAAGGCTTGGTTGTCTATTCCCAAAAACTGATTTTTAATTGTTCGGAGCTCTTCTAGGTCTTTGACTCGTAATCCCTTACATCCATAGCGATCTGCTTTCCAATTTTCTAAATCAATCTTTCCCGCATCTACTGCACTACTGCATGACCAAGAGAAGAATAGGAAGAGAAGAGAGGCAAGTGAAAAGGGAAAATACTTCATGAATCGTATAAAATATTCTTCAAAGATGGGGTGTTTTTTGAAATCCTTCTTAAGCCTTGAAGCTTATTCTCCATTTTGACACCACCTGTCTATTTTGAACTTCTTTTTTAGGGAGAAGGTTCAAGCAAATCGGTTATATTCGCAAAATCAATCCATTTATTCATGTATTACAGATTCGGGAAAGTTTTCTACTACCTAAGCCTTACAGTCTTTATTGTTTCTTTGATGTATTTCTATGCTGCCTTGCCTGATAAATTTGGTTTTACTGCCGACGATCAGGGGATAATTATTCAGGAATGGTCGAAGGATACTTTCTTCTATACCTTGTTGATTGCATTTTTAGGGAGCAACTTGCTTACCTTGATTCTTCCAAAGGCGCTAGAAACAAAAACGAGTTCTAGACTACATCGTATTTTTCCCATTGGAGATCCTTACCGAGACTATATTCTCACCTGGTTTTACACCTTTGGCGCTTGGATCAATGTAAATTTGGGATTGGCCGGCTTTGTGGTACAAACCCTCAATGACCCTGTTGGACTAGGTGTAGATGCCTACAGTCTTTGGTTTTATTTGGCTCCAAGCCTTTTAGTGATTTGGGTCATAGGTTTACTTGTACTGCTTTTGAGAAAAATTAATTTAGCTAGGCAAAAAGGATAATTGGCCATGTCGCAAGAAGCAAACTATACAGAAGACAGCATTAAATCCTTAGATTGGCGAGAACACATCCGATTACGCCCGGGGATGTATATTGGTAAATTAGGCGATGGAAGCGCTCAAGACGATGGGATCTATGTCCTGGTCAAAGAGGTAATAGACAATTCTATTGACGAGCACATGATGGGGCATGGCCGCATCATTGATGTCAAGATTACAGAGCATAAAGTGGAAGTGCGGGATTATGGTCGTGGAATTCCACTTGGAAAAGTCATCGACTGCGTTTCAAAAATCAATACGGGAGGAAAATATGACTCTGGTGCTTTTCAAAAATCTGTTGGCCTAAATGGGGTGGGTACCAAAGCAGTCAATGCTCTTTCTGACTTTTTTAGAGTCCAATCCATACGCGAAGGGGAAACCAAGATTGCTGAATTTGAAAAGGGGATATTGATCCAAGACGCTCCTTTGGAGAAAACGTCAGAACGGAATGGCACCAAAGTGATATTTTCTCCTGATGCCTCTATTTTTAAAAATTACCATTTTATTCCAGAATATTTAGAAAATCAGATCTGGAATTATGCGTACCTGAATGCAGGTTTGACCATCAACTTCAATGGAAAAAAGTTTTTTTCCGATAAAGGTCTCTTTGACCTCCTGTCCAACAAAGTCGACGAAGAGAGTTTACGGTACCCCATTATCCATTTAAAAGGAAACGATATTGAATTGGCCATGACCCATTCGGGAAGCTATGGAGAAGAATACTATTCATTTGTCAATGGGCAATATACCACGCAAGGAGGTACACACTTGGCGGCTTTTCGTGAAGCCCTAGTAAAAACGATTCGTGAATTCTTCAAGAAAGACTTTGACGCAGCTGATATCCGTCAATCGGTGGTAGCCGCAATAGCCGTAAGGGTGCAAGAACCTGTTTTCGAATCTCAAACCAAAACAAAGTTAGGTTCTCAAAACATGGGACCCGATGGGCCTACCTTGAGAACTTTTATCAATGATTTTATAAAGACTGAGCTGGACAATTACCTCCATAAAAATCCTTCTACAGCTGATGCGCTATTGAAGCGTATTTTACAATCGGAGAGGGAAAGAAAGGAAATCTCCGGGATCAAAAAATTAGCCAATGAACGGGCTAAAAAAGCAAATCTTCACAATAAAAAACTACGTGATTGTAGGGTGCACTACGATGATCCCAAGGCCGAAGAAGATGTGAAAAATAAATCCATGTTGTTTATCACAGAAGGGGATTCGGCCTCGGGCTCAATTACCAAGAGTAGAGATGTGCAAACGCAGGCTGTATTTTCCCTGCGGGGTAAACCTCTGAATTGTTATGGCATGACAAAAAAGGTGGTGTATGAAAATGAGGAGTTTAACCTGTTGCAGCATGCACTCAATATTGAAGATGGGATTGAAAATCTCCGTTATCGGAAGATAGTTATTGCCACGGATGCGGATGTGGACGGAATGCATATTCGTTTGCTGATCATGACCTATTTCCTTCAATTTTTCCCTGATTTGGTTAAAAATGGACACCTTTTTATTCTTGATACTCCTTTGTTTAGGGTCAGAAATAAAAAGGAAACGATCTACTGCTACAGCGATGAAGAAAGACAAAGAGCGATCCATAAATTAGGTGGAAAGCCGGAAATAACGCGTTTTAAAGGATTAGGAGAGATTTCCCCAGAGGAATTTGGTGGTTTTATTGGCGAAGATATTCGTCTAGACCCCATTATACTTAATAAAGACACCAAGGTATCTGATTTACTTTCTTTTTATATGGGAAAAAATACTCCCGATAGACAAAGCTTTATTATTGACAATTTGAGGATAGAAAAGGATTTGGCATTGGACGATCCTAAGAAAGAAGAAGAAGCCTTAGACGAAGCAGAAATAAATTAGCGCATCAGGAATAAATCCCTAAGGGGAGGAAGTTCCTAGTACGTATCAAGAAGAATTTGAATTAACTACACCAAATGAGTGACGAAACCCTATCCTCAGATCAATTTGATGCCAATCTTCATGATTCGGTTCCTGTCACAGGAATGTACAAGGATTGGTTTTTGGACTATGCATCTTATGTGATTTTGGAGAGAGCTGTTCCAGCGATTGAGGACGGCTTAAAACCTGTGCAACGGAGAATCCTTCATGCTATGAAGGAGATGGATGACGGAAGATTCAATAAAGTTGCCAACATCATTGGGCAATCCATGCAATACCATCCCCATGGAGATGCTTCTATTGGCGATGCTATTGTGAATTTAGGTCAAAAGGATTTGTTGATCGAAACACAGGGTAATTGGGGAGATGTACGAACTGGAGATGGTGCAGCTGCACCGAGATATATTGAAGCCAGGCTATCTAAATTTGCCTTAGAAGTAGTTTTCAACCCCCAAACCACCGAATGGCAGCTTTCATACGACGGTCGAAAACGTGAGCCCATAACCCTCCCCGTAAAATTTCCCTTGCTTTTGGCTCAGGGAGTAGAAGGAATTGCCGTTGGACTATCAACAAAAATTCTTCCTCACAACTTTAGAGAATTGATTGAAGCATCCATACAGGTGTTGAAAGGCACTACCCCTCAGTTGTTACCAGATTTTCAAACCGGTGGATTGGCTGATTTTTCGGAATATCAAGGAGGGCAGAGGGGAGGAAGAGTTAAGGTTCGAGCAAGAATTGAAGAAGATGCAAATAAAACATTAATTATCAAAGAAATACCCTTTGGAGTAACTACAGATTCTTTGATAGATTCAATTTTGAAGGCCAACGAAAAAGGGAAGATTAAAATCAAAAAGGTAGTGGACAATACTGCCAAAGATGTAGAAATCCAGATACAGTTGGCGCCCGGGGTGTCACCGGACGTGACCATAGATGCTTTATATGCCTTTACCGATTGTGAAGTTTCTATTTCTCCCAATGCATGCGTAATTATCGAAGAGAAGCCGGTATTTCTCTCGGTCAATGAAATTTTATCTTACAATACCAAGCAGACCAAGGAACTTCTAAAAAGAGAGTTGGAAATCCGAAAGGGGGAGTTATTAGAAAAACTGCTTTTCTCTTCACTCGAGAAAATTTTTATTGAAAATCGTATTTATCGAGATATAGAAGAATGTACCACCTGGGAAGCGGTGTTGGAAGCCATAGACAAGGGATTGGATCCTTATAAGCCTGATTTTTATCGAGAAATCGTACAAGAAGACCTGGTACGGTTGACCGAAATTAAAATCAAGCGGATCTCAAAATTTGATGCTTTTAAGGCAGACGAACTCATGAAGCGCTTGCAGGAAGAATTGAAAGAAGTCAATTACAACCTCAAGCATTTGACTGATTTTGCCATCGCTTACTTTGAAAACTTGCTCGATAAGTATGGAAAAGGAAGAGAAAGGAAGACGGAAATTAGGGCTTTTGATACCATCCAAGCCTCGGTTGTAGCTGCCAACAATGCCAAGTTGTACGTAAATAGGGCAGACGGCTTTGTAGGATTCGGATTAAAAAAGGACGAATACATCTGCGATTGCTCAGACTTGGATGAAATATTGGTTATTCGCAGAGATGGGAAATTGGTCGTTTCCAAAATCCAAGAAAAGTTGTTTATGGGTAAAGATATCCTGTATGCAGGAGTTTTTAAGAAAAATGACGAAAGGATGACCTACAACCTCATCTACCTTGATGGAACCTCGGGTAGGGCCATGGTGAAAAGATTTCAGGTAGGTGGAGTCACTCGAGATAAAGAATATGAGCTTACTAAGGGAACTAAAGGATCCAAGGCCTTGTACCTTACAGCAAATCCAAACGGTGAAGCCGAGGTAGTTACGGTTTACCTCACTCAAGGAGCTAAGGCGAGAATTAAGGTATTTGATTTTGATTTTTCCGAGATCGAAATCAAAGGCAGAGCTGCAGGTGGAAATATTCTTACCAAGTACCCTGTACGAAAAGTACAGTTTAAAATGGAAGGTAAGTCTACTTTAGGAGGATTGAATGTTTATTATGATTCCTCTGTAGGACGATTAAATACGGATGCTAGAGGAAAAATAGTAGGTAACTTTTTAGGAGATGATAAAATATTGGTTTGCTACCGCAATGGAGACTATGAACTTACCAATTTCGAATTGACGAATCGTTACGAGCCCAATGAAGTGCTGCTCTTACAGAAATTTGACCCACAAAAAATCATAGCTGCCGTGTATTATGACGGAGCTTCTAAGACCTTTATGGTCAAGCGATTTTTGATCGAAACGACTACCTTAAACAAACGATTTAGTTTCATAACTGACCATAAGCAATCTTACTTGAAGGTAGTCACTACAGATACCCAAGCCCAATTGTCGGTGACGCTACTAAAAGGGAAACAAGAAGAGCAGATGGAATTTGATATGGACATGTTGATCGATGTCAAAGGTTGGAAAGCGATTGGAAATAAGCTGAGTTCACATGAGGTAAAGGAGGTACACTTGATATCTTCTGAGCCACTAGAAAATGAGCTTAAACAAGAAGAACCTGAGGAGGAACAATCGGAAGACCTACCCAACGATTCCATAGAAGTTGGAAGTACCATTTCCTTAACCCCTAAAAAGGGAGATGAAGAGCAATTGGGCTTATTTTAGGATAGATTGAAGAACCATGCTTGACCAAATCGCTCCTGAATTTTCAGATCAAGCCTTGGTAGATTACTTGGGTCAATACATTACCGAAGCTAAAAAGCGATCTATAGAACGTGTTCTAGCTAAGAGGACACGTTTTTTTACCCTTGTTTTGGAAGATATTTTTAAGCCGCATAATGCGAGTGCTGTTCTTCGAACTTGTGATTGTTTTGGCATTCAAGACATCCATCTCATCGAAAAAACAGATCAATATAAGATCAATCCTTTTGTTACCAGAGGTGCTTCCCAATGGGTTGATCTTCACAAGTTTGTGGGAGAAGACGGTAAGGGGGTCCAACAATGTTTTTCCCAACTTAGAAGACAGGGATATGGAATCTTTGCTACTAGCCCTGCGCCGTTTTCCACTTCGATTTATGATTTTCCGATTACTCCAGATCAAAAAATTGCCTTAGTATTTGGAAACGAGCACGAGGGCATTAGCACTCATGTAGCACAGCAGGTAGACGGCTTACTGCATATACCCATGCATGGATTTACAGAAAGCTTTAATGTATCGGTAGCTGCTTCTATTTTTTTATATGAGCTTACCAAACAGGCGAGCCAAGACCCCGCGGGGAACATGTTTCTTACGGAAGAGGAGAAACATGAACTTCGTCTGAAGTGGTACAGACAAATTGTACCCCATTCTGAAATCCATGAAAAGGAATTTCGAAAACGAAGCTTAGCCTAATTCATGTACTTTAATTGTAAGGCTATTTTTTGTAGCTTAGGAGGTTATCATCCATTTTAATACAATGAAAAAGGTTTTAGGAATTGTTTTGATAGGAATAGTTTTTATCCTTACTGGGATTGCCATATATGCCTGGTATCAATTCCGAGACCGGCATCCAGATTACCGTGTGGACCTAACTTTATTTTCAAGTTCGGGTCCACTTGAAGCTGGGTTTGCCAAAATAGATATCACTCCTACCGATTTTGAAACTTGGGAAGATGTAGACGGCGACTCCAAATATGATCCTGAAAAAGGGGACAGGTTTGAGGATAGCAATGGAAATGGAAAGTTTGATGCCATTTGGTTAGCAGGTTTTCATAATTCTAGACCTGCTCAAGGTGTCTTAGACAAGTTGTGGGCTAGGGCCATGGTACTGAATTCTGGAGATATTACCTTGGCGCTCTGTGTGATTGACATGATTGGCTTTGGTAACGATGAGGTCATTGCAACGCGAAAAATGATCGAAGAAGCACTTCCAGATGTAGATTATGTAGTAATTGCCAGTACCCATGTGCACTCATCTCCGGATGTGATGGGTATGTGGGGGCCATCCGAATACGAAAGGGGAGTCAATCCTGCTTATTTGACTAAAGTTCAAGAAGGCATCAAAGAGGCGGTTGAAAAAGCGTATGCAGCAAAGAAAAAAGCTCTGGTAAAGTTTGCGGTAGAACCCAATCGATTAGAACCCTTGGTAGGAGATACTCGGATGCCCATGGTAGCCGATGCAGGATTGAAACTCATGCAGGTGATTGACGCCCAAACTGGACAAACGCTAGGCACGATCATGAATTGGGGCAATCATCCCGAGACGCTTTGGTCTCAAAATATTCAATTGAGTTCAGATTTTGCAGATCCTTGGAGAAACTACGTTGAAAATGGAATCCCTATATCAGATTCTTTGGTAGCACCTGGTCTAGGTGGAGTAGCCATTTTTCTCAATGGAGCGGTGGGTGGATTGATGACTACACATCCTGACATGGCCGTCAAAGACCCATTCACCGGAATAGAAGTCACCAAGCAATCGTCTGAGAAGATTCAAGCGCAAGGTAAGGCCTTAGCAAAGATTACTTTGGAAACGCTTCAAGACAGTAGTTTAACGCTCCATTCTTCCTTGGATTTAGGAATTAGGGCCAAAACTATTGAATTAGCCATGGACAATTCTCTTTTCCAACTAGCTGCCTTTCTAGGTATTTTTGACCGAGGATTTGTGGGTTGGAAGAAAATCCGATCAGAAGTTTCGGCTTGGTTTTTAGGTCCAGCCACATTTGTGCATGTACCAGGAGAGCTTTACCCAGAAATTTTACATGGGGGTATTGAATCTCCCCAAGGAGGTGACTTTCAAATTTCACCCATGGAGGTTCCTGCTATTGGTACTCGTATACCTGGTCAATACGCCTTCTTTTCTGGAATGTCCAATGACATGATAGGATATATCGTACCCAAGAGCCAATGGGACGTAGAACCTCCTTATACCTATGAATACCATGAAAGACCTTATGGGGAAATTAATTCTTTAGGACCAGAAACGGCTCCTAAGATCCATCAAGAAATCTTACGTATCCTGGAAGAGCTGCCTCATCGCGTCAAATGAAGCATTACAATCCGTGATGAAAAGCGTTTTCCACACTTCTCATCACGGAAAAAATAAATCAAGATTCGTGGATTAGAATTTTTTCAATTTTATCCCCAGCTCGGATAGCATCTATGACTTCCAGACCTTCTACAACTTTTCCAAAGCAGGTATGATTTCTATCCAGATGAGCGGTGTTGCTTCTGCTGTGGCAAATAAAAAATTGAGATCCTCCTGTATTTCTTCCTGCATGGGCCATGGATAATACGCCACGGTCATGGTATTGATTACCCCCATCCAATTCACAAGGGATTTTGTACCCAGGGCCACCTGTACCAGTACCCAAAGGACAACCCCCTTGAATCACAAAATTGGGGATTACGCGATGAAAGGTCAATCCATCATAAAATCCTTTTTTAGCCAAGTCTATAAAATTTTGAACGGTTCCAGGCGCATCTTTTTCATAAAATTCAATGTGCATGGTTCCCTTTTCTGTAATCAATTCTGCTGTTTTCATAGGTAAGTGTTGATGAGGGTCTTGGTTAGTTTTGCATTGCAAAAATAAAATATGATGGGGCATTTAAATTCATCTCCATCTAAAAGATTTCAACTAATTTGAAATTAATAGGGATGTAGTTTATATAAGATTTTTGGATTGAACTCTCAAAAAAGTTTATCATTGTAGAAGCATTACCTCAACTAAACCCAAATTCCCTTGGAAAAAGCACTTAACTCAGATTTTACAGGCCCCACCGCATTTGGTCATCCAAAAGGACTGATGACGCTATTCTTTACAGAAATGTGGGAGAGATTCAGCTATTATGGCATGAGGGCCCTACTGATCTTATTTATGACCAAAACCATTGCCGATGGAGGCTTGGGATTTGATGATAAGACCTCAGGCGCCATTTACGGACTTTACACCATGGGGGTTTATCTCATGGCACTCCCAGGGGGATGGCTAGCAGACCGACTTTTTGGGTTAAAAAAATCAGTTTGGTATGGAGGCATTATTATTGCTATGGGCCATTTTATGATGGCTCTGCCGGGAATTGAAGGATGGATATCAGGCGATTCATCCTCAAAATTAAGCTTGAGTGCCTTGGATACCACTTCATTTTTCTTAGGATTGCTTTTGATCGTTCTAGGAACGGGCTTACTCAAACCCAACATTAGCTCCATTGTTGGTCAATTGTATCCCGCTGGAAGTTCCAAAAGAGATGCGGGCTTCTCTATTTTTTATATGGGTATCAATATTGGCGGGTTTATCGCACCATTGGCTTGTGCTACGGTAGCAGAATACGATATGCACCTCGGGTTTGGATTGGCCGGATTAGGAATGATCTTCGGTTTGATTCAGTACAAGCTTACAGGTAAGGCTCTTGACGGCTATGGGGAAGTGCCAGTAGTGGTAACAAAAGAAGAAAAAGCTGCTCAAACCAAATTGAAATCCTTAACCTCTATTATTGGATTGGTAGGTATCGTAGTGATAGGCTTGTTGTTTGCAGGCGTAGTACCGATTGATGTTGAAGCTATCGCTAAGTCTTCTGGAACTGTGATTGCAATTGTAGCAACTGGGTATTTGGTGTATGTAATTGCTTTTGGCGGTCTCTCTAATGCCGATAAAAACAAAGTGAGTGTCATTGCCATCTTATTCTTTTTCTCAGCCATGTTCTGGTCCGGATTTGAGCAGGCTGGCTCTACCTTGAACTTATTTGCAGAACGATTTACCGATCGAAAAGTATTGGGATGGGAAATTCCTACGGGATATTTTCAGTCTATTAACTCTTTATTTATTATCATTTTTGCACCGTTCTTTGCTGCCTTGTGGGTTTGGCTAGGACGAAAAAATTTAGAACCCAGTTCTCCTTTAAAATTCACCTTTGGTTTGGCTTTGCTGGGTATAGGATTTTTTGTGATGTATTTCGCCACCAAGATCGCTGCCTCTGGTGAATTGGCAGCCCCAACTTGGTTGATCGTAACTTATTTGCTGCATACGTTTGGAGAATTAAGTTTATCTCCTGTAGGCCTTTCATTAGTTACTAAATTGGCTCCTAAAAACTATGGTGGACAAATGATGGGCATTTGGTTCCTCTCCGTAGCCTTGGGTAACCTTTTTGCAGGTTTAATTGCTGGTGAGGCGAGTGGGGGATCCAAAGAAGGATTAGCTACCATGCCAAATCAATTTATGATGATTGTGTACACCGTCATTTGTTCTGCAGTACTCTTATTTATTCTCAAACCCATTCTTCGTAAAATGATGGGGGAGGTACATTAAACTTCAATAAATTTTTCTTTTAAAAAGGCCATCCTGTGGGATGGCCTTTTTTGTACCAAGTACGATGTACAAAGTATGGGTTAGTGTTATGACGTAAATGGTGCTTCGGAAGGATCTTGCCTTCCTGAGCAGGTAGGGTACTTTGTACTTGGTACTTTGTACTTGGTACAAAAAAAAGGCTGTCCTTTCGAACAGCCTTTTTTTTTAAATTGAATTGGATTAGTTCAAGAACTCATCAAAGGTCAAGCTTACGTAGTACATAGAACCTACGGTAGGATTACCCCATGCTTGTCTATAGCCAGTGCTATTAAACAAATTGGTTCCACCTACTTTAAGAATTGACTTCAAAGCTTTCATTTTGAAGCTCATTTGAGCATCAAAGGTGCCAAACGCTGGCATCACTGATAATTGCTGTGAAGAAACCGTAGGTGCTACAAAAGAAGACTGCCATACAAATTCTCCTTGCCATCTGTAAGAAACAGAGAATCCTACATTTTTAGCTACTTCACGGTTAGCGAAGTTAACTACATAACGGTATTCAGGAGTATTGAAAGAAGGCTGGAAGCCAGTTTTTGTCAATTCCTGAAGGTTTTGTAAGGTATTGTAAGACACGTTACCACCTAAGGTATAATTCTTTGGCAATTTATAATCTGCACCAAAAGCCCAACCCCAAGAATTAATCGTCTCAGTTCTATTAACTGGCATAGAATAGATGTTTCTTGTATTGGCGCTTAGTAGGTTAAGACCAAGGGCAGAAGCAGGGCTAGCAGGATTGAAGTTCTTATCCTGAACCAACACTTGGCCACCAATGAAGTTTTCAAATCGGTTGAAATACGCATACGCGTCAATCAATAATTTGTTGGCAAACAAACCTTTGTATCCCACTTCATAAGATCTTACGATTTCAGGTTTGAAATCTGAAGGCTTGAAAGGAACTAGCTTACTTCTATTGGCTGAAGCAGCGTTAGCAGGTACCAACTGAGCAGCAATTTGCGGCACGATGGTAGGAACCAAAGCAGCAATAGCAGCAGGTGCTTGAGCAGCTGGTATTTGACCGGCCAGCACTTGTTGAGTTACAATATTGGTCGCTTGAGTGATCGCCAACTGGGTAGCTTGTGCAATAGAAGCTTGATACACCGGTGAAGAAGGTTGGGTATCAGCCAAAACTGCTCCACCAAAAGCAGTTACAGTGGCTAGAGAATACACTGGGTTTGCAGTGAAGTTGTAACGCGTTCTAAACAAAGGCAAACCACCTATCAACCTTGCCTGAGGAGTAACCAGATCAATGTATTGATCTTGGGTCGTTGGCATACGGAATCCAGTTTGGTAAGAAGCTCTGAAATTGTGTGTTCCTGCAGTATATACGCCTGATACACGAGGAGATAACTGACCCTTGAAGTTCTCGTTTTTATCGTAACGCGCTGAAGCTGTCAGTCTAAATTTATCATTAAACATAGACTTTGCTCCTTGTACATAAGCTCCATGCTCCTTGATTGTGAATTCGTCACCATTTTCATCTGTAGCAAAAAGGGTCTTTTCAGAATTTAATTGATAAGTTCTGAAGTTAGCACCTACAACAAAATCAGCCCAAGTAATATTAGTGAATTGGTAAGAACCTTCTACGTGGTACAAGTTTGTTTTATCCACAAATCTTGCTCCTACACCAGAGGCATTACCAGGAATAGGTCGGCTTGTTACTGCACTTTTAGCTGCTTCAAACGCTGCTGTACCTGGAAGTAATCTACCTTGATCGGCAAAGGCTCTAGCGGCATCGTGAGCCATAGCATTGTCAAGACCTCTTGCTCTAGCTTGTGCAAAAGCTCCTACATACTGAGGAAACCAGGTACTGCTTGGTTTCCATGCTTCGTTGATTCCTTGTGCAGCAATACCGGCAGCAAAAGCATCACCAGAACGCTCCTGGGTAGTAAATCCTCTCAAGAACCAGTTGGCTCCTTTAAGTTCTGCTTTGTATTGACCCAGTTTGAAATTAGCAATAGAATAACGATCCGCTCCAGTATACACAGTAGTTCCAAAACCGTAGTTTCCTTGAATAATGGCCTCGATACGGTCATTAATTCTGTAATGCAAGGCTGCATTCAATTTCAAGGATTTAGTTCCGTAATCAGCGATATCAGATTCTTTATAACCTGTTCTAGAAACAAAGGTCTGCGGAATCAAGGGTAGCACAGCAGCTGGCAATGCACCGGCAGCAATCATGCTTTGAGCCACAGATACCATGTTGACATTGGTTTCGTCTCCATAGACGTTAACTCCATTGTAAGCAGGGTTAGAAATTCTGTCTCCCTTATTGATTCGAGAAGCATTTAATAAAGACTGATCTCGGAAATCATTGGCTTGCCAATCGTCTGCTTGTAAGTAAGAAACATTCATCTTGAAGGCAAACTTATCGTTGAATGCTTTAGCATAACGAGCACTAAAATCATAGAATCCAGTACCAGGTGTGGTTCTTTCCGATTGATGCATTAACCCTGTTCTAACATTGGCAGAAAGACCTTGGTATTGGAATGGGTTTTTAGAATTCATCAAGAGGATACCGTTGATGGCATTAGGTCCATATAGTGCGGAAGCCGAACCAGGAAGCAATTCTACGCTTTCAAGATCCAATTCAGAAATACCCACAATGTTACCCACGGAGAAGTTTAGCCCGGGAGCTTGGTTATCCATACCGTCAATCAATTGTACCGTTCTTACGTTACCGTTGGCATTAAAACCTCTGGTGTTAAAAGACTTGAAGGTTAAGGATTGGGTACTCATTTCCACACCTTTCATGTTGTTTAATGCATCATAGAAAGTAGCTTGAGGCACGTCTCTGATGGCAATAATGTCCATTTTTTCTACGGAAACTGGAGACTTCAAAATGCTTTCTTCCACTCTTGAGGCGGAAACCACAACCTCTTGACCCAAAATGGTAGATTCCGCGAGCTCAACAGATAGGTTGGAAATACCTCCTGCAATCTCAACTTCCTTGCTAGAATATCCAACCATGGAGAAAACCAAGGTAAAATGAGCCCCAGATTTTTCTGGTAAAATTTTTCATAGGCTAATTTGTAAAATAGTTTGGTTTTTATTGAAATGAGCTTTTTACGATTCAATTCTTCGAAATTTATGTTAAAAAGGGAATTTTCTATTGATTTTGGTGAAAAAAAAATAGAAGTTAAATTATCATCAATTTTGTTTTTTATTAAAAAACACGATTTTATTTTATTAATTTTAAATAAATTACTAACTATTTTTAATTATTTAAAATTTAAGCATAATTTTTAAGAATTTTATAAAATTAGAATTATTCTATTTTTAGCTTAAAATTTTCTTTTAGATCTCGATTTAAATTTTTTGAGGTCTATCTCATTAATTTTTTTTATTCTCTTCATTCACGTGATTAACTAGTCTATCGCAGAGGTCTTTCATTTCTTCTGCCATAAATTCATCTCCTGTACTATTCAATATAGTCTGAGCCATTCCACCAAGAATGTCGATATAAAATCTCTTCATTTCAACAACCGACATGCTTTCAGTCCACAAATCAATCCGTAAGGTGGCATGATTCAAATTGTCCCAAACATTCACACTTATACTTTTTGTTTCTTCTAAACCAGGCATTTCTTTGTCAGAGGCATCCCATCTAATGGCCTTGGGAAGATTTTCTGTGTCTAATTCGATGTGAAACTGGATTTCAGATTTTTTCATTTTACAGGTAAGAGGATAGAATTATATTTTTTTAGTTGAATTGCATTTCAGGTATCTCACCTAAAATTTTGAGTTTGCCAGCTGTTTTTGATTTAATTTCTTCTACGCTTACTCCAGGAGCACGCTCTTTTAATATAAAGCCACCTTCTGGATCAATCTCAAGTACAGCCAAATCGCTCACAATTTTTTTAACGCAACGCACCCCAGTAATGGGAAGGGTACAAGAAGGAAGTAGCTTGGAATGTCCATCCTTAGAGCAATGTTGCATTGCCACGATGATCATTTTGGCTGATGCCACCAAATCCATAGCTCCACCCATCCCTTTCACCATTTTTCCGGGTACTTTCCAATTGGCAATGTCACCATGTTCGGAAACTTCCATCGCTCCAAGTATGGTGAGATGAACATGCCCTCCCCGTATCATAGCAAACGATTCTGCTGAATCAAAAATAGCCGATCCTGGAAGCATAGTGATAGTTTGCTTTCCTGCATTAATCACATCTGCATCTACTTCGGATTCAGTGGGAAAAGGGCCAATCCCCAACAAGCCGTTTTCAGATTGAAGTACTACATCCAACTCAGAAGGGATATAGTTAGCCACTAAAGTAGGAATTCCTATTCCTAAATTGATGTATTGCCCATGTTTCACTTCCTGGGCTATGCGTTGGGCGATTTGCTCTTTAGTTAGCATGAGAACATTTGGGTTTATATAACAACTTCAAACTTTAAAAAAGATTTCATTTATAGGTGCTTACGGTACGTTGCTCGATACGCTTTTCATATTTTTTTCCTTGAAAAATACGTTGCACATAAATCCCAGGCGTATGTATTTGATTGGGGTCTAAGGTCCCCACCGGGACTAATTCCTCCACTTCCGCAATGGTTATTTTACCTGCAGCTGCCATCATGGGATTGAAATTGCGTGCTGTACCTTTATAAATCAGGTTCCCCGCTGTATCTCCTTTCCATGCCTTTACAAGTGAAAAATCAGAAATGAAGGATCTTTCCATCAAATAGGGTTTCCCATCAAACTCTCTAGTTTCTTTTCCCTTTGCCACTTCTGTACCTACCCCAGCAGGAGTGAAAAATGCAGGTATTCCAGCACCTCCGGCACGAATTTTCTCAGCAAGAGTACCCTGAGGGAGTAATTCTACTTCTAATTCTCCAGAAAGCATCTGCCTCTCAAATTCTTCATTTTCTCCCACATAGCTAGAAATCATTTTTTTGACCATTCTTTTTTTAAGAAATAGGCCAATACCAAAATCATCAACGCCTGCATTATTGGAAACGATAGTGAGATCAGTAATTCCTTTTTCAAGCAAGGCTTCTATGCAGTTTTCTGGGATACCGCATAGACCAAAACCTCCCATCATCAGGAAGGCCCCACTGGGTATATCCGCTACAGCCTCCTTGGCATCTTTTACTGTTTTTAGGATCATGTTATTTGGGCTTATAGTAGTAAGTTAACGTTATTTTTGTCCAAGATCAACTGTTGCCTAAGTGCCTCCAAGGAACCGAAATCTTGTTGCTCTCGGATAAAATCAATAAAAAGAACCTGAAGCTGTTTTCCATACAAATCTCCTTCAAATCCAAGCAAATGTGCTTCTACGGTTTTTTCATTGCCTTGTACCGTCGGCCTATTTCCAATGTTCAACATAGCTCGGTATTGATCTTGTTCCAATACCACCATAACGGCATATACCCCGTCTTTAGGCAATAATTTAAATTCACTTTCTACCTGGATATTGGCTGTAGGGAATCCGATAGACCTTCCAAGTTGCTGCCCTTTTACCACCTTGCCATCAAGCTCATAAGGTCTACCCAAATATCGCGCAGCTGTCTTTACATCTCCCTGCTCCAGTGCCTTCCTGATTTTTGTACTAGATACTCCACTATCATCCACATCTTCACGGGAGATTTCTTCAACCTCAAAACCAAAGTCCGCGGCATGTGTTTTTAGGTATTCAAAACTCCCTTCTCGATTTTTCCCAAATTTATGATCGTATCCTATGACGAGGCATTGGGTGTGAATTTGGTCTACTAATACAGTTTGGATAAACTCTTGAGAACTCAATTGAGAAAATGCTTCAGTGAACGGAATAATCACCAAATGATCTACCCCAAATTTCTCCAATAGACTTACTTTTTCTTCAAAGGTACTTAGCAAGCGGAGGGTCTTTTTTTCTGAATTCACCACCATTCTCGGGTGAGGCCAAAACGTGATCAATACCGTTTCCCCATTCTTCTTTAAAGCGATATCTTTTAATCGCAAAAGGATTTTTTGATGCCCTAGATGTCCACCGTCAAAGGTACCTGAGGTAACTACGGCATACCGAAGCGGAGGAAAATCAGCTAAGCCTTCGTAAATTTTCATTTTCTCTGGCAGTTACTTGTTCTACAACTTCTTCAATTTTCTTAGCTTGTTCTAGCGTAAAACTTCCAATTCGAGTCCTGCGCAGCGACTTAAGATAGGCACCTACCCCTAAAAGTTGGCCTAAGTCTCGAGCCAGGCTACGAATATACGTTCCTTTGGAACAAGAAATCCGGAAATCAACCTCTCCTTGTTCAAATCGCGTAATTTCAAATTCCCTAACCTCAACGGCACGCGATTGAAGTTCTAATTCTTCTCCTTTTCTAGCAGCACTGTAGGCCCGCTTACCTCCAATCTTGATGGCGGAGTGCATAGGAGGAACTTGTAGGATAGAGCCAGTAAGTTGAGCAACTGCACCTTGGATATGATGCAGTTTCAGGTGACTAGGATCAGCTACTGGACTTATGGGTTTTTCTAAATCAAAAGATTCTGTAGTAGATCCCAATACAAAGGTTCCTACATACTCTTTTTCTTGACCCATGAAAGATTCTATTTGTTTGGTCATTTTACCAGCACACACGATCAAAAGTCCCGTGGCCAAAGGATCTAAGGTACCTGCATGACCTACTTTTTTAATCTTTAAGGTATTTCTAATTTTTTTGACCACATCGAACGAAGTCCATTGTAGGGGTTTATCCAAAAGAAAAACTTCACCGTAGGGTTCTTGCTGCATGGAATTGGAGATTCCTAAGTAAAAAAATTCTTTCGCTTACGATTTGGATGACTTGGCGAAAATGGCATAGAATTCAAATATGAATCCTGATAGGGTAAGAATCGGACCTACAGTGAGACCTAAAATCCCATTTCCGTTTGGCTCAGTATCTAATCCCATTACTATAAATCCTAAAACAATAAGCGCCAATCCCACAAACATGAGCTGGAAATTTTTTTTAGAGAAAGGAAATGATGATTTGCTCATGAATCAATAAAGTTCGTCCAAGGACATGTTTAAATATTTATTTACAGCACCTAAGGTACTTACCAAAGAAAGGGTCCCACCGAGAATTAAAAGACCAAAAAATAAACCTAGCACTTGTGGCGTATTTTGTAGTGATGCAAACCCCTCAATACTTCCTTTGGTATATTCCAGAAGTAAAAATAAAGCAGCAGAGGCTACTATTCCCGCAATAACACCAAAAATGGTAGCTCGGATTAAAAATGGCTTACGGATAAACCCCCTGGTAGCACCTACCAATTGCATGGATCGAATCAAAAATCTCTGAGAAAATAAAGCCAATCGTATGGTATTATTGATCAACATGATTACGGTTACAATCAAAATCAATATAAAGCCACCCATAATTAAGCTTACTTTAAAAAGGTTGGCATTGATAGAGTCTACCAAGTCAGTCATGTAGGAGACTTCAAATACTCCAGGAATGTCTTGCAATTCTTTTGCGATCAAATCCAATTGCTCTGCACTTTGAAATTCTTCGGCCACCGAAAATACGTAACTGTCACGAAGGGGATTATCCTCCAAAAACTGAGTAAAATCCTCTCCAGTATCTTCTATAAAAGTTTTGGCAGCTTCGTCGCTTGAGATAAATCTAAAACGAATACTATCCTCGTTAGCCAATACAAAGGGTCTTGAGGAAAGCTCACTTTTAAGTTCAGTTAGTCTACTTTCAGGTAGGTTTTTATCCAAAAACACCTGAATTTCAATATTTTCTCTAATAATCTTGGTGAGAGAATTGGCTTGAATCAAAATGATCCCAAAAAGTCCTACAATAAATAAGGAAAGGGTAGTGCTAAACAATACACTTCCGAATTTAAAATGACCTAATTGTTTTTTAGTGCGTGAAGGAACTGCCATGAAAACTAAAATTCTTATCAAAAATAAGAAAGCCAAGCGGATTTACCCAATGACTGGAGGAGAAAGGATGGGAAACACTAAATTTTCACTGATACCCCAAATCAAATCCTCAGGTTTGGGCTGAATCATAAACTTCCCCGTAAAATTGCCAAAGCTGGGTAGGATCAATATATTCTTCGAGAAATAAAATACGGGAAGCCTTAGCTTTTGTTTGGTAGGTGTCCTCAACGCTATTCCTGGGTGGATATGCCCACAGATATTGAGACATCCTTCTGGGATTACATCCAGTGGTTCGTGACTTAATAAGAGGTTCTCAATTTTTATGGGTGAATCGTGGAAATTCAAAAAAGTATTCAAGTATATTTTTTCGCTCATGATATCGTGATTTCCCCTGATAAGATGGAAACTGATGGAAGAATTTTTACTTAGAAATGATTCGAATACCGACCACTGTTGATTCCAAGAACTATGAAAAAGATCACCCAAAAAATAAATTTTTTCTGGATTTAGGTTCCGAATAAGTTGAGTTAAAATTAGGAAATCTTGAGCATGTACCTCTTCTGGAATGGGTAGCCCAGCCTTCCTAAAATGAGCTGCTTTTCCCAGATGGATATCAGCAATTAATAAAATTTTAAGTTTTTCTATCCAAAGCGCTTTTTCCTTCAATAATTCTAGCACTTGGTGTAGTAAGCTAATCTGTAATCCTCCCACTTTACCTTTATAGTTTGTATTACAATTTTTAATTAAACAAAATCCAAAGCTCTTTGTAAATTTCCAAGCAAATTGAATTCAGTATGAAAACAAGCATTTTTACCTTTTTTCTTTTCATTGGAACACTACTTTCCAGTCATGAAACCAAAGCACAATCAGAAAACGCCATTCTAGGGGTTTGGTTTAATACGGAGAAAACAGCGCAAGTAGAAATTTATAAACGAGGAGCTACTTTTTATGGAAAAATTGTCTGGTTAAAGGATCCAAATCCAGGAGGAAAACCAGCTGTTGACAAAGTGAATCCTGATCCAAAATTAAAAACCAGAACTTTAATGGGATTAAATTTATTGGAAGGATTACGCTTTGACGATGGCATTTGGGATGATGGAACAATCTACGATCCAAAATCTGGAAAAACCTATTCTTGTCAAATCAGTCTGAAATCTTCAGGTATCCTAGAAGTAACAGGATACATTGGATTTTCCTTGATTGGGAGAACCGTAGAGTGGACAAAAGCTAAATAATAGAAATAGCTATTTTTATTACAAAGCGAGTACTTTTCTTGGTTAAGTTGATGTAATTTTTTCAGAAAAATAGGAGGATAAAATAGTTTTCAATTGTTCAAATTCTACCAAAAAGGCATCGTGACCCACAGTGGATTTAATTTCTTTATAGACTCCTTGGCTTACTTTTTGGCTGATAAGTTGAACTTCTTCTGCTAGAAAAAGTAAATCAGAATTGATTCCTATAGCTAAAACTTTTGCTTGAATAGATTGAAGGGCAAGATCTATTCCTCCTCTGGACCTGCCCACATCGTGACTATCCATGGTTTTGGTTAAGGTCCAATACGAAAATGCATTGAATCTTTTGGCTAGTTTTTCTCCTTGGTAGCTTAGGTAGGAAGAGGCTAAAAACCCATCTAATTTTTCTAAATTATCTTTTTGCTTGGCATTTAAGTCTTCAGGATTTCTATAGCTCAACATGGCCATGGCCCTTGCCGCCATCAAGCCCTTGGACCCTGCCTCAGGGTTATTTTTACCCCAGGAACTATCAGAAGAAATCGCCATGCGTTGGGCTTGATTAAATCCTATCAGCCAGGGAGAAGACTTGGAAGAAGCGGCTATGATTATGACATGGCCCAATTTGGATCCTAAACTAATACTCCATTCTAAGGCTACTTGTCCACCCAAAGATCCACCAATGAGTACCTGAAGCTGAGTTAATTGCAAGTGCTCCCTTAATTTATCTAGGCTGTTGGCCATGTCTCGAGTAGTGAGTGGAGGAAAGGAACTGTAGAAAGGTTCTCCAGAATCTTTCCTCAAACTAAGAGGAGAGGTAGATCCGTAGGGGCTTCCCAGCAAGTTAGCACATACGATAAAATATCTTTCAGCATCGAAAAAGCCTTGATCGCCTATTATTCCTTTCCACCAGATCTCCGGATGTGCATCTCCAGTCAAGGCATGTACTACCCAGACTACATTGGATTTATCTGCATTTAACTTTCCCTGAGTAGTGTAAGCGATATCAAGCCCATGTAGGATATCTCCTGATTCGAGGGTTAAAAATTCAGAGGAATTAAAAATACCTTTTATCATATCAATTCAATACCTCTTTTAGGAGATTTAAAATTGATCATCTGAATACCTAAAGATGGGATGAATGTTTTCTGGATCTGGTTTTATGGTGGTTAATTCTTTTACTAGTCCATTAGTCAATCCATAAACCCAGCCGTGAATTTCTGGTGATTTCCTGTCGTGCCATGATTTTTGAATAATAGAGGTTTTAATTAAATCCTGACATTGCTCCAAAACATTAAGTTCCACCAAGCGATTTACCCTTTCTTTGGAATCAACTATGCTGTCAATCTCAGCCTGATATAATTTGTAAACTTCTTTGATATTTCTAAGCCACTTATTTATTAAGCCAAAGCTTTTATTCCCTAAGGCTGCTTCAATTCCACCACATCCATAATGTCCACAAACGATGATGTGATCTACTTGTAATACCTCCACCGCGTATTGAAGAACGGATAAAAGATTTAAATCCGTATGAACAACCATATTTGCGATATTTCTGTGAACAAACACTTCACCGGGATCAGTGCCCGTAATCTCATTGGCTGGAACTCGGCTGTCCGAACATCCTATCCATAAAAATTTAGGTTTCTGCTGATGTGCAAGTCTATTGAAAAAGTCCTTGTCCATAAGCAACTTTTCCTCTGACCAGGCCTTATTCTGAAGTAATAATTTTTCGTAGGGATTCATATGAGTTTGGAAGCGTAGGGATTATAGCCTTCTACAGTTAAATTCATTTTGTTAGACTCTGCATTGTCAATAAAAGTATTTATTACGTCTTGTATATCATGGTCGATGTAACTTGCCATAGTTGCATTTATGATGACATCACTTCCTTTGGGAATAGTATTTAACATTTCCACAAGAATAGCCTTATTCAAAAATGAAACATCCTTTTGAAACTTAACAAGATAGTTTCCATTTCTTTCTGTGATAGAAACTGCCCGGTGAAAATTTGATTTAACAACAAAGAATAAACCAAAAATTAGTCCTATACCAATTCCTATCAAAAGATCGGTTAGCAGGATAGCCAATATGGTCCCAAAAAAAGGTAAAAATTGATTCCAGCCTTTCTTGTATTGCTGAATAAATAAGGAAGGCTTAGCCAATTTGTATCCAACTAAAAGTAAAACAGCCGCCAAGCCACTTAAAGGGATTTTGTTGAGTAAATTAGGGATACTAAAAACTAAAATCAAAAGTAAAATACCATGTAATATGGTAGATTTATTAGATCTAGCACCAGATTCAATATTGGCGGAAGTTCTTACGATCACAGCTGTTAGCGGTAAGCCTCCTAAAAAACCAGATATGGAATTACCAATTCCTTGAGCAATAAGTTCTCTACTTGCTGGGGTTTTGCGTTTATAAGGATCCATTTTATCTCCCGCTTCTATAGAAAGTAACGTTTCAACACTTCCTATGACTGCTAACGTGCCTGCAACAGACCAAAAAAGTGATGTAGAAATCGTGGAGAAATCTGGGAATATTAGTAATGAAGAAAAGTTGCTCCAATTTGAAAAAATAGGGATTGTTACTAAATGTTCATTATCTAAAGCCCATTCTGGTTTTAATTCTTGATAAATGAAATTAATTAGAACACTGCTAATTACCGCTAAAAGAGCTCCCGGAATTTTTCCAAATAATTTATGATTCTTTACTGCAGGTAAGTCAAATGTAATTACAAAAAAAAGTGCTACTAATATTATGGGGATGGCACCGGGACTAAAATATTGAAAGGCATAAAAAATTTCAGTAAAGGTGTTATGTTGATCGGGTTGGAGAAAAGCAAAGTCACCTAAGAAATCTTTATCGTAACCCAAGGCATGTGGAATTTGCTTTAGAATTAAAATTAACCCAATGGCTGCAAGCATTCCTTTGATGACAGATAGTGGAAAATAGTAGGATAATACACCAGCTTTTAATAAGCCAAAAATGAGTTGAAGTAAGCCAGCCACAACCAAAGCCCCTAGAAATAAGGGGAAAGAACCCATGCTAGTAATTGAGTCTAAAACAATAACTGTAAGCCCTGCAGCAGGCCCACTCACTGATACCTGGGATTTTGATAGCGAGCCTACTACAATACCTCCCACAATTCCAGCAATTAATCCTGAAATGGGTGGTGCTCCACTGGCTACTGCAATTCCCAAACACAGGGGTAGAGCAACTAAAAAAACTACAAAGCTTGATTTTAAATCGTACTTAAAAATTTCATTCAATGGTGGAGACATAACGTCTTGATAAAAGTTTGATGGTGAACTTTTCAGCTAAGATAGAAGAAAATCCCTATTTTAAAAGTAGAAACGAATTATTAAGCCAATAGCTTTGAAATTGCTTTTTCAATTTTTTGAAAGTCAAATGCAGCCACTTTTTTAGAAATTTTGCTTTGAATTTCTGGTAAACACAGATTTCCTATACTGCCTTCGTGGCTGTGCATTACTTTTTTTTGATCCGGGAAAAACCGCTGTTCTTCTATAGCTTTTCCAATTTGCTGGTATGCATCTCTAAAAGGAATGCCTTGCAAAACCAAGGCATTCACTTCTTCTACGGAAAATAAGTGAGCATAAAACGGGTCTTCTAAAATTCCCTTTTTGACCTGAATTTCACGAAGCATAAAGGTGCTCATCTGCAAACAAGACTTCATGCGCTCTAGGGCTGGAAAAATTTCCTCCTTGAGAACCTGCATATCCCTATGGTACCCTGAAATTAAATTGGTAAGAAGTTGGGTTATCGTAGTGGGTACGCCTTGAATCTGGTTGGTCTTTGCTCGTATAAGTTCAAATACATCTAAATTTTTCTTATGAGGCATGATGCTACTGCCCGTAGTCAACTCCTCAGGAAATGAAATAAATCCAAAATGAGGATTGGAAAATAGACATGTGTCTGAAGCTAATTTGTTCAAGGTACCTGCTAACCCAGCCAAGGCAAAAGACAAAGTTTTTTCGGTCTTGCCTCTGCTCGCTTGGGCATTTATTACATTGTGATGTAAGTCTTCAAAGCCTAAAAGCCTGGTGGTCAAGTTTCGATCCAATGGAAAACTAGAGCCGTACCCAGCTGCAGATCCTAGAGGATTTTTATTGCAGAGCTCAAAAGCCATTTGAATCAAGCCCAAATCTTCACTAAGACCCTCAGCAAAAGCTGAAAACCATAAGCCAAAGGAGGAGGGCATGGCCAATTGGGTGTGTGTATAGCCCGGCATCAGATCATTTTTATGCTTTTCTGCTAGTTCAAGTAATAGCGTGGAAAGCTGTTGAATTTCAGCAACCAGTTCCTGAATGGCACTTCGATAGTAAAGCTTTAGGGCTACTGCGACCTGATCATTTCTGCTTCTTCCACTGTGCAACTTTTTTCCAACTTCTCCATACCTTTTGGTAAGTAAGAGCTCAATTTGAGAGTGTACATCTTCTACTCCAGGATCGATTTTAAAGGAGTTGGTCTGTATTTCTAAGTAAATTTTCTTCAACCCCTTTTGCAGGATTTGGTTTTCCGCCTGACTCAATAACCCAATACTTCTTAGCATGGAGGCATGCGCCATAGATCCTAAAACATCAAAGGGAGCTAACAAAAGGTCGAACTCTGGATCTTTTCCAATGGTAAATTGATCTACTTCCCTTTTAGATAAGGTGGATTTTTGCCAAAGTTTCATAGTGATTTGGGGTTAATTCTTTTGAGCCGAGCATATTCATCTAGGATATGTAAGTATCCTAGAATACCTTCTTTTACCTCATCAATAAAAATATATTCATCTGCAGTATGTGAACGAGAGGAATCTCCAGGACCTATTTTCACAGAGGGATAGGGTATCAACGCCTGATCCGAAAGGGTAGGACTACCAAAGGTATCTAGTTCTAATTGCCGAGCTACCTCAAACATAAGATGGTCTTTTGGTAGATAAGAAGAACGGAGTCGAAGTGATCTGGGCTTAAGATCAGCTTTTAATACGGATCTCAATTCTTCTAGGGCTTCTTCGTGACTGTAGACCTCGGTGACTCGTATATCCAATACATACCTACAAAGATCGGGTACTGTATTGTGTTGCTCTCCGGCTTGTATTACCGTACAACTCACTTTAGATTTTCCTAAATAAGGCGAACTTTTTTTGAATTGAAAGTTTCGGATGATCTCCAAATCTTCTAAAGCTACATAAATAGCATTGATACCTTCTTCTCTAGCTGCATGACCAGCTTTTCCCTGAATCTCCGCATCCACTACCAGCAAGCCTTTTTCGGCAACTGCTAATTTCATTTGGGTGGGCTCCCCAACGAGTACAAGTTCAGCAGGAGGGAGCAAGGGAATCAAACTAGACATTCCTTCTTGCCCAGAAATTTCCTCCTCTGCTGATGCAATAAAGAGGAGATTGTAGGGAAGAGGCTTTTGGCTTTGCTCAATAAACGCAAAAAGTAACGCAATTAAAGATGCTCCTGCATCGTTGGCGCCAAGACCATACAGCTTACCTGATTCTATTTCTGGTGAAAAGGGATCCCTAGTATAACCCGTATTTGGTTTGACGGTATCGTGGTGAGAATTAAGCCAAATGGTCGGTAGGGAAGGGTCAAATGCCTTGACAAAAGCCCATACATTATTTCCTTCTCTTTGGCAAGAGAAACCTTTTTGGTGCAGCAGGGATTCAATTAGATCAGCCGCTTCTTTTTCTTGGGTAGAAAAAGAGGGGATTGCAATAAATTGCTTCAATACCTGTATGGCTTCTTGGGCTGAATTTTCCATCAGTACAAGTCGTATCGTTGTCGTTCGATAATGGTACCTGCCAGTTTACCCTTGAATGCCATTGCCAAATTTTCAGCTTTTCCAATCCAAACCCGCTGAACTCCCTTACCTAAGGCATCAAAAGCATTGTCCAACTTTGGAATCATTCCCGAATGGATCACATTTTCTTTTCTAAGTTCCCCGTAAATATCCTCATTGATCAATGGAATGATGGATTGCTCATTTTTCTCGTCCACCAATACCCCCGCTTTGTTGAAACAGAAATAAAGATCTACCAAATGGTCCTTTGCCAAACTCGTGGCAACGGCAGAAGCGACAGAATCTGCATTGGTGTTTAATAACTGTCCCTTCTTATCATGAGTAATGGCATTGAGTACAGGGACCATCCCCCCTTGAAGTAGAATGGAAAGAAAATCCACATTTACTTTTTGAATATCCCCCACAAAACCATAATCTATTCCTTTTACAGGGCGCTTGACGGATTGAATCAAATTCCCATCTGCTCCAGTTAGCCCAAGGGCATTTACTTTACTTGACTGCAGCTTTGCTACCAAGTTTTTATTGATTAAACCCGCATAGACCATGGTGACGATGTCCAAGGTGTCCTTATCCGTGATTCTTCTTCCGTCCACCATCTCAGGCATGATTCCCAAACTTTCCCCAAACCTAGAAGCCATGATTCCTCCTCCATGCACCAGCACTTTCGGTCCAGGTAGCTTTGCGAAAATAGTGATGAATTCCTCCAGCTCTTCTGGAAAATCAATGACATTGCCTCCAATTTTGACGATTGAAAGTTTCATTTTACTTGATTCCTGTTAAACTATCTACCATAGTGCTGAGCACAGCCTGGGCGGCATATATCCTATTTTTTGCTTGCAATTGGACCAAAGATCTGTTTCCATCCAAAAGTTCATCCGACAACTCTACATTTCTTCTAACAGGCAAGCAATGCATGATTTTTGCCTCAGGTGACTTGCTCAAGTGCTTTTCGGTTAGCATCCAGCGCTCGTCTGTACACAAGATTTTTCCATAATCATTGAACGCTGACCAATTTTTAATATACACAAAATCAGCATCTTGTAATGATTTATTTAAATCATAACTTATAGTTGCTCCTTGGGTAAACTTCGGATCCAATTCGTATCCTTCGGGATGTACTATGGTGAGCTCGTGTCCCATACCCACCGTCCATTCTGAAAAACTATTGGCTACGGCGTGAGGAATTGCTTTTATATGGGGAGCCCAAGTCAAAACTACTTTGGGTTTTCTTTGCACTGGAGCACATTCGGCTATTGTAATTTGATCTGCTAAACTCTGTAGGGGATGGCGAATAGCAGATTCCAAACTTACAACGGGCACTCCACTGTACTTCATAAACTGGTGCAAAACGTAATCTGTAGTATCTTCTTCCTTATTATTCAAGGTAGGAAAAGCTCGTATGGCCAGGATATCAAAATAATTTCCTAAAACTGCTGCTGCATCTTTAATATGCTCCACAGAACCTTTATTCATAATAGCTCCTTCTTGCATTTCCAAGGCCCAACCTTCTTTATCCATGTTGAGTACCATGGCCTCCATCCCAAGATGCTGTGCAGCAATTTGCGTAGAAACTCTTGTACGAAGGGAAGGATTCAAGAAAATACAACCCACACGTTTACCTATTCCCTTGTGATCATCCCTTCTAGGATTTGCCTTATAGGCCAAAGCCAAGTTTAGTAGCTTTTCTCCAAGGTCTTTGGATTCGAATTGAATAAAGTGCTTCATGCTCATTTTTTTAAAAAATCATTATCCAATTAACTGTTTAACGCCTGCTTTAGGGCATCTACAAACGAATGTAGTTGATTCCATTGTATAGACAAAGGGGGAAGAATCCGGATCGTTTCCTTGGTGGCGGCAGAACCAGTAAAAATCTTAAATCTACTAACCAATTCGTTACGAACGGGTGCTGCATCGCGATCCAAATCAATTCCGACCATCAGTCCTTTTCCTCTCACTTCCTTCACTCCAGGTACGGACTTCAAGGCCGCCATCAATTTTTCCCCAAGTAGTAATGCATTCTCTTGTAATTTTTCCTTTTCCATTACTTCCAAAACGGCTAAGCCCGCAGCACAAGCCACATGATTTCCTCCAAAAGTGGTACCAAGGAGACCATAACTGGGCTTGAATTCAGGAGATAAAAGAAGCCCCCCTAGGGGAAATCCATTCCCCATTCCTTTGGCAACGGTGATAAGGTCAGGTTGAAAACCATCTACCCATTGATGCGCAAAGAAACGGCCCGTTCTTCCATACCCAGACTGCACTTCATCCAAAATCAACTTCGCTCCCCATTGCTTGGCTAGTTTGGCTAAACCCAAAAGGAATTCAGGCCTTGGAACTTGTATGCCACCTACTCCTTGGATACCTTCGATTAGGATGCCAGCGATTGAATTTTTAGCAAGTACTTTTTCTACTGCTTCCAAATCCCCCCAAGGAAGAATATGAAAATCTTCTCTCGCATTGCAGGGAGCGATCAATTTGGGATTATCGGTTAATGCAACGGCAGCCGAAGTCCTCCCATGAAAGGCTCCTGAGAAAGAAATAAATCCTGATTTTTGAGTTGAAAAAGAAGCCATTTTTATAGCATTCTCATTGGCTTCTGCGCCTGAGTTGACTAAAAACAATTGGTATTCGTGAAGACAAGATTGCTCAGCCAATTTGTTGGCTAAGGCTTGCTGTATGGGGATTTGAATGGAATTGGAATAAAAACCGAGGGAAGAAAGCTGTTCGCTGATTCTTTTCACGTAATGCGGATGGCTATGTCCTATGGAAATGACCGCGTGACCTCCATAAAGATCGAGGTACTCTGTACCCTCGTCATCCCATAGACGACTCCCTTCAGCACGCACAATGGTGACGGGGATAAGCGGATATACATCAAATAGTTTCATCTTTTGTGAGGTTGCTGAACATAGAACTAATAAACACTGGGCTTCAACTTGAGCCCCATCCCTTCGTCTAGACCAAAGGCAAGATTAAAGTTTTGTACGGCTTGACCAGAAGCTCCCTTCAACAAATTATCAAGTACTGCATGGATGATTAGTTGTCCTGCTTCTTGTTGAAGATGAAGTACGCAATTATTGGTATTGATCACCTGTTTTAGATGAATCTCCTGAGCAGATATGTGAGTAAATGCAGCATCTTGATAGAAATTATGATAAGTGGCTAGAGCTTCGCTTAAGGTTCCTGCAAAGGGAAAGTAGGCCGTTACCCAAATCCCACGGGTAAAATTTCCGCGATACGGAACAAATAGAATTTCCGGTGAAACCTTATCCTGCAACTGACGAAATGTTCTTTTAATTTCCTTCAGGTGTTGGTGTACGAATACCTTGTAAACTGAAATATTACCAGACCGGTAACTAAAGTGTGTGGTTTCTGATAAGCCTTTTCCTGCACCGGTTGACCCTGTAATTCCGGTCACATGAACGTTTTCCTTGATCCAAGCCTGCTGTACAGCAGGAGCAAGGGCCAGTTGTATAGCCGTTGCAAAACATCCAGGATTTGCAATTTTTTTAGAAGCTTTGATTTTTTTCTTATTCACCTCGGGCAATCCGTAAGTAAAACCCTGGGATTCATCTCTAAAATCGTGAGAAAGATCGATCACTACCGTGCTTGGAGCCAAGGAATAGCTAGTTAAAAATGTAACTGCTTCTCCATGAGGTAAACAAAGAAATACAGCATCCAAGTGCTCTACAGGAAGGTTTTCAGAGAATACCAGATCTGATTCACCCAATAAATCCGAGTGCACCTCAGTAATTTTTTTTCCTTTCTGACTCGAAGATTGGATACAAACCAATTCACAAATGGGATGATGAATTAGTAGACGTATTAGCTCCCCTCCAGTGTAGCCTGCTCCTCCTACTATGGCTGTTCGAATAGTCTTCATGGCTTTCGTGTGACTTTGTGGAAAATGGCTGTTTGGTTACCTACAATTCTAGTAAACCCTTTCACATCTTCCCCTGTGTATCCCTTATTCATCTCACCATAAGATCCAAATTTGGAAGACATCAAATCAAATTCCGATTTGATTCCCAGTAAGGTAAATCTGTAGGGTTGAAGCAACACCCGTACTTCCCCCGTCACATATTTTTGGGTGTCTTTTAAAAAAACTTCTAGGTTGCGCATGACGGGATCCAAATAATGGCCTTCGTGCAAATGGTTGCCATAGAATTCGGCTACTTGCTTTTTCCAAGACAATTGCCATTTGGTTAGGGTATGTTTTTCTAGCAGGTGGTGCGCTTTGATTATGATGAGGGGAGCAGCAGCTTCAAATCCTACTCTTCCTTTAATTCCAATAATGGTATCCCCCACATGAATATCTCTTCCTATTCCATACGGTGCGGCCAATGCCGATAGCTGAAGAATGGCTTCTACCGGGCTAGAATACCTAGTTCCGTTGCAAGCAAGCAATTCCCCTTCCACAAATTCTAAAGTAACTTCAGAAGGATCTTTTTTACTTACTGGAGTGGGCCAAGCCTCTTCTGGAAGAAAATCAGAGGAGCTCAAGGTCTCTTTTCCTCCCACAGAAGTACCCCAAATTCCTTTGTTAACCGAGTAGGCTGCCTTCTCAAAATTCATTTCCACTCCATGCTGTTTGAGGTAATCTATTTCTTCCTGTCTAGAAAGCTTGAGATCTCGAATGGGGGTGATAATTTGTAATTCTGGGGCAAGGATGTGGAAAATCATATCAAAACGAACTTGATCATTGCCAGCACCCGTAGATCCATGCGCTACTGCCTCAGCTCCTACAGAAAGTGCATATTCAGCTAAAGATGTAGCTTGAACAATACGCTCGGCTGAGACGGATAGGGGATAGGTATCGTTTTTTAAAACATTGCCAAAAATCAAGTACTTGATTACCTGTTGATAATAAACTTCTTTGACCTCCAAGACTCTAAATGAGGCAATCCCCAATACCTCTGCTCTACCTTGGATTTCAAGTAATTCATCCTTTGAAAATCCTCCTGTATCTACCAATGCTGCGTGGACTTCATAACCTAGGTCTTTGGAAAGGTGAAGGGCACAAAAGGTGGTATCTAGACCACCACTATAGGCTAAAACTACTTTTTTCATACCTAGATTTTTAGTCTTTCTTGTTTGTTTTGGGATCGTATAACATGGCTGTGCAAAGGCAATTTTGGCGTTTTTTAGACATTAAAATCTCAAAGTTGACACAACTTTGACATCCTTTCCAAAATTCCTCATCGTCGGTTAGGTCTGCATAAGAAACAGGGATATAACCCAATTCTGAATTAATTTTCATCACCGCAGCTCCAGTAGTCAAACCGAAAATTTTGGATTCTGGATACTTTTGTTGACTTAACTTAAATACTTCTTGCTTTATTTTTCTAGCAAGCCCAGATTGTCTAAACTCTGGAGAAACAATTAAGCCGGAATTGGCCACAAATTTTCCGTGTCCCCAGGCTTCTATATAACAAAAACCTGCCCAAACACCTGTTTCGGTAAGAGCGATCACCGCTTTTCCTTCTTCCATTTTGGCCTCTACATAGGCTGGGCTTCGTTTAGCAATTCCCGTACCCCTTGCCTTTGCTGAGTTTTCCATTTCAGCAGTGATTTGGCTGGAATACTTCTTATGGGATGCATCTGCTACACAAATGATAAATGAAATTTCACTCATAGGATTTAATGGACAACATCTCTGATGTTATTTTGAACTGTTAAAGGAATTAAAATGGCTAGTGGTGTTTTCCCCGTAGGAAAACAAGAACATGCGAAGGGTCAAGCCCTGAAGGCCTGCCTCGAAAAAATTATTAGCATTGAGGCAAACCTTAGCCCAAAAGCTTTGAGAATCAAAGCTGAAAGAGAAAGATGAAAAGGATTTAGGGTAATCGCCATCATACAAGGGTGCAAATGTTGTATGAACAGCAAAGAATTGCAAGTTATTTGGGTAAAAACTTAAAAAAAAAGAAAAAAAATCCGTTTCTAATGCAAAAGCTGAGACAAAGGGGCGATTTTTTTATATAAAATAAATTATTTTGCCATGTCTTTTAACGCAGCCACCAATTGATCGCAATCGGCTGT
>JAJTDZ010000062.1 GCA_021298245.1 Algoriphagus sp. | reverse complement strand
TTCGGCGATTTTTCCCGCCTCATCGATGACAAAGGTGGTTCGCGCAGTACCCATGTAGGCTCGGCCATACATGGATTTTTCTACCCAGGTACCGTAGGCCTGGTGTATGCTCAAATCGGTATCTGCCAGTAAGGAGAAAGGCAAGTTTTGCTTTTCAATAAATTTTTTGTGGGATTTTACATCGTCCGAGCTCACGCCCAAAACCACATAACCCGCTTTTAGCAGCGTATCGTAATTGTCTCGAAGATTGCAGGCTTGGGCAGTGCAACCTGGAGTAGCATCTTTGGGATAAAAGTACAGGATTACCTTTTTACCTCTGTAATCAGATAATTTAACGCTTGCTCCTGATTCAATTTTTCCTTCAAAATCTGGAGCCAGTTGTCCAACGGAGAGTGCCATGATCGTAGTAGTTTGGTTTGTATTTAATTTAGTATTCCTTTCCATTCGGCCACATTACCTGCCATATCGGTAACTCGAACCACTGCGTTGCCTTTGAGCGGTTGATTTTGGGAGCTTTCTGACCAGATTACCGCCTGTTTGTGTTCGTACCTCATCCACACCCATTCTCCATTGACCCAGGCTTCAAAGCTTTTAATTCCCGAGAGGTTGTCTTTGATGGTAAAGCGCATGCCCTGGCTGTTTACTCGAATGGGGGTGATGCTTGGATTAGTAACATCTTCTGCCAAAACAAAACTACCAAAATTTCTGGTTTTGAATTGGATTTGATTTCCTTTCCATTCCCCACCTACAAAACTTCTGGATCCATTTGTAGCCTGTTGGTAAACGTGTGTTTTGGCCTTGTTTCCCGTGTAGCCCGTTACCTCCCAGGTGGCTTGGATGGGATTCCAGAGGTATTGAAGAGGATCCCCGAGGTCCAGTATAGGAGCGCTGGCAGTGCCGGAATGTACTACTCTTAAATACAAATCTTCCAAGAGGCTGTTGGTCTCAGATAGTACTTGAAGCCTAGGAGTGGCATGAAGGTGTTCTTTTCCTGCGGGAAAATACCCCAAGATATCTGGTACATAGATTTCTGAACACAAGTCAATTTTACTAGGGATACCAAACCTGAGATCCCATAGGTAGGTTCTGCTGGCTGCATCTTGGTAGGCTGGTATGAGTTCGTAGGCGGAAGTACCTACGATAAATTTGGCAAGTCCTCCCTTGCTGGTCTGAGCGACTTTTATCTTCATGATATTTTTAAAATAGCTCACCTGAGGAGTAGCTGCTGCGTTCCCATCCGATTTGGTAGAATCCAAGTCTGCACCTACTAAGGAAAGCTGAATGTTACGCGTATTGTTATAAGCGTCGATAAGTTTGATTTGAATTTTCTTTTTTATCCCAGTTTCTAATTGGAAAACACCAACTTCCGGAGTCTTAGGTTGGAAAAAATCAAATTTTAGGTTGGGCTGGTAGTAGAGTTTTGAAAATCGATTTTGGTGGGTATGCAGCAGGAAGTGCCTTGAAAAATTAAAGTCAACTTTATCTACGGTGAGTTTGTAAAGCAATCCAGATTCATCGTGCACTTCAAACTTGGGAAAGCCATTTTGGTTTTCTGCACCATCCAACTTGTCGTATCCTTGAATTTCAATACCTACTTTTCCGCTAATTTGAATGGATTCTGCTACATTATAGCTTGTCCCATTTAGGGTAGGGGTGAGTTCCAGACGTTGAAATTTACCGTTTACACGGCTATCAATTTCTAGGGGAACAATGGCTATTTTTTGAAGAGTAGGCGGAATCTTGTCTAGGATTTCGGAATAGCCAGCCAAAAGAGGATCCAATGCTCTATCCAAACTATCCCGGATCTCAAAGTGTAGGTGTGGACCGCCAGAGCTTCCTGTATTGCCTCCATAAGCTATCAGCTGACCTTTTTTCACCATCAACTCGCCCGGTTGGGGGACTACTTCCAGTTCCTGCTGTTTTGCAGCGTAGATTTTTGTCTTCATCCAAGCGTGAAGGCTGGGATTAAAATTTCTTAGGTGACCGTAAAGTGTGATATGGCCACTAAGATGCTTGAGGTAAATGACGTTGCCGTAGCCAAAAGAAGAAATTTTAATGCGATGTACCCATCCCTCAGCTGCTGCATAGATGGGTTCCCCTTCCACGCCGCCAAATTTGTAATCCAGCCCCGTATGGAAGTGGTTAGGACGCAATTCAGAGAAATTGCCTGCAAGGTAGTTTCGAGCCCCTGGTTTGACGGGGGATTGAAAATATCCTTTTTGAATCGATTGAGGATAGAGGTCGTTTTTAACCCATACAAAAAGTAGAAAAACGAAAACAAAACCCTTATTTAATCTCCACATGCAGCATTTTTTCATTTTCTATAAATCCAATGAGTTGATCACCCACCTGTACGGGTCCTACCCCTGCGGGGGTTCCGGTGTAGATTAAATCTCCTTTTTTGAGGGTAAAAAATTGGGATACGTAGGAAATGATGGTCGCAAAATCGAATAGCATTAAGCTGGTATTCCCTTTTTGCCTGATCTCTCCATTGACCTCCAGGTGGAAATTGATGTCCTTCAAATCCTTGAATTCATCAACAGGTTTGAATGCCCCCACAGGTGCGGAGCCATTAAACGCCTTGGCGATCTCCCAGGGCAATCCTTTGGCTTTGCATTGGTCTTGCAGGTCTCTGGCGGTAAAATCTATACCCAATCCGATTTCCTCCACGTAGCGGTGAGCAAATTGAGGCTGTATGTACTTTCCTTCTTTGGATATTTTGAGCACCAGCTCGATTTCGTGGTGGATATTTTTTGAAAAATCTGGATAAAAAAAGGGAGTATCGTTCTTCAACAGCGCCGTCTCTGGCTTGAGAAACACCACCGGTTGCCCTGGCTGCTCATTTTTCAATTCTTCGATATGGGCCACATAATTGCGGCCTATGCATATGATTTTCATAGGAATAAGGTTGTATTAAACAAGAAGGGTCGAAACGACTTGTTAACATCTATGGACCTTTCTGATACATGGTAAGCAAACTCCATAAAAGGTTTTCTTAGTTAAAATCTATCGTTTTCATCACCTGGATCACTTTATTCGCCCATTGGGTATACTGACTTCCCGAGGGATGAAGTTGGTCATCTGCCAAGGATTCAGGATTTGCTCCACCCTGTCTGTAACCCGAGGTGATGTCGATAAAAACGATCCCGTAACGATCACAAATCTCTTTTTTAACCCCATTGTAGGCATCTATTTCCGAGGCAATTTTAGCTGGATCAAGCCCCTTGGAGCGTGCAAATGGGGTCACCCCCCAATCGGGAATGGAGAGTACCATGACTCGATCCTTTTTCCCTTTGGCATAGGCAATGGCCCGTTGAAGCATTTTTTCAAAATCTAGAGCAAAGGCTGTACTTGTTCTCCCCCGGTACTGGTTGTTGACCCCTATGAGCAAAGTCACCAGATCGTATCCCTCACTGGAGGGAGGGTTTGCCTCAATTCCAGCTTCCAGTTCGTCTACGGTCCAGCCCGTTTTTGCAATGAGGGTGGGAGGGAAAAAGCCTAGGGAAGAAGAGGCGTTCCAAGCCTGTACCACTTGGTTTGGGAAGCGATCTCTTTCCTCCACCCCCTCGCCAATGGTATAGCTATCTCCCAGGGCGAGGTAACGTAGCTGGAGATGTTGGGCAGATGCGGTCATGGGGCTGGAAAAGGCTAGAAAAAGGAAAAAGGAGAGTAGGGTTTGGATATTCATGAGCTTAACTGGAGGTAAACACGTTTTCCAACATGGTGATGGTACCAGAATTGGCATTCATCCTCACTTTTGCTCCTATGGGCAAAATAAATTGCTTGGGAATGTGGCCTATCATGGCTCCGATATAGGCAGGAATTCCCAAGGGAAGAATGTAATGGTCCATGAGTTGATCTACGGTAAATGCCCCGTAACCACTGCCCGGTTTGCATTCGGAGCATTGGCCGAATATAAAGCCTTTTATTTTGGACAAGGTCCCATTGAGCTGCAGCGTGCTCATCATACGGTCGATGCGGTAAGGGTCTTCTCCAACGTCTTCTATAAATAATATAGAGTCTTGAAAATCAGGGTAATATATAGTTCCAGATAAAGCAGTTAATACGGTTAAATTTCCTCCCAAAATTTTCCCGTCCACGCTCCCTGAGGTAAGGGTTTGGATTCTATTTCCCTTGGCTACCAAATCGTCTCCTTTTCCAATTTGATTTTGGAAAGAAACCAGTTTTTGTTCAAAAAAGACCTGTTGAAATTGGCTGACGTGATAGCTATTCCAGCTGCCTGATCCATTTGGACCATGGAAGGATATCAAGCCGGTTTGACTTTGAATGGCACAGTGCAAGGCGGTAATATCGGAATATCCCATTAGCGCTTTGGGGTTGGCTTTGATCATCTCGTAATCGAGCAAGGGAAGAATCCTTGCTGCTCCAGATCCGCCCCTCAAGCAGACTATTGCGCTGATTTCTGGATCGGCAAACATGGCATTGAGATCCTCAGCTCTTTCTTGATCTGTGCCTGCCAAGTGACCGAGGCGATTTTTTAAATTTTCACCCAGTTTGACTTCCAGTCCTAAGGCTTCCATGGCCTCTTGGGCATAGGTAAATTCCATGCGATCGGCAGTGGCAGCAGAAGGGCTTACGATTCCTACTTTTTGCCCTTTTTTAAGGGCTTTTGGGCGCAAGGTGACTGGGGCGAGGGAGCTAGCAAAATCAAAGGATAGAAAGGGGCTCGCTGTAGCGAGTAGGCCTAAGGATTTTAAAAATGCTCGGGTGTGCATAGGACTTGGGTTTCGGGTAAACGAATGCTAGGACCTGTAAGCTACTAAAATCAAAAACAGGTTAAAAGTGGTCTTTGATATAAACCATTACTTTTTCGACTTCCTTCCTCACCGTAGATACAGGATAGGGAAAATTGGTGTTCATAAAAGCAAAGGCATAGGTTTTTCCAGACCGTGTTTTTATTATTCCTGCCAAATTGTAGGAATGGCTCATGCTGCCTGTTTTCGCAAATACATAGGGCTCTGCGGCTTGAAAAGAATTTTTAAGGGTACCTGTTTTTCCACCTACAGCCAGATATTCTCCGAGTTGCTCCTCTGGAATAAGTTGGATGAGTTTTTCAACTACCCGCACCAAGGATCTTGGAGTGAGCAAGTTGTGCCTGCTCAAGCCGCTACCATCTACCCATTTGGGTGCATCGGGAAGGTCGGCTAGGGCTGTCTTTTTTACATATTCTATCGCTCTTTCCGTGTCTAAGGTTTGAAAAAGCTTGTCTGATACCATAAAAAGCAACTGTTCGGCTAAAAAATTATCGCTTTCTACCATCATCTCTTTCAACATTGGCGCCAAGGTACCTGCACGCCATAGGCTGTGTTGCGCGGGCAAGGAATCCGGCTTGTAAATCACTGGAATCCCCAATTCGTGGCTGGCTAATGAAGCAAGCACTTGGGGTTGGACCAGAAAGGGAATAAATTTTTCTTTGCCCACAAATGTGGAGGGATTATAAAAAAAGTTGTTGCTATGGAAATCCCTCTGCACTTCTGTAAGTGCTTGGGAACTGCTTTTTAGTTGGGACTGGAAGTAGGAGGGAATAAGCCGCAGGGAGTCATTTTTGTCCACTTCTACCAAATTGCCATACATGGGCAAGGAACTTCGCTCTGCGGAATAATCGTAATAATAATCGTCCCATTGCCACCCGTATCCAAAGCTTGGAGAAACCTGATTTGCATCGGAAAATTGCACGATGGTATGGTGTGCAATCAGTTGTTGAAAGTCGGGTTGTGCAAATTTTTTGTATTTCCAACTTGGGTCTCCTGATCCCCATATCTTTAGGGTATCTCCAGAGGATACGTAGCGAAGGGTCTGGGTACTGTCTTGCAGCACCAGCAAGGAAGCATATAAGGTGAGTAACTTGTTGGTGGAGGCAGGAATAAACCTCAGGTGGCTATTTTTTTCGTAGACTACTTGCTTGTTTTCTAGGTCGTAGAGCATAAAGCCCGTGAGGTGAGCAGAAAAGAAATTTGGGGCTCCCAAGGAGGTTTCTAATTTGGCTATAGCCTCAGGAGAGACTTGCGCTTGAGCGCTGCCAAGGAAGAGGCTTAGGGTAAGAAGTAGGGCAAAAAAGGATTTCAAGGTTCTTTGTGATTTTTTTTGACAAGTAAAATAAGGGAAAGCCATCCCAAGATAAAGGCCAAGCCACCCAAGGGGGTAATAGCCCCTAACCAAGTAATCCCCGTGAGTGACAGGAGGTAAAGGGAGCCCGAAAATATGAGAATTCCCATACCCATCAAGTAGGCAGAAGTCTCTAATCCTTTCCAATGGGGCTTGACTAGAGCTAAAATCCCTATGCCTAAAAGCGCTAGGGTATGGTAGAAATGATAATTTACAGCCGTTTCAAATGTATCCAATCTGCCATTTTGAATCAGGAGGCTTTCCAAGCCATGGGCTCCAAAAGCTCCCAATCCTACGGCCAATGCGCCAAAAATGCCTGTAGCTATCAGAATTTTACTTGCTTTCATGAGGTAGAGTAGGTACGTGATCCAAAGATGGAAGATCCAATGCGAACCATGGTACTCCCTTCTTCTTGGGCGATAAGGTAATCTCCGCTCATGCCCATAGAAAGTTCCTTAAGTTCTACAAAGGAGTGGAGGGCTCGTTTTTTTAAATCCTCAAAAAGTTGTTTTAGCCCTTTAAACTCTTCTCGGATTTGGTGCTGATCCTCGGTGAAGCTAGCCATACCCATCAATCCTTTTACTTGAACATGGGTCAAGTTGCTAAATTCAGGGCTTCCCAGCATGGATTCTAGTTCCTGCCGATCAAAGCCAAACTTACTCTCTTCGCTGGCAATATGGATCTGAAGTAAAACAGGAATGGACCTTTGAATTTTTTTGCCCTGCTTGTCAATTTCAAGCAAGAGCTTGAAGGAATCTACCCCATGAATCAGGTGTACAAAGGGGGCAATGTATTTGATTTTATTGCTTTGCAAATGCCCAATCATGTGCCAGCGGATATCTGCAGGAAGTTGTGCTTGTTTGGCTACCAATTCCTGTACTTTATTCTCTCCAAAATCCCTTACTCCGGCCGAATAGGCAGCTTGCAAATCCTCTAAGGGTTTGGTTTTGCTCACTGCAATAAGTAGGCAATCGGGACGAATAAACGTACTTTTTACAAGGTCTAGCTTAGCTTGGATATCCATTGCTGGAAACTTTCGGATAAAACGATTTTCAAATATACTCCAACATGCGGTACTTTTGAAGATGCGAACAGCGATTTTAGAAGGTGTAGAAATGGGACTGCTGCTATCTACTATGATTGGACCTGTATTTTTTGCGCTCATTACCACCAGCATGAATCAAGGGATGAAGCAAGCCTCTTTTTTGGCCCTGGGAGTTTTTTCGAGTGATTTACTCTATATTTTTTGCACCTATTTTGGCATACATGTCTTGATGACGCTGCCTTATTTCGAAAAGGGACTAGGGATAGCAGGAGGAGTGATATTGGTAGGTTTGGGTATCCGGTTTTTTAGACAAAAAGTGGAACCCAATTCCCCACCTATGCATGTGGAGAAAGGTCCAGTTGGAAAAGCATTTCTCCAGGGATTTGGAATCAACGGAATCAATCCCTTTGTATTCCTATTTTGGCTTTCGATCGCAAGTATGGTAAGTCTTCGCCCGCAGTGGAAAGGACCGGAGATAATTGGATTTTATGCAGGCCTATTGATTACCATTTTCCTGGTGGATCTGTTGAAGGCGTGCCTGGGAGGTTTATTGACCCAGGTGATGACGGTAAACTTGAGAAAAACCCTCAATTGGATCGCAGGAATTATGATTTGTTATTTTGGAATCAAAATGATTTGGCTTACATTTTCGCCTTAATTTCTGGGCTTTGCCATCCAAATTTTGTATCTTTCCTTTATGTTTTTCCCTAGCCTGTCTAAACGAGTCCTGCTTTTTTTCTTGGTTTTCGGACTAAGTACTCTTTCTATTCTGGCACAGGAAGTTCCCGACTTGCAGGTATTCAATGCTAGCCGATTGGATTACAACAAAAACGGTATGTTGATCCTAGGATCTTGGGCAGTTGGCAATATGGTCTGGGGTGGGATAGGAGCCTCTCGGCAGACGGGGAGCTCCAAGGCCTTCCATCAAATGAACCTGTATTGGAATACGGTAAATTTAGCCATCGCAGGTTTTGGATATTGGCAAGCCACCCAAGAAGTCCCCGATTCAAATTTTTGGGCCAGTCTAGAAGCGCAGCAAGGAATTGAAAAAATCCTCTTGGTCAATGCAGGACTGGATTTGGCCTATATGGCCGGAGGGATGTACCTTAAGGAAAGAGGACTGAGAAAGGAAAAAGATCAGTGGGTGGGCTTTGGAAATGCCATCGTTTTACAAGGTGCTTTCTTACTCTTGTTTGATTCGGTGCTGTATGGAGTGCATCATGCGCATGCCAAAAATTTGCCAGAAATTTTTCAACACCTTCACTTGAGTCCTACTGGATTTTCACTACTTTTTTATCTCCCTTGATCGGAATTTCGGGCAATAAAAAATCCCATAGAAACGAATTCTATGGGATTTGGAATGGGTGTAGACCCTTGACTTAGCGCAAAAACTTGTCCACTGGGGTAAAAGGCATTCCGAAGGCATCTGCGACGGCTTGGTATACGATTTCCCCTTGAATTACATTTAATCCCAGCGCCAATTCGGTATTGTCGACCGCAGCTTTTTTCCAGCCCTTATCGGCCAATTGCAGTCCGTAGGGAAGTGTGGCATTGGTAAGAGCCAGGGTAGAAGTGTACGGTACTGCTCCCGGCATATTGGCTACACAATAATGCACCACATCATCAATCACAAACGTAGGATTTTCATGGGTGGTAGGGGTGCAGGTTTCTATACAACCCCCCTGATCTACGGCTACATCTACCAGCACTGCACCTTTTTTCATGGTTTTTAGCATTTCTCTAGTAATCAAATGAGGTTCCTTTGCTCCCGGAATCAATACCGCACCCACGATTAGGTCTGCTGTCTTGATTTGCTCTCTGATATTGTATTCGTTGGACAT
>JAJTDZ010000013.1 GCA_021298245.1 Algoriphagus sp. | reverse complement strand
ATTGCCTCTGTGCAGCTGGCAACTGAGGAAACCTACGAGGCTGTAATTGTCCAAGCACAGATCGCTTTTGAGACCTGGAGGAATGTTCCTGCTCCCAAGCGGGGCGATATTGTCCGGGAGATTGGAAATGCCCTTCGTGAAGTCAAGGCAGATCTGGGTAAGCTGGTGTCTTACGAGATGGGCAAATCCTATCAAGAAGGTTTGGGAGAGGTGCAGGAAATGATTGATATCTGTGATTTTGCGGTCGGACTATCCCGCCAATTGTATGGCTTGACCATGCATTCCGAGCGTCCCGGTCACCGCATGTACGAGCAGTGGCATGCGCTTGGGGTGGTCGGTATTATTTCGGCATTCAACTTCCCGGTGGCCGTTTGGTCTTGGAATACCGCCCTGGCTTGGGTCTGTGGAGACGTATGTGTGTGGAAGCCTTCGGAAAAAGCTCCGCTTTCGGCCATTGCTTGCCAACACATTGTGGCAAAAATATTTGCTCAGCAGGGCTTGCCGGAGGGGATTTCCAACTTGATCGTTGGGGATGCCTCGATCGGTGCTTTGCTTGCTCATGACTCCCGAATTCCGCTAGTGTCTGCCACTGGCTCTACCCGCATGGGCAAGGCTGTAGGCAAGGCCGTGGGCGAGCGACTGGGCCGTTCCTTGCTGGAGCTTGGGGGCAACAATGCCATCATCATCACCGAGCATGCCGATTTGGAGATTGCAATTCGTGGCGCCTTGTTTGGGGCGGTAGGTACCGCAGGTCAACGCTGCACCACTACCCGACGCTTGATCGTGCAGGAAAGTGTATACGATGCCGTAAAAAATCGACTCGCGGCGGCCTACGGCAAGTTGGTCATCGGCAATCCCTTGGATGAAAAAAACCATGTGGGTCCCTTGATCGATACCCAGGCGGTGGAGCAGTACCAAGCGGCTATCGTACAGGTCAAAGCGGCTGGAGGAAAAGCGGTAGTTGAAGGGGGCGTACTTTCAGGAGCTGGCTATGAATCCGGATGCTACGTGAAGCCAGCCATCTACGAGGCAGAAAACCACTTCGACATCGTGCAACACGAGACCTTTGCACCCATTTTGTACTTGATCAAGTACAGCACACTTCCTGAGGCCATTGCCTTGCAGAATGGAGTACCGCAAGGGCTTTCTTCTGCCATCATGACTACCAACATGCGTGAAGCGGAAGCCTTCCTTGCCGTTTCTGGTTCCGATTGCGGCATCGCCAATGTGAATATCGGTACTTCGGGAGCAGAGATTGGAGGAGCTTTTGGAGGAGAGAAGGAAACTGGCGGAGGACGAGAGTCGGGCTCCGATTCCTGGAAGGCCTACATGAGGCGCCAAACGAATACGATCAACTATTCCACCCAGCTGCCATTGGCGCAGGGGATTAAGTTTGATATTTAAATTGTCGTCAGACTACAGACCTGTGTAAATATGAAAATTGATTTCCGATGATAAACTTTTAAGGAATCGGATAAATAGATAAAAATGAAGCCCACCGGAATTTACGGTGGGCTTCATTTTTTCTTACCCCGCCCAACCCTCTCTATCTAGGCTGCGGTATTGGATGGCTTCGGCGAGGTGCTCTACGCGGATGTCTTCGCTCTCCGCAATGTCTGCAATGGTACGGGCCACTTTGAGGATGCGATCGTAGGCCCGAGCGGAAAGTCCTAGGCGCTCCATGGCGGTTTTAAGAAGGGTTTTGCCAGCCTCTGATATCTGACAGACCTGCTTGACCTGGTGGGAGGGCATCATCGCATTGCAAAACACCTCAGGATTCGATTCAAATCGGATTTTTTGCCGTTCCCGTCCTTTGATCACCCGCTCCCGAATGTCTCTACTGGACTCACTTTTGCGGGTGGAAGTCATCTCCTCAAAGCGCACGGGGGTCACTTCTACATGCAAGTCGATGCGGTCCAGCAAGGGTCCGCTGACCTTATTCAAGTAGCGCTGCACGATACCAGGACCACAGACACACTCCTTTTCGGGATGGTTGTAGTAGCCGCAGGGGCAGGGATTCATGCTGGCGATCAGCATGAAGTTGGCCGGAAAATCTACCGAGAGTTTGGCTCTACTGATAGTTACTTTTCGCTCCTCCAAGGGCTGTCGCATGACCTCCAGGACCGTTCGCTTAAATTCGGGGAGTTCGTCCAAAAACAATACCCCGTGATGGGCCAGGGAAATTTCCCCGGGCTGGGGATGCCCGCCTCCACCGACTAAGGCTACATCGGAAATGGTATGGTGGGGACTTCGGAAGGGTCTTTGCGCAAGCAAGGAGGCATGCTTACCGAGTTTGCCAGCTACGGAATGGATCTTGGTGGCTTCCAAGGCTTCCTGCAAGGTAAGGGGAGGAAGAATGGAAGGGAGGCGCTTGGCCAGCATGGTTTTTCCAGCACCAGGAGGTCCAATCATGATCACATTATGTCCTCCTGCAGCAGCGATTTCCATGGCCCGCTTTATATTTTCTTGGCCCTGCACGTCTGCAAAATCGTGTTCATGTGCATCGATGGAGTGATAAAATAATTCTCGGGTGTCGGTAACTAGGGGAGTAATGTCGACCTCACCCTGCAAAAAGGCCACCGCTTGCTCCAAGGTCTCCACAGATATGATGTCTAAGCTATTGACAATGGAGGCCTCTTTGGCATTTTCTTGAGGTAGAATGAATCCTTTGAAACCCTTTTTTCTAGCTTCAATGGCTATAGGCAGTACCCCTTTGATGGGGCGAAGTCTCCCGTCCAATGCGAGCTCTCCCATGATGACATACTGATCTAGGTAGGGAAAATGGACCTGTTCGGAAGCTTGTAAGATACCCATGGCTATGGGTAGGTCGTAGGCAGATCCTTCCTTGCGGATATCTGCTGGTGCCAAGTTGACCACCACCCGTTGGCGGGGCATGCGAAAGCCCAAGTATTTCAAGGCAGATTCTACCCGTTGTTGAGATTCTTTCACCGCGGAGTCCGGCAAGCCTACCATATAAAAACTGGTGCCTTGACCTACATTGACTTCGATGGTGATGAGGGAAGCATCCACGCCAGCTACGGCGCTTCCAAAAGTTTTTGCGACCATGAGTTAGTTTAAAAAATGAATTCCTGATTAAATATACTTCAAAAAATCATCAATTTCTGTGTTGAAAAAATAAATCCCTAGTTCCTACCTATCCAGCGTTTTTCCCTAGCTCTTCCCTTCTCGATCCAATTTTGCTTTTAGGTATTGGATCTCCTTTTCTAAAATGAGTATTTTTTTATTGGCCTTAGAGCTATGAAATACCTCAACAGCCCAGTTGATTAGAAAAAGGATAAAACTGAGCAATACGATTTTTGAAACCAGACCAGGTGAAATGGAGGAAAGGTTGAAGAGTTGCCCTAAGGAATCGAAGAAGACAAAAAAGACCAAAAGACTTAAATAGAATAGGGTATACGCCAAGTGGAAATAGGGAATTTTTGTTTTCATGTCATTTTTTTGTTTAGGTAGGTAGAAATCATACCGACTGAATCGTAGAAAGCTTTTGATAAAGGCCTTCCTGTTCCAAGAGTGCTGCATGGGTGCCTCGCTGCACGATACGGGCTTTGTCAATCACCAAAATTTCATCGGCATGCTGAATGGTGCTTAGTCGGTGAGCTATCACTAAGGTAGTCCTTTGGCTCATCAATTTGGTGATGGCTTCTTGTACCAGCAATTCCGATTCTGAATCCAAGGCAGAGGTAGCCTCGTCTAGGATCAAGATGGGAGGGTTTTTCAAAACGGCTCTTGCGATGCTGAGCCTTTGCCTTTGCCCTCCAGAAAGTTTGATTCCTCGGTCCCCAATGTAGCTTTGGTAGCCATGCTCCATTTTTACGATAAAATCATGTGCATTGGCAATTTTTGCCGCTTCCATGACTTGGTCCTCCGTGACTCCGTCCATGCCAAAAGCGATGTTGTTGTATACCGTATCGTTGAATAAAATGGACTCCTGGGTGACTATCCCCAAAAGACTTCGTAATTCTTGGGTAGAAATACGTTTGAGGTCAATACCATCCAATAAGATTTGACCTTCCGTAGGATCATAAAATCGTGGCACCAAATCGGCAAGCGTTGATTTTCCTCCTCCTGAAGGACCTACCAAGGCAATGGTTTTTCCTTTTTCTAGGGTAAAGTTGATGTCTTGTAGCACCTTGGTTTCCCCGTAGGAAAAACTCACCTTAGAAAAAGTAATCCCTTGATGAAATCCATGTAAAGGCTGAGGATGTTCTGGAGAAATAACCTGGCTGGGAGTGTCTATCACTTCAAAAATTCGGTCTGCGGAGGCGATGCCTCGCTGTATGGTTGCCACGGCCCTAGCAATCTCTTTTGCTGGATTGAGCACTTGGGTAAAAATAATGATGTAGGTAATGAAATTGGAAGCACTCAAAGCAGAAGCCCCACTCAATACCAAATTGCCTCCGTAGAGGAGAATTCCAGCTACCACACAAACGCCTAAAAATTGAGAAATGGGACCAGCCAATTCGTTTTTTCTAGCCATGCTAACGTTGACATCCGAATAATAGTCCGTCTCTCTATCAAATTTATCGTTGACAAAGGCCTCTCCATTGAAGGCTTTGACTACACGCATACCTCCCAAAGTTTCGTCCAAAATGGTGACAATCCTCCCCAAAGATTCTTGGCTTTGTATGGCAGACTTACGGAGCCTACGGGTAATTCCGCCAATGAGAGCGCCAGAAATTGGAATAATTAAAATGGTAAAAAGCGTCAGGGGAACAGACATAAAAAATAGTACCCCAAAATACAAAATGATAGTGGCAGGCTCCCTGAATACTACCCTGAGGGATTGTACGATGGTATTTTCAACTTCCTGAACGTCATTGGTCATTTTGGAAAGCAGGTCGCCCTTTCGCTCGTTGGAAAAATATCCCAAATGGAGACGACTTACTTTTTCAAAAATATCCATCCGCATTCCCTTGATAACCTGTGCCCTTACCTTGGCCAAAACCACTCCAGAGAGGTAGGTGAATAGGTTGGATAAAAATACAGAACCTACTATGATCAAGCAGACAAAGAGCAAGGTTCCAAACTTCCCATAGGTATCTCTTACTTCTAGAAAATAATGATTGAATAGGTATAGGGCATAGTCAAGGGAAAGTTCAAAGGAAGGGAGCTGTCTAAATTTTTCTAAAGATTCTGGAGCTACCTGCTCGAAAATCACATCAAAAAGAGGTTTGAGTAAGGTAAAATTCAATAGGCCAAAAACGATGGCCAGCAGGGTGTAAACCAAATACATCGGAATAAACTTTCCATAGGGTCGGGTGTATGAAAGTATCCGAAAGTAGGTGTTCATAAAAAGTGGATGGACGAAATTACGCGCAAGTTACATAAAATATCCCTTTTGGAATTTTCATAAAATTTAATGACCCTATTTTCTGGTCCTGAGGGGGGATAACTTTTAGGGCTAAATTTTGACACCCCCCGGCTTCATTTAACTTAGAGGTAATCGTAGTTCAAGGGCTTATCTTTATCTTTGAAAAAAATCCAATTCTCTCCATGAAAAGACTTCTTCTCCTCTTGCTTGCGATTAGCTCCTGTTCTCCTGCAATCCTGGCGCAGCAACTTGCCAAAAAGCCCAAGCTGGTGGTAGGCATCATCGTGGATCAAATGCGGCAAGAATATTTTTACCGCTTTGCGGATCGCTATGTGGAGGGAGGATTTAGGCGCTTTACCCATCAGGGCTACATGATGAGTAATGGGCATTACAATTACGTTCCGACCTATACCGGGCCAGGACACGCTTCGGTGTATACGGGAACCACCCCAGCCACCCACGGCATTATTGCCAACAATTGGTATGTGCCTTCCTTAAAAAAAATGATTTATTGTGCTGAAGATTCTTTGGTAAGTCATGTCGGAGGTACTCCTGAAAATGGAAAGATTAGTCCACGCAATATGCTCACCTCTACCATTACAGATGAGCTAAGGCTATCTACAGGAAAAAGGGCCAAAGTGGTGGGTATTGCCATCAAAGATCGGGGAGCAAGCCTTCCCGCTGGCCACACTGGGGATGCGTACTGGTATGACGATGTGAATGGGGATTGGATGACTTCTACGTATTACAAATCCTCACTGCCCTCTTGGGTCAGTGTTTTCAATGCTAAAAAACGACCGGATCATTACTTAAACCAATCTTGGACCCCTCTTTTTCCCTTGGACACCTATGTGAATAGTCTTCCGGACAACAATGATTTTGAATCCCCATTTATGGGAAAAGAGACGCCCACTTTTCCTTATGTGCTTAAAGATTTGAAAGAAGGCAATGGAGGTTATGGGCTGGTGGCTTCTACTCCCTATGGAAATAGCCTAACCCTAGATTTTGCCTTGGCGGCCATAGAAGGAGAAAAATTGGGACAAAGGGAAGTGACGGATTTTTTAGCCATTAGCTTTTCTAGTCCAGACTATATTGGCCATAGATTTGGTCCTTCCTCTGTAGAAGTAGAAGACAATTACCTCAGGCTAGATAGGGAATTGGCTGGTTTTTTTACGTACCTCGATCAAAAGCTTGGGAAGGGAGAATACCTGGTTTTCATCTCAGCCGACCATGCAGTAGCCGATGTGCCTACGTACATGCTTAGCGAGCGCATTCCTGCAGGCAATTTTAATTCGGGAATGGTCCTCGGACAACTCAAAGGATACGCACAGGCAAGCTACGGGGATGGAGATTGGATTTTGAGTTTTTCCAACGAACAGATTTTTTTAAATCACGAGTTGATTCAATCCAAGAAAATGGATCTTGAGCGCATGCAAAAAGATTTAGCAGCCTATATCCTCAAGTTTCCCGGAGTGAAAGAAGCCTATACGGCCCAAGACATGAATAGTCAGGAATATGTCCAGGGAAGACCTCATTTGCTGCAGATGGGGTACAATCACAAGGCTTCTGGAGACGTTTTGGTGGTCTTAGAATCCGGCTGGCTCGTTGGGGGGAAGCGTGGTACTACCCATGGTTCTGGCTACAGCTACGATACCCACGTGCCCATTGCCTTTTATGGTTGGGGCATTAAGCCTGGAAAAAGCTCTAGGTATACCACGGTGACAGATATTGCTCCCACCTTGGCCACCTTGCTGCAAATTCGTATGCCCAATGGTACTACAGGCCAACCTATTTCCGAGGTAATCGGATACTAAACATTTCCTGCTGTCTAGGATCCATGCTTTCTTGCTTACCCAGGAAGCAGGGAGCCTTGTTTTTAAATTTTTCTAATTTTTTGAAAAGTTACTGCCTGAAATTCAGCAATTTACTAGGAACATAAATATTTTTATTATTATATTTAGTTCATTCGTTGCTGAAAATGATCCATTCACACTCAAATATCTGGACTCACCTTGTTTTGTGGACGAAGGACCATGCGCATGCGATTACCTCCGAAAAAGGAGCCTGCATAAAAAAAGTGCTCGAAGATCTTCCCCTTAATTTTTCTGAAAAGCAGGTTCATTTAAGTGTTTTGCCTGATCATCTTCATCTCCTTATCAAAGTTCCAGGAAGTGTTTCGGTGGACCAACTTGCTCAGCAGGTGAAGCACATGATATGTGCCAAGTTGGCCGAAGAAGGACTACAGGGCTGTCTCGAATGGGACGAAGAATACTATGCCCACTCGGTGAGTTTGAATCGCTTGTCAACTGAAAAAAGCTTACTTGACAGGCAGGAGTACAAGCACAAAGAGATTTCCCTTTCTGAGGAATTGAAATTTTTAGGATTATAAAAAAATCCTGAGCATGCTCAGGATTTTAGTTTAGGTAGTCCAACTCATAGGATACCCCGGATCTACGTATTCAAGAGCTTCGGTAGTGAGTTCTAGGGGGTTAAATGTATCCAACATCACCGCATATTCATGAGTTTCCTTGGCCCCTAGCGATTTTTCAACTGTGCCCGGATGAGGTCCATGGGGCAAGCCACCCATGTGTAGCGTAAATGAGCCTCTATCTATCCCTTTTCTGCTCATAAATTCACCTTCAGCGTAATACAACACCTCGTCAGAATCAATATTCGAATGGTTGTAGGGCGCAGGAATGGCCAAGGGGTGGTAATCAAATAACCTGGGAACAAAGGAACATACCACAAATCCAGCTGCTTGGAAAGTTTGATGCACTGGAGGAGGCTGATGTATTCTCCCGGTGATGGGTTCAAAGTCGTAAATAGACAAGGCATAAGGGTAGAGGTATCCGTCCCAGCCCACAATATCTAGAGGACTATGGGCGTAGTGATAGGGGAAAAGTTGGCCTTGCTTTTTGATGTGAATGAGGTAATCTCCTTTTTTGGTTTCCACACATAATTCTTGTGGCACTCGAATATCCCGCTCGCAATAGGGAGAATGTTCCAAAAGTTGTCCTACCTCATTTCTATATCGTTTTACTGTTTCTATTGGACCTTGGGATTCCATTACCAAAAGTCTTAATGGGCCTTCTTCCTCAAATTCAAATCGGTAGATGGTGGTCCTAGGAATAACCACATAGTCACCTTTTTTTACCTCAAGTTTTCCAAATTGGGAGTATAAGACCCCTTTGCCATCGTGAATGTATATCAACTCGTCTCCATCTGCATTTTTAAAATAATAGTCCATTTTCCTTTGTTTCGGACTGCAAATCCCCATCATCACATCTTTGTTGATTAGAAGCATGCGTCGGGCGCTGAGGTAATCCTCCCCCGTGAGGGCAATGCCAGCGGTTTTGAGGTGGGTTTGCTGTAAGCCATGACTGCTGGCAGCGGTCCAGCGGTAAGGTTGGGGCGCCCCAATGGATTTGACTTCATTGGGATTATGGATATGATAAAGGATGGAATAAATCCCAGAAAACCCCTTGGAGCTAACCAACTCCTCTTTGTAGAGGCTTCCGTCGGGTTGTCTAAATTGCGTATGTCTTTTTGGCGGAATTTGTCCTAAGCGTGCGTAGTATGCCATGGTTTTGGGTGTATATTCGCTACTAAAATAAAAGTAATCCTCGTTTGATGGTGGAGATGCTTATGTTTTTTCTCAACAATCCAATTTTGCATTTGTTTTTCTTTTAATTCGATGAAACTATTATTCTTTATCTTTTGCCTTTTCATTAGTTATTTTCCTGCCTTTTCTCAAACTTCCTCCAAATCTAAGCTAGTATGGTCAGATGAATTTGATTCCGATGGGCTTCCTTCCCCAGAGAAGTGGAGTTATGAAGTAGGTGATCACGGTTGGGGCAACAATGAACGGCAATTTTATACCCAAAAGGAGGCACAAAATGCGCGGGTAACGGGGGGAATGCTGGTGCTAGAAGCACATCAAGACCTAAAATTCCCTAAAGGATATTCCTCAGCCAGGTTGGTAACCAAAGAAAAAGGAGCTTGGGAGTATGGATATGTGGAGGTTAGAGCAAAATTGCCCCGAGGAAGAGGTACCTGGCCTGCCATTTGGATGCTGCCCCTAGAAAATAGGCATGGGGGCTGGCCAATGAATGGGGAAATCGACATCATGGAATATGTGGGCTATGATCCAGGAAGGGTCCATGGTACCGTGCATACCGAAGCATTCAATCACCTCAAGGGAACTCAAAAAGGTGGACAAGAAGTTATGCCTGCTCTCGAGGATGAATTTCATACCTATGCTATCGATTGGAAGCAGGATCGCATAGACTTTTTTATCGATGGAAAAAAGTACTTCACATTTTCAAACTCGGGTAAAGGGTCTTCGGAGTGGCCTTTTAATCAACCCTTTTATCTTTTGCTTAATTTGGCTGTAGGAGGAAATTGGGGCGGGAAGGAAGGTATAGACGAAAGCATTTGGCCTCAACAATTTCTTGTAGATTACGTTCGGGTATATGACGGTAAACCCGAATAAACAAAGGATGAAATTTGTTGAATTTTTCGAATAATTTAGTGCAGGCATAATTTTACCATCTGAAATTTTAAATCTATTTACCTATCCAAAAAGTGAAACGAAGAAGACGAGTAGCATTTTTCATCATTTTGGGATTGTTATTGTTGCTGTATGGAAAAAATCTGTTGGAAAGGCAGTCTTTTCGAAATATCAGCAGTGCCTTAACCGAAGTGTATGAAGATCGTTTGCGCGTGGAAAGCTATATTTTTCACATTTCAGAGAAGCTTTTCCAAATCCAAAAATTAATTGATCATTGTGACCTGGGCTACGATTATTCTAAAGTCATAGAAGAGATTTCAGCAGAGGAAAAAGGTATTTTAGAATTGGTGGCGGAATTTGAAGCGACACAACTCACCCCAGAAGAGGCTGTTTTGTTGGGGGATTTTAAGCAAATCATCCAGAAGGATTTAAGCATAAAAAATTACCAACTCCTCTACACGGATTCATCAGGGGTAAACTTACAGCAAGTCAAAGTTTACGACCAGAAAATTGCTCGTGCTCAAAGTGATTTGGATAAGTTGAGTGAGATTCAAATCGAAGAAGGGGAAAAGTTGGTGGCAAAAGCTAAAACCTTGATCAATCGCTCTCAGATTTGGGCTCAATTTGAATTGGCACTACTTCTTGTTTTGGTGGTAGTCATCTATTTTTTCTTATTCAAAAAGCCTCTTTTTTCGGAGCAAGGATAGCTTGTTGGAGCTACCGATTTACCCCAGACCTTTTAAAGGAATACCATTGAATTAAAAAAAATCTGCCTGCCTTTATTTAAGGCAGGCAGAAATGAAGAAAAAGGATTAGGCCCAGGCCCTATCTCCTTTTTTGTAATCCACACAAGGGTCAAAGCGTCCTGGAGATTCTACAAAGCGTAGGGCCTGCGTTGCCCCAATCTCTGAACTAAAGTAACCCAGTACGGTTAAATCGCGAAGCATGTGGATGATCTCAGGCTGCTTTTTTTCTCCGCTATCCACATATTTTTGGTACATGGCATTGAGGAAAGTAAGTCTATCCTCAGGGCTGCCTTCCATAAAATCGACTCCTTTTTCAGCTTTAAATTCGGTACGAATGGTATTCAATCCATTGATGAAAGTGGTTTGCTGCTTGGCATCGTAACACTCCTTCACCATCATTTGGATAAACTCCCCAATTTTAGTGGCCTTAGCTCCTGGGGTATCTGTGGTAGGCACGATTGTTTCCCCGATCTCATCGAGAAATGCCAAATCCTCAGGGCTGAAGTTAAGGTCTTTGAGTTGAGAATCAGGGGCACAACCCGTCAAAATGGCATTGGCTCCAATCATTGTTCCTCCCATCAGGAGTGCCACAGATTTTAGCGCGTCTCTTCTATTCATTACAGTCATGTTCTTGTCGGATTAGAGGTTTTGCTTTTTCAATTCTTCAACGGCAAAAGCAGCTGCTCTCGCGGTAAGGGCCATGTAGGTTAGGGAAGGATTTTGGGCTGCAGCAGAAGTCATGCAAGCTCCGTCGGTTACAAATACGTTTTGGGCATCCCATACTTGATTGTTGCCATTCAATACGGAGGTTTTGGGATCTCTTCCCATACGTGCTGTGCCCATTTCGTGAATTCCTTGTCCAAAAGTGTAGCCATTGTCATAGGTCTTCACATTTTTAAATCCTGCTACTTCGAGCATTTCTGCGGCATCATTCATCATATCCACCCGCATTTTTTTCTCATTTTCTTTGATTTCGGCATTCATGACCAATGCTTCCATGCCCCATTTGTCTTTTACCGTATCGCTCAACTTGATGTGGTTGTCGTGGTAGGGCAGGATTTCGCCAAAGGCGGTAATGCCCATGGACCAGGGTCCTGGCTCGGTCAAGGCTTCTTTCATTGGGCCACCTAGTCCTAACTCGGCTACGTCTCTGCTCCATCCGCTTCGGCTGGCTCCTCCTTGGTATCCAAAGCCTCGAATGTAATCCCGCTTGTCTCCATTGACATTTCGAAATCTAGGGATGTACAAGCCTGTTGGGCGCTTGCCAAAATAGTACTTGTCCTCAAATCCTTCGTAGGTCCCGTTGGCACCCAAACGGAAGTGGTGGTCCATCACGTTGTGACCCAATTCATTGGAACTTGATCCGAGTCCTCCTGGCCAAATATCCGTGGCACTACGCATCAATATGGCCGTGGAATTGAAGGCCGATGCACAGAGGAAAATGATTTTGGCAGAAAATTCTATGGTTTGGTTGCTCTGTCCGTCGATGACTTCTACCCCAGTCGCTTTTTTGGTGTCTTTGTTGTAGATCAATCTGCGTACAATCGACCAGGGTCGCAAAGTAAGGTTACCGGTAGCCATGGCTGCAGGCAAGGTGGAGGCTTGGGTACTAAAGTATCCTCCAAACGGGCAACCCAAAGAGCACTTGTTACGGTACTGGCATCCTGGACGACCAGGAAGAGGTTGCGTGATATTGGCAGGTCTTCCAATGGTCCAGGTACGAGCTCCTTTGTAATGTTCTTTGATTTTTGCGGCTCCCACTTCCTCCACGCAATTCATCGGCATGGGGGGTTGAAATTCCCCATCGGGCAATACACTCAAACCATCTTTGGAGCCGGAGACTCCAATAAATTTTTCTACATAGCTGTACCATGGAGCGATGTCTTGGTATCGAATCGGCCAATCCACCGCAATGCCGTCTTTGGCATTGGCTTCAAAGTCCATTTCCGACCAGCGGTAGGACTGACGGCCCCAAAGGAGAGAACGTCCTCCGACTTGATAGCCCCTAAACCAGGTAAATGGTTTTTCTTCCACATAGGGGGAGTCACTTTCGTGGGCCCACCAATCTAAGTTCAACTCATTGAGCACATAGTCCCGTTTTAAATTGGGATGGTTGGTGAGTTGTTCCTGGGTTCTTCTTCCTCGATGAGGTACTTCCCAAGGGGGTAGGGTGGCAGATTTATAATCTTTGATATGCTCCACCATAGGGCCTCTCTCCAATAGGAGTACTTTTAGCCCTTTCTCTGTCAGCTCTTTTGCAGCCCAGCCTCCACTAATTCCTGACCCAACTACAATTGCGTCATACGCTTCATTTGCCATATTCTGGTATTTGGTTTACGTTACTTATACATCACACACCTGCACGGCATGACCCAGTGCAGCAATTTTATCTTCTCCTTTGGGTATAAATTCATGGGAAACATAGCCTTTGAAACCCGAATCTACAATAGCCTGCATGATGGGAGGGTAATAAATTTCTTGAGTATCGTCCAAATCATTTCTACCTGGGTTTCCAGCCGTGTGGTAATGCCCAAAGTATTGGTGGTTGTTTCGGATGCTACGAATGATGTCTCCCTCGTCAATTTGCATGTGGTAAATGTCAAATAGGAGCTTGAAGTTTTCACTTCCAATTCGCTTGCAAAGTTCTATCCCCCAAGCTGATTTATCGCACATGTAGTCTTTGTGATCTACCCTACTGTTAAGCAGCTCCATGGTGATAATCACGCCATGCTTTTCGGCAAGGCCTAGAATTTTTTTGATACCTTCTTCGCAATTTTTTAGCCCCGTTTCATCGTCCATTCCCCTTCTATTTCCAGAGAAAGCGATAAGATTTTTGTAACCTGCTTTTTCCACTAATGGAATTACTTCGGTATAATTTTTTTCTAATTGGGGATGAAATTTGGGATCGTTGAAGCCATCTACAATCCCAAGTTCTGCTCCGTTGCACATGGAGCAATGGATACCGTACTTCTTCAAGGTTTCCCAATTTTTTGGACCAATTAGGTCAATGGCGCCTACGCCTACACTTTTGATTTGGGAACAAAGTTCTTCAAGACTCAAGGGCCTCATGGACCAAGCGCAGACGCCATGGTTGATATTGCCCTTCAGGGCCAAGCTTGGGTTTTGTTTGAAATCAAGGGAGGCAAGTGATCCAAGGGCAGCACCGCCTAGGATCATTTTTTTAAAGGAATCACGTCTTCCAGGGTTATAGGTCATGGTGGGTCAGCGTTAAGTATTGGGGTTAATTTTTTCAGATTTGAAAAAAGAAATGAAAAGTAACAAAACCAAGGCAGAAATCCCAGCTGGAACAATCCAGATGGATAGCCAATCGTGCACCCCTTCTTTAGTTAAGAAGAATTTAGATACCTGGCCTGCCACCCAAAATCCGATCAGCATCCCGATTCCGTAAGTTGCCAAGGTAATTAATCCCTGAGCAGAGGATTTAAATTTTTTACCTGCATGAGCATCGGTATAAATCTGCCCACTCACAAAGAAGAAATCGTAGCAAATGCCATGAAGTAGGATACCTCCCAGGAGCATCCAAGCTTTGCCGTCTGCATCGCCAAAGGCAAACAGCAAGTAGCGCAAAGCCCAGGCAAGCATAGCGGCCAGCAGGGTAAATTTTATTCCAAATCGAGAAAAGAAAAAAGGTAAGGCAAGCAAAAACAGGATTTCGGATACCTGTCCTAATGCCATATTACCTGTGGAATTTTCTAGTGCCAATTCGGTGAGAAAAGGGCTTGCATTTTGGTAATAGAAAGCCAGGGGAATACAAATCAGGATAGAAGAAATAAAAAAGATGGCATAATTTCTATGGCCTAGCAAGGCCAGGGCATCTAGTCCCAAGGCCTCCTTTAATCGAAAGGGCCCCGATTGCTTGGCTTGAGGAGGAGTAGTAGGCAAGGTGAAGCTGTATATTCCCAATAAGATGGAGGCGATGGAGGCTAATTTCCATGTGTTTTGCAGTAATCCAGCCTTCAAGCCAGCCGCACTGTCCCAGGCCAAAGCAGAAATCAAAAACCCAGCAGCTACCCATCCTACAGTGCCCCAGACCCTGACGGCAGAAAATTCTTTTTCAGGTTGACTCATTTGGTGAAAGGAAATGGAATTGACCAGGGCTAGGGTGGGCATAAATAAAATCATATATCCCAATAGAATGGGAAAGAACTGTTCAAAGGCATGGCTTTCATGGAGTCCATACAGCAAGGCTGCCCCCATGAGGTGGATAGAGCCCAAGATTTTTTGTGCTTGAAAATACCGATCGGCTATCAAGCCTACCAAGAATGGGGCAAGGATAGCTCCCAACGATTGAGTAGAAAAGGCTAAGGAGATTTCTGGATCCTCGGCGTTAAGGTTATTACCAAGAAAAGTTCCCATAGTAACGTACCAGGAACCCCAGACAAAAAACTCCAAAAACATCATTACCGAAAGTCTAATCTTAATCAGGGCGGGCATAGTGGAATGGTTCTGGAGAAAAATGTAATTTTTTGAGATTGAAAATTTAATTTTTGGGGTTTTTGCAGTAGTTTACCCTTCTTCTTTGAAAAGAAGAAGCAAAGGCTTCAAAAATTTCGGAAAAAGATTTTTGATAAGCTACAAGGAAGTCCATATTTCTTCTTATTTCAAAGAATTTTCCAAAACAAGTACCTGATTTAAAACAATAACCCATTTAAGAACCAAGCGTGTAGTGCCCATGTCAACGTCAAAAAAATTGAAATTAGGCCTCGTAGGAGGTGGTCCAGGATCTTTTATAGGTGCCATTCACCTCAATGGCGCTTTGATGGATGGATTGTTTGAGTTGGTCTGCGGTTCCTTCAGTTCGGACCCCGCCAAATCTGCACAAAAAGGAAAGGAACTTCGTCTCGATCCCAGCCGTGTCTATTCCAGTTACGACGAGATGTTTACCCAAGAAGCTCAGCTTCCTGAAGGGGAGCGAATGGATGTGGTGGCCATCGTAACGCCCAATAATGTGCATTTTGATCCTACCGTCAAGGCTTTGCAGCATGGATTTCACGTAGCTCTAGATAAGCCTTTGACGCTCAACTACACCGAGGCCAAGAAACTCTACCAGGTAGTGAAACAGTCTGACCGGCGCTTTTTATTGACCCATACCTACACCGGGTATCCCATGATCAAGCAGGCCAAACAAATGGTGATGGATGGCGCTCTAGGAAAGATTCGAAAAGTATACGTGGAGTATCCACAGGGTTGGCTGTATAAATTGTTAGAAACGGAAAACAATAAACAGGCCGAATGGAGAACCGATCCCGCCCGCAATGGTCTTGCTGGATGTATGGGCGACATAGGGACGCATGCCTTCAATATGGTGGAGTACGTGACAGGACTGAAGGTCACCCAACTTTGTGCGGATTTGTACATCAAAATTCAAGGTAGACCTATAGACGACGATGGGGTAGTTTTGTTGCGGCTCGAAAATGGAGCCTCTGGAGTACTGATGGCCTCTCAGACAGATACAGGTTGCGAAAACAATCTAAAGCTTAGGGTGTATGGAGAGAAAGGAGGGCTGGAATGGGAGCAAGAATTGAACAACTCGCTGACCGTACGATTTCCCAATGTCCCTGCCCAAATCTACCGCGCAGGTACGGGATACTTGGGATCTTTGGCTCAAGAAAATACCCGAACACCCGCTGGGCATCCGGAAGGCTACATCGAGGCTTTTGCCAATTTGTATAGAAATTTTGCGCGATGCATTTATGCCGACCGTGCGGGGCAAAAGCCCAAATGGGAGTGGGAAGACTATCCTGGGATCGAAGACGGGATTCGCGGCATGGCCTTTATAGATCACGTTTTGCGAAGCACGGAGTCGGAACAAAAGTGGACCCCCTTTGTAGTGGAAAAATAAACTCAGTAAGCAATCAAAATCAAAAGACGATGAAAACAATCAAAGGTCCTGGCATTTTTTTAGCTCAATTTGCTGGAAATGATGCTCCTTTCAATACCTTAAAAAATATCAGTGCCTATATGGCAGATTTAGGGTACAAAGCCGTTCAAATCCCCTCATGGGATCCTCGTATGATAGATTTACAAAAGGCAGCAGAAAGTAAAACCTATGCTGACGAAATCAAGGGGATTGTAGCCGAAGCAGGCATGGAAATATCTGAGCTTTCAACCCACCTGCAAGGACAATTGGTAGCGGTGCATCCCGCCTACAATGAGTTATTTGATGGATTTGCCCCTGCTCATTTAAAAGGAAACTTAAAGGGGAAATCGGAATGGGCTACGCAGCAACTCAAGTACGCGGCAAAAGCTTCTGCTAATTTGGGACTCAATGCTCATGCTACCTTTTCTGGGGCCTTGATGTGGCACACGGTATATCCTTGGCCTCAGCGTCCTGCGGGCTTGGTAGATACTGGATTTGGAGAGTTGGCCAAGCGTTGGATGCCCATTTTGAATGCCTTTGATGAGGTGGGAGTCGATGTGTGCTACGAATTGCATCCTGGTGAGGACCTACACGATGGCATCACGTTCGAGATGTTTTTGGAAAAAGTAGGAGGCCACAAGCGTGCCAACATTTTGTATGACCCAAGCCATTTTGTGTTGCAGTGCTTGGACTACTTGCAGTTTATTGATTTTTACCATGACCGCATCAAAATGTTCCATGTTAAAGATGCAGAGTTTAATCCTACTGGCAAGCAGGGAGTCTATGGTGGCTTTCAAGGATGGGTGGAGCGTGCAGGAAGATTCAGATCTTTGGGAGACGGACAAGTAGACTTTGCAGGAATATTTAGCAAACTTTCCCAATACAATTATGCCGGTTGGGCCATCTTGGAGTGGGAATGCGCCATCAAGCATCCAGAGCAAGGAGCTGCAGAAGGTGCTCCTTTCATCGCGTCCCATATTATTCAGGTGACCGAAAAGGCCTTTGATGATTTTGCTGGAACAGGAGCAGATGAATCGTTCAATAGAAGAATTTTAGGAATTTAAGCAATCAAACCAAATACCCATGAAAACTACATTACGTATCAAATTAGTCGTGCTCGCCCTAGCGGGATTCACTTTTGCTTGTGGAGGAGGAGACAAGTCTGCCGAAGGATCCCAGGGAGGAAGTACATCTTCCAACACCCCTTCAGCAGAAGTTTCTTTGGAGGAAAAATACAAGGATGATCCTATCTACATCAAGGGCCTGGAGAAAGTAAAGGCTTCAGATTGCACAGGATGTCATCAAGTAGACCGAAAAATTATAGGTCCTTCCTATGCAGACGTGGCCGCCAAGTACGATAACACAGAGGCAAATGTAAGCATGCTTGCACAAAAAGTCATTGCGGGTGGGGTTGGTGTTTGGGGACAAGTCCCCATGTCGGCTCACCCTGGATTAAGTGAGGAGGATGCCAAAGATATGATTCGCTATATTTTACTTCTAAAGAAATAAGAAATGAAGACGAAATGGATCGCGCTAAGCTTGGGCCTTGGCCTTCTAGCTGCCTTTACCTTCCCAAGGATTGAACCTCTTCCAAAAAATGAATCTGCGGATACTAAAAAAGAGGAATGGATTTCACTCTTTGATGGTAAATCCTTTGCTGGATGGAAAAAATATGGAGGAGGAGAGGTAGGCAAAGCTTGGAAAATTGAAAATGGAGAGCTCTACCTGGATGCCAGCAACAAGGCGGGTTGGCAAACCGGTGATGGAGGTGATATTGTTACGGTGGAGGAATTTGAAAATTTTCATTTCAAATACGAATGGAAAATCGCTCCCAATGGCAATAGCGGGGTGATCTTCTTAGTCCACGAGTCTCCCGAGTACCCCTATCCCTGGCAGACGGGGCCTGAAATGCAGGTCTTGGACAATGCGGGGCATCCAGATGCCAAGATCATCAGCCACCGGGCAGGTGATTTGTACGACCTGATTGTGAGCAGCCAAGAGACGGTAAAGCCCGCTGGAGAATGGAATCAAGCTGAAATCCGCATCAATCAAGGCAAACTTGATTTTTTCTTAAACGGAGTGAATATTGTATCCACCCAACTCTTTACGCCGGAATGGGAAGCCTTGATAGCAAAAAGTAAGTTCAAAAACATGCCTGGCTTTGGAAAGTACAAAAAAGGTAAAATTTCCTTACAGGATCATGGAGACGTGGTGCATTACCGCAATTTGATGATTAAGAAGCTGTAGGCAGGCGAAGTACCAGGTACAATGAGTCAAGACTTTTAAGTAGCTAGAATCAAGTACCAAGTATCAAGATGGAGTAGGAATTTCGTTTCCGATCTTACTTTTTACTTGGTACTTTTTTTTATCTAGGTCACTACTTGGAATCAGCCTGGCTGGGTGAAATAGGAAAATCCGAGATCTTAAATGGTGTCTCTACTTTGTACTTTGTACCTGGTACATCGTACAATTCACCCTCACAATCTTGTCACTTCGTCTTTCTTGATGTAGGCTACCCGGTCTTTCCACTCGATTTCGTACCAAATGTCTTGGGATGAGGTGATGGTGACACGATGCCCAGGCTCTACCAATTCAATCATTTCCCCTCCTGCACTGGGCTTGGTTCGGATGAGACTAGGGCTAGAAGTAATCAATGCGGTGGTTGGTCCATCCAAAAAGTTATTGGCTAGAAAAATGATACCAATCAGTAGGAAGGAGGGCCAATAAAACTTGGCCTCTTTGATTTTTTTACTCTTAGACCAAAGCAAGATCAAGGACATGATCAAGAATAAGGTCAAGGCCCCTACAATGATCTCTTTGAATTCGACCAACAATAAAAAAATCCGCATTCCATCGCTGATCTCGTATCCTACTAGCTCGGTCTGTTCCGTGAGGGTTTTTATTTTTGATATGGTTTGGGGGTTTGGACTCAAGTCGTAGTACTTGCTCAAATACAAGGTAGCACCCTCACGATCTCCTATCCCTTCAGCAATAAAGGCCATTTTCAATAACATAGAAGGAGAATACACGCCTTCCTTAAAGTTGACCTCATAGATCTCCATGGCCTCCTTGTAGCTTCTTTGGGAAAACAAGGAGTCGGCAATCAACAATCTTGGCACATCTGCTTGAGAATGAGCACTTTGTAGTAGTAGTCCAAAAAATAGGAAAACTTTTACAAGAAAGATTGGGCTGATTTTTGGCATTTAGAATTCAGAATCATAAATTTGCAGTCCAATTACGGCATTGGCTTATCAAAAAGCAAGGTCAAATTGAAATAAAGCGTACCGATTCCGTAGCTCAGCTGGTAGAGCAATACACTTTTAATGTATGGGTCCTGGGTTCGAATCCCAGCGGGATCACAAACTGGTCTAAAAGAGATCAGAGTAAGTTTCGGGGTGTAGCGTAGCCCGGTATCGCGCCACATTTGGGATGTGGAGGTCGTAGGTTCGAATCCTGCCACCCCGACTTTAGGAAGGTAGATTGGAGATTTCCACGAGTACTTAGCGAATGCTTTTGCCGTAGAGATCTCGAGGTATCAAAGTAGATATACTAGGAATCAAGGTCCTGTAGCTCAACTGGATAGAGCAACTGCCTTCTAAGCAGTAGGTTTCAGGTTCGAGTCCTGACCGGATCACCACACAAAGCGGAAAGAACTTCCGCTTTTTTTATGTTTTTTCCTTTGTGCATTCGTTAGTGTTTTCAGAAAGAAAAATACAGTAGAAATAAACTCCGCTTCGCCTGCCAGCCGCAGGCAGGTGTCGTGAAATACAATCAAAATACGAATTGAATCCCCTATTTCCACCTTATCTCCATCCTATTTCTACATTATTTCCATCCTATTTCCAATTTATTTATATCATTCTATCCACTACCTTTGAATTCGTGAAGCGATTCAAGAAGTATGATTGATTTAATCGACTTGTCCCAAGCGGGGATTCTCTGTGGTCTGCTTTCCATTTATGTCTTGTTGTTCAAGAAAAATGCCTTGCGTTCCTACTCGGACTACCTACTTGCCTCCTTTATTTTTTTTCAATGCTGGACTGCAGGAGCCTATGTGTTGATCATTACAGGAACAATCCTTGAGGTTCCCTTTTTTTTCAAAACAGCCGCTCCCATCAACTTCTTAATTCCCCCATTGGGCTACTTGTATGTTCGCTCGGTACTTTTTAATGAAAGAAAATGGATAAGTAAAGACCTTCTTCACCTCCTTCCTTTCACCTTATTTTTGATCAGTTATCTGCCCTTTTTTTTGAGTTCCGAAGAATTCAAACTAGAAGTAATCTCAGCGATTTTGCAGGATCAAAATTCGGCGATAACCCGTCCTGTGGGGCTAATTTCTGAGCCAGTTTTCCACTTGTCGCGCGCAGCACAAGCTATTTTTTACATAAGTGCACAATGGTGGCTGATCTTCACGGTTCATAAGCGCACCAAAGACCTATCCATGGAAAGTCAAATTCTCCATGTGATGCGTTGGTTAAAGATTTTTACTGGATCTGCCACGGGTATTTTGATAAGTTTTTTAGTTGTTATAGGCCTTTTTCTTTTCAATCGGGATATTTTTGAAGAGAACTTAATCAACCTATTTCCAGCGGTATTATTAGGGTTCTCATTTTTTTTGATTGGTGTATACCTTTTGATTCATCCCCAAGTGTTGATTGGATTACCTTTTGTTCGACAGAATCCAATAATAAAACAGGGCGCAATATCCACTGAAAAGGAGGAACGTCTATTTAATTATGAAAACTATACCCAAGAGATAGCCCTTTTAGAATCCTATTTTTCAGAAAAGAAGGCATTCCTACAGCCTAATTTGACCATCAGTGAAGTAGCAGTGGCCACAGGAATTCCAATACGTGAACTCTCCTACCTGATCAATTCCTATTACAAAAAGCGATTTAGTGATTACCTGAATGAAATGCGCGTCCATTACTTTTTGGCGCAGGTCGATCGTTCCTCATTGGATATCTTGACCATAGAGGCCATAGCCCTTCAAGCTGGGTTTTCATCCAAAAGTTCTTTTTACAGGGCATTCAAGCGCTTTTACAAGTGTACGCCCTCAGAATACCTTCAATCTCCTTCTTTTATTCAATAAGGAGTCCAAACCTAGTTTTTGGTGTCAAGTTCTGAACTTGGGAGATGAATCCTGGGCCACTTTGAATTCCTCAAAGTGACCTCCTGTATCTTCTCACATGTTTTCTGAATTCCCCTTTGGTACATGAGCCAGGTTTCTAAATTTTCTTGTTTCATCTTTTTGGTTTTAGTAATCAATTCGGGTGGCCTTTATGCCCAGAGCATTAATCCGCAAGTAATCAACGCTGGTGGAATGCCTTCTAGGTCAGGAACTAGTTCGCTCGACTACAGCATCGGGGAACAAGCTTCCGTCACCCAATACAACGGAAACCCAAACATCAAATTGACTGCTGGGTTTCTACAGACCTTTGCACCCCTTGTCACTGGCTTGAATACTTCTCCAAGACAGGAAGAAGTAGCGCTCCAACTTTTTCCAAACCCAGCAGGGGATTACACCACCGTGAAAGGTGCGGTTAGTAAGCCGGGTTATCTGGAGTTCCAATTGATCGATATCCAAGGTCGTGTGCTAGAATCAGTTCCCCCAACCTATTACCAAAATCGAGTCGAAAAAGAATTTTCCATTTCTAGCCTGGCTGCAGGCATGTACTTTATCCGCCTGACCTACACCTCAGAAGGGTTAACCCAAGCGGCTACCCTCAAATTAATCAAATCCTACCGATGAGAAAATTGCCCCTGCTTCTTTTTGCATTCCTACTCTCTAGTCAACTTGCCTTTGCACAATCGAGCGGCATCAACTTCCAAGGCATCGCCCGAAATGCTTCAGGTGAGCCTTTGGTCAATCAAAAAATTACGCTTCGCTTTGCGGTGATTCAAAGCACCGAGTCTGGAACGGTGGAGTATCAAGAAACGAAGGAAGCTACCTCCAACGGGCAGGGCATGTTCTCGGTGGTAATCGGAGATGGGGTCTTTTTGACCAAAACGGGCAACTTTACCGACATCAATTGGAAGGTGTCGCCGAAATTTTTAAAGGTGGAATTGGATCCTCAAGGTGGAACCAACTTTGCGTTGATGGGGACTTCTCGATTGCAGGCGGTACCCTTTGCCTACTATGCGAATGGAGTAGATGCAGAAAATGTGCAAGGGGTTTTGCCCCCGGCAAAGGGAGGAACAGGGGTGGCTTCCATCTCAGCGCTGAAAGGGGCGCTGCAGTTGGATCAGGTAAGCAATACCTCAGACGCCAACAAACCTTTGAGCACGGCTGCCCAAACTGCCTTGTCTACCAAAGTAGATAAGGTGCAAGGTAAAGACCTTTCTACCAACGACTATACGACTGCAGAGAAAACCAAACTGGCGGCGATTACGGGCACGAATACTGGGGATCAGGATCTAAGTAGCTATGCGACTATTGCAGCACTTGATGAAAAAGCCAATGCTTCTGATGTAACCACTGCTTTGGCCACCAAAGTAGACAAGGTGCAAGGCAAAGACCTTTCGACTAACGACTACACCACTGCGGAGAAAACCAAACTGGCTGCGATTACGGGCACGAATACGGGGGATCAGGATTTGAGTGGTTTGGCTACAACTACGGCGTTAGCCACTAAGGCCAACACCACTGATGTGACTGCCGGCCTAGCTACAAAAGTGGATAAGGTGCAAGGCAAAGACCTTTCTACCAACGACTATACGACTGCAGAGAAAACCAAACTGGCGGCGATTACGGGTACGAATACGGGAGATCAGGATCTAAGTAGCTTTGCAACGATTGCAGCACTTGCGACCAAAGCTTCCACCAATTCAGTGTCCAGTGCCTTAGAGTTAAAAGAAAATGTGGCCAACAAATCGACCGCGGTGGACCTAGGGGGAACATCACCCAGTGACCTTTTGTACCCAACCCAGAAAGCAGTAAAAACCTATGTTGCTGCAAACGCCTCTGCAGGAGGAATTGCAGATGGGGGAATCAGTACGATCAAACTTGCGGATGGAGCAGTGACTGATGCTAAGGTTGCCAATGGGATTAGTAAAACTAAAGTTGGGCTTGAAAATGTGGATAACACATCCGATGCTGCCAAACCCATCAGCGTAGCCATGCAGAGTGCATTAGATACCAAGGCCAACTCTACTGATGTGACCTCTGCCTTGGCCACCAAGGTAGACAAGGTCCAAGGGAAAGACCTTTCTACCAACGACTATACCACTGCAGAAAAAAATAAACTGGCGGCAATTACTGGTACAAATACAGGAGACCAGGACTTGAGTAGCTATGCGACTACTGCAGCGTTAGGAGCCAAGGCCAACTCTACCGATGTGACCTCTGCCTTGGCCACTAAGGTAGACAAGGTCCAAGGGAAAGATCTTTCTACCAACGACTATACCACTGCTGAAAAGAATAAACTGGCAGCGATTTCGGGCACGAATACAGGGGACCAAATTAATATTACAGGCAATGCGGCCACCGCTACCAAATTGGCAACTCCAAGAACCATTAATGGAGTATCATTTGACGGCAGCGGGGATATTACCATAGCTGCAAATGCAAGCGCAGAAAATTTGGCTGGAGCTTACTTAAAATCCTCCATCACAGGTTCAAGTTTAACTAGTGTTGGGGTGTTAACTAATGCAACAGTGAATGGAAAAGTAATCGTAGGAGCATCATCTGAAAATAGTGCTTCTGCGGTATTAGAAGCTAATTCGACCTCCCAAGGATTTTTACCACCCAGGTTAACACTTGCCCAACGAAATGCAATTACAAATCCTGCGCAAGGATTAATGATTTATTGTACAAACTGTGGTGCCAACGGAGAGCCTGAATATTTTAATGGAACAACTTGGTTAAATTTAGCTGGAAATGCTGCAGCGAAAGCAATCCCCACCATAAACCTCGTGGTAGGAAATTATACCTTTTCAGGGTCTGCCCAAGGCCCCAACTCTGCCTCGAATACAGGAACAGGGACCTCCTATACTTATAGTTACGTAGGAACTGGCTCCACAACCTACGCGGCGAGTTCTACGCGACCGACAAATGCAGGTACGTACAGCGTAACAGTCACTTTGGGGGCAAGTACGGATGGGAATTATACTTCAGCAAGTGCAACTGCTGCATTTACCATTGCAAAAGCAATACCTACCGTTACCCCTTCAATTGGCACTTACAATTATAATTTAGCCTCACCCAGTGCTCAAGGGCCAAGTACTGCAACAAATACAGGTACTGGAAACTCCTACACCTATAGCTATACGGGAACTGGGTTTACTACCTATGGTCCAAGTGCGGCTAAACCAACCGATGGTGGTACCTATACGGTCACCGCTACAGTTGGAGCAAGTTCTGATGGAAATTACGCTGCCGCAAGCTCTAGTCCAATTGCATTTAAAATTTCGCTTAATTTATCCTTAGGCAATTCGTATGGAGGAGGAAAAGTTGCCTATATCCTTCAAGCAGGAGATGTAGGATATGATCCAGCACAGCAGCATGGGATAATTATATCTGGGGATTTAACAGCATCAAATACAGATATTTTGTGGGGAACTGAAGGGGTATTAATTGGGGCAAGCGGTGGTCTTAATAATTTAAATCAGGACGGATTATCGACTTTTGTAGAATTAGGTGCTGGAATTAATAATACCAATCTAATTGTTGCAGCTGAAGGTGCTGGAATAAATTACGCTGCTGGATTAGCTAGGGCATATACAGGAGGAGGATATACAAACTGGTACTTACCCAGCTATTCAGAACTTTATGCAATTAGAAGTAATAGGTCTTACATTGGAACAAGTAATAGATTATTCTATTGGACATCAACAGAAGGAGCTGGAGATGCCTACAATGCGTGGCTTATAGCCATTGGTGGAGCTTCTAATAATTTTGAAGGAGCTAAGGGATTTCCTAATGGTGGGGTCAAAGCTGTTCGCGTATTTTGATACGACTACTTACTTCAAGTTAGCAAATTGCTTGCTTTTAGGAGAATTTGAATTCGGTTATTTCCCTGATAAGCACGGGGAGGAAAGTTAATTACTTGCAATAAGGGTCTTAGATTTCCAATTTTTTTGTCACAAATCATAAAAAAAGCCCCGTATTGCAACGGGGCTTTTGCATTATTTCTTGGCGATGTAGGTCAGCAAGTCGATGACCTTGTTGGAGTAGCCCCACTCGTTGTCGTACCAGGACACTACCTTTACAAAGGTGTTGGATAGCTGAATCCCTGCCTCTGCATCGAAGATAGAAGTACGCGCATCCCCAATAAAGTCGTTGGACACCACTGCGTCTTCGGTATAGCCAAGCACACCCTTCATGGTGGTTTCTGAAGCTTCTTTCATCTTCGCACAGATCTCTGCGTAAGTAGCAGGATTCTTCAAGCGTACGGTCAAGTCTACTACAGACACGTCTGGAGTAGGCACGCGGAAGGCCATACCGGTGAGCTTGCCATTCAATTCAGGGATTACCTTGCCCACGGCCTTGGCAGCACCCGTGGAGGAAGGGATGATATTTTGTCCTGCGCCACGGCCTCCTCTCCAGTCTTTGGCAGATGGACCGTCTACTGTCTTTTGCGTAGCAGTAGTGGCATGCACAGTAGTCATCAAGCCTTCTTCAATACCCCAGTTGTCATTCAATACCTTCGCGATAGGCGCAAGGCAGTTGGTGGTACAAGATGCATTGGATACGAAGGTCATGTCCGAGGTGTAGGTGTGCTCGTTCACACCCATCACAAACATCGGGGTGTCGTCCTTAGAAGGAGCAGACATGATCACCTTCTTTGCGCCTGCATCGATGTGGCCTTGAGCAGATTCTTTGGTCAAGAAAATACCGGTAGATTCGATTACGTAATCGGCGCCTACTTCACCCCACTTCAAGGAGGCTGGGTTTTTCTCTGCGGTCACGCGGATGGCATTGCCGTTTACGATCAAGTTGCCGTCTTTTACCTCTACCGTGCCCTTGAAGATGCCGTGGGTGGAGTCGTACTTCAACATGTAGGCCATGTAGTCCACGTCAATCAGGTCATTGATCGCGACTACCTGTACGTCTGCACGCTCTTGGGCCACGCGGAAAGCGAGGCGACCAATTCTTCCGAATCCGTTGATTCCAATTTTAATCTTGCTCATTTGTAAGTAATTTTTATAGGTCTAACTGCTTTTTTCTAATTTTTTCCAAGGAAAGGCTAAGCTAAATTCCTTTAATGCAGGCGAATTTATTACAAAAATCGGGTCTGCCCAAACCAATTTCCCTCCTTTCCACATCAACTTGCATCTCCCTGCTATTCAATCGATTTCGAAATCAAAAAAAGGTAGGACTTTCTTTCGGTCAAGCGCCTAAACTCAAGTAAATCACCAGGCTGCCTCTTCTAAACCAGTGGAAATGAAAAAACCGGGAGAACCCGGTTTTCTTTTTATGCCAAGGAGGCAAGAAGTTGCTTGAAGGTGGCACTTGGCTGCATGGCCTGCGCACACTTGGCCGCATCCGGTCGGTAGTAGCCGCCGAGGTCGATGGCTTTTCCTTGGGAACTGTTGTATTCGTCTACAATCTTGGCTTCTTGGTCTACAAGTGCTTTGGCTAATGCGGTAAACTTGGCTGCCAAGGCGGGATCCTTGGTTTGCGAAGCAAGCGCCTGCGCCCAGTACAAGGCCAAGTAGAAATGTCCACCTCGGTTATCCAATTTGCCAACCACACGAGCAGGGGACTTGTCTTCTTCCAGCCATCGGCCTGTGGCCTGGTCTAGCGTTTCGCCCAAGAGTAGGGCGGTTGGGTTGTCAAAGGTTTGTCCCAGGTGCTCCAAGGAGACGGCCAAGGCCAAAAACTCACCCAAGGAATCCCAACGCAAGTGTCCTTCTTCGGTAAACTGCTCCACGTGCTTGGGAGCAGATCCTCCCGCACCAGTTTCAAACAAGCCTCCTCCATTCATCAAAGGAACAATGGAAAGCATTTTGGCTGAGGTGCCCACTTCCAAAATAGGGAAGAGGTCGGTCAAGTAGTCACGAAGCACGTTGCCTGTCACAGAGATGGTGTCCTTGCCCGCTACGATGCGCTCGCAGGAGAATAGGGTAGCCTCGATTGGGGAGAGGATATGAATTTCAAGCCCTTTGGTATCGTGCTGTGGGAGGTACTTGTTGACCTTCTGGATCAGCTGTGCATCGTGTGCACGGGCCTTGTCTAGCCAGAAGACTGCAGGAGTATCAGACAAGCGGGCACGAGTCACAGCTAGCTTGACCCAATCTTGTATTGGAGCATCTTTGGTCTGGCACATTCTCCAGATGTCTCCTTTTTCCACAGCATGTGCAAATAGTTGCTTGCCTGCCGCATCGGTGACAACTACGGTACCGGCAAAAGGAATTTCGAAGGTTTTGTCATGCGAACCGTATTCTTCCGCTTTCTGTGCCATCAAACCCACATTGGGAACGGAGCCCATGGTGGCTGGGTTGAAGGCCCCATTTTTCTTGCAAAAATCAAATACTGCCTGGTACACTCCCGCATAGCAACGGTCTGGGATGATGGCTTTGGTATCTTGTAGCTTGCCTTCCTTATTCCACATTTTACCCGAAGTACGGATCATGGCCGGCATGGAAGCATCGATGATCACGTCACTGGGCACGTGCAGGTTGGTGATTCCTTTTTCTGAATTCACCATGGCTACTGCTGGACTTGTGGCATAGCAGGCATCGATATCCTGTAGAATTTCTTCTTTTTTGGCAGCAGGAAGTTTTTCCAAGTTGGCCAAAAGGTCACCAAATCCATTGTTGACATCTACGCCTATAGCCGCTAGGGTGGCGGCATGCTTGGTGAATACAGGCTCAAAAAACACGGTCACCGCATGCCCAAAAAGGATGGGATCGGACACTTTCATCATCGTAGCCTTCAGGTGCAGGGAAAAGAGCAGTCCTTTTTGATAGGCATCTTCCTTTGCCTTTTTCAAGAAGGCGCGGTACTGGGATACACTCAAGGTGGAGGCATCGATGACTTCACCTTCCTGTACTTTCAAACCGGATTTTAGCACTTCGGTCTTGCCATCGCTCCCTTGAAGGGTAATGGTCAGCTGGGTGGCCTGGTTTAGAGTAAGGGATTGTTCTGAGCCGTAAAAATCCCCAGTAGTCATACTATCCACATGGGAGGTAGAGTCTGCGGTCCAAGCACCCATGGAATGGGGATGCTGGCGCGCATAATTTTTTACCGCAAGAGGAGCGCGTCGATCGGAGTTGCCTTCACGAAGGACGGGATTTACGGCCGAACCTTTGATTTTGTCGTATTTGGACTTGATGGTCTTTTCCTCCTCGGTTTTGGGTTCCTCCGGATAGTCAGGCAAGGCATATCCTTGGCTTTGCAATTCCTTGATGGCCCCTTTCAGCTGCGGTACGGAAGCCGAAATATTTGGAAGTTTGACAATGTTGGCCTCGGGTGTGGTGGCGAGGTGACCCAACTCGGCTAAGTCATCGTTGATGCGCTGCGCTTCGGTTAGGAATTCTGGAAAATTGGCCAAAATACGGCCAGATAAGGAAATATCACGGGTTTCTACTTGAATGCCTGCCGTCTTAGTAAATGCCTGTACGATAGGTAAAAGCGAATAGGTGGCTAATGCAGGGGCCTCATCGGTGAGGGTGTAAAGGATTTTTGGAGTTGTACTCATGGGCAATTCTTAGAATTATTGACAGGTAAATGGCAAATTAAGCCTAAAAAAACGGGTAGACTGGCCGAAGCTTGGAAAGCAAAATTACAAAAAGGGAATGGGATTTACCTTCCATTTATGGAAATCCCAAGTGCAACTTACTTTTTCTCTTGGATGCGAAAATGATCCGCATCTTTCCAAGCTGGGAAAGCTTCCCTGAATTCTTCTAATGGGCTCCATGGGAGGGTAATAATTTCTATGGTCTCCCTTTCTTGGAGGTATAGCAGTTCTTTTCCTCTGAAATCTATCGCTGTAGAATGTCCGTTGTAGGAAATTTGGTTTCCATCGGTACCTAGGCGGTTTACTCCAAGGACATAGGAAAGATTTTCGATAGCACGGGCTGGAAGAAGCTTGTCCCAAGCGCCAATGCGCGCAGCAGGCCAAGAAGCTACATAGAGGAGTACATCGTAGCCAGCAATTCCATCTTCCCAGCCATTTCTAGACCATACAGGGAATCGAAGGTCGTAGCAGATTTGGGGGCAAATTTTCCAGTCATTAAGGTTGAAAATAGGAAGGTTCTCCCCCATGGTAAAGGTGGAGTCTTCAGAGGCCATTCGAAACAAATGCCTCTTGTCATAATAGGATGTATAGCCATCGGGCTCTACCCATAGCAAGCGGTTAAAATATTTTCCACGCTCTTCTATGATTGCACTACCGCTTACCACTGCCCCCGAATGCGCAGCAAGGAGCTTCATCCACTTGTGGATGTGGAGGTTCATAGGTTCGGCCAAGGATTTTGCATCCATGGTAAATCCTGTGGCAAACATCTCAGGCAAGATGATGAGGTCACAGGCCTGCTTTAGGGGCCAAAGTTTTTCTTCCAGCATGGCCATGTTGGCCGTTTTGTCCTGCCACTTGAGGTCTGTCTGGACCAAGGCTACTCGTAGGTCTGAGTGATTCCCCATCATTTTAAAGGATAAATCATGCGGTAATCTGTTGCTACTTTTCCCTTGCTGATGTCGATCAGTTTGGACTGAATCATTCGCTTTTTAAGGCCTTTGAGGTAATCTATAAATAAAATTCCCTCCAAGTGATCGTACTCATGCTGTATCACCCGTGCAGTCAACCCTGAAAATTCTTCCTCTTTTAGGTTCCAATTCTCGTCGTAGTACTCCAAGGTTAACTTTTCTGGACGTATGATTTCTGCCCTTAGCTCAGGGATGCTCAAGCATCCTTCTTCAAACCCAAAGGCGTCCCCGTATTCGTCAAGCAAGATGGGATTGATAAAAGCCCTACGGATTCCTTTTTCAGTATCCTTCTCGTCAAGCATCAGGGTACTATCGATGACAAATAGGCGAATTCCCTGATTGATTTGTGGTGCTGCAAGTCCTACCCCGTTGGCATGATCCATGGTAGCATACATGTCCTGAAGAAGTTGGGACACATCGCTTCCTTCTGCAAGGTCTTCTGCCTCCTTTTTCAAGATGGGGTTTCCGTAAGCTACTATGGGATAGATCATTGTCTTTCTATATAGGATTGCAGGATAATCGCCGCAGACACCTTGTCAAGGTTTCCTGCTTTTTCTTTTCGGTCTTTTTTCTTACTCCCCATTGAAAGGAGGGTTTGCATCGCCAATTTTGAGGTGTAGCGCTCGTCGATAAGCACTACTTTTTTAGAGGGAAATGCTACCTCGAGTTTGCTTTTTAGCTCAAGCACCAAAGGCGTCATTTCGTTTGCCTGCCCATTGAGTCGAGTCGGATAGCCTACAACCAATGTTTCTACCTCTTCTTTGGCGCAATAGGTCTGAAGATAGGTCATCAACCGGGCTGTCTCGATGGTTTCCAAAGGATTGCAGGTAATCTGCAGTGGATCAGTAACGGCAATTCCGGTACGTTTGGTTCCCAGATCAATCGCAAGAATTCTGGGCATCAGTTGGTCTGAATTAGTTTGTGTATTTTACGAAGTGCTTCTTTTTCAAGTTCCACTGCTTTAGGAAATAACAATTCGTCCTCTATTTTGGCATGGATGGCCAATTCTTTTTCAAAGGACTGAAGTTCATGGTAAAGGACCTTCATGGTAAGAGGCGCATGTTCCTCAAGGGAATAATCTCGAGTCAGCTTACGAATGCCTAGCATTTCATCGTCATGAATTTCGTGGTGGTCGGCCAGGTACTGAATAGGATCTTTTTCCAAAATGACCAAGGCATCCTGGGTGCTAAATTCTCCTGCTTCAATGTCTTGCAACAATTCAATTCGCTTAAAAAGCCTACTTTCTTCCTCGTGGATGTGGTGGATAAAATCTTCTACAAATAAGGGGAACATCATCCGAAGGTCTGTCTGCAAGGCCTCATATCCCGGCTCCGGACCAATTCCAGAAATAAGGTTGGATAGAAATGGCAGTTCCTGACGCACGAAATAATAGTGCTTCTTTTTGAGATAAGCGACCAGGAGCTCAATGGGATTGAGATAAAGTTCCTCTAAAGAAGGCTCTTGTTGCTTGGCCCAACTTTCCACTTGAGCGATGAGTTGCCGAGGATTCACCTTATGTTTTTGACAAACTTTTTCGAGGGAGTCGCCTGGATATTGGTAAAAGCTGATCCCAAAATAGTGAAGTACGGCAGCAAACACGTAATTTTCTGTAACCAATTCCCCTACTGAAGATTTTTCGTACATCTTACTTGTTTGCATAAGACAAAAATAATTTTTTTTGAACTAATAAAGGGAAATTTATGTCATCTTTATAGTAAGCCTTTTTCAAAAAATGAAGGATTTGTTTTTAAAATGCCGTATTTTTCGATCTCATTATATCTTTGTTGCCAAAATTGAAAAGTAACTGTAAAATCTCGTGAGTACACCAAAAAATACTACCTCTCAAATTCGACTTCCTCTTTTATTGGCCTTAGCCATTTCAGCTGGAATTTGGATTGGCGCCACCTTCGCAGATCCTCAAGGAAGCCAAAATGACCTCAGGGCAGCCTTGTATAAAATGCAGGAGATCATGACCTATATCAATAGAGATTATGTAGATAGTGTCGATACTAATGAATTGGTGGAGTTTGGCATCACGAAGATGTTGGAAAAACTGGATCCATCCAATCTGGAGATCAGATCATCAAGGTGGATGGAAAAAATGTGGCAGGAATTGGTATTACCAATCGGGATGTTTTTGATTACTTGAGAGGCCCGAGAGGATCTAAAGTAGTGGTGGATATCAAAAGGAAAAATAATCTTCAGCTACTTACCTACGAAATCACTCGGGATAAAATCCCACAATACAGCATCAATGCTTCCTACATGGTTTCTTCGGAGGTGGGCTATATCAAAGTCACTCGTTTTGCAGCCACCACTTACGATGAATTTAGAAAATCCATCACCGAGTTGCAGGCGAAGGGAATGAAAAAGCTTATCCTAGATTTACAAGGGAACCCTGGAGGATACATGGGGGCAGCGATTTACATGGCCGATGAATTGCTTGGAGGAAGAGATCTCATTGTCTCCCAAGAAGGGAAGGTGAGTCAATACAGCCAGAAGGCCTATGCTTCTAAGCCAGGATTGTTTGAACAAGGCTCCGTGATTGTATTGATCAACGAGGGTTCTGCCTCCGCCTCAGAGATTTTGGCTGGAGCCATCCAAGACAACGATAGGGGCCTCATTGTAGGAAGAAGGTCTTTCGGTAAAGGCCTGGTACAAATGCCCATTGATCTATCAGATGGAGCAGAGTTAAGATTGACCATTGCTCGCTATTTTACGCCTTCAGGGAGATCAATTCAAAAGCCTTACGATAGTGATTACGAGGCTTACGAAAGAGATTGGTTGACTCGTTACGAGCACGGAGAATTTTTCTCTGCGGACAGCATCAAATTCAACGATAGCTTGAAATTTGAAACTAAAAAAGGTAGAACCGTATATGGCGGAGGAGGAATCATGCCTGATTATTTTGTACCCATGGATACCAGCATGAATAGTGCGTATGTCAACAAGCTGTTTTCTACAGATTCCTCAAGGGAATTCATTTTGGATTATGCCAACAAAAATAAGGGCAATTTCACCAAGGTGTCCATGGACGAATACTACCAAAATTTTAAGGTGTCTGATGCCATGCTTCAGGAGCTTGTGGCCTACGGCAAAAAAAATCAGGTGGAATTTGATGCCAAGGATTTTAGCAGATCTAAAGAATATTTACGGATTTTAATTAAAGCGCATTTGGGTCGACAATTGTACGATGACAATGCCTTTTACAAGGTAATCAATGACATCAATGAGGTGTATCAACAAGCAATCAACCTCTTTGACGAGGCAGATAAGATTGCCTCAGCGAAAACCCTTTGAGGTCTCTAACCTTTGAGGTCTTTCAGACCTCGAAGGTTTGAAATCAACCAACCACCGGCATCTAAGATCTTTCAGACCTCGAAGGTTTTGGATCAAAAGATGTAGAATTTTCACGCAGATCTTCACAGAAAAACCCGCTGATTAACTAAATCAGCGGGTTTTTTTCTTCTTTGATCAGCGTAAAAAAAGGTTTTCGAAATCAAAGAATAGTGGTAAATCCTTCGAGGTCTGAAAAAGACCTCAAAGGATGGAAAAGACTTCAAAGGATCTACTTCACCGTAATCAATTCTAAGGTTGGCACTCTAAATCGCTCCCCATAGATTCCTTCGGGAAGTCCTTTGCCGCAGGCGATGATCATCGCGATTTCAGATCCCGCAGGGAGATTCAGTAGTTTTTTGACCCGCTTGGAGTCAAAACCCTCCATGGGGCAGGTATCATAGCCAGCAGCCTTCATCCCTAGCATAAAGGTCATGCTGGCTAGGGCTGCACTTTTGTGAACCGATATACGCACCGCAGTTTCACTTACCTCACGTACCATAGGCTTGCGCATGCCCTGTGAGATGGCAATTAACTTTTTTACAAAAGACCAACCCGGAAATTTCTGATAGAGCATGGGTACCAATTTGCCGTAATAGCGGAGGGCCAATTTCACTTTTTTATCCCCTTCCCCAGATGCCGAAGCGGAGATAAAGTCAAAGTTGGCTTTGGCATGGGCTTTCCAGCGATCTCTTCGAGTCAGTACCACCACCAATTCCCGAGCCGTAGTAGCTGCTTTTTGCCCCATGCAAAGTTGGGCCAAACGATCTTTCAGGGTAGAGTACTCCGGCACGCGCACAAACTGATACAGTTGCAGGTTGGAGCTGTTGGGCGAAAGAATAGCCGCCTCCAAGCATTTTTGAACGATGGTACCGTCAAAATTGTCTGTTTGATCAAATACACGCACTGACCTGCGCTGCTGTACCGCTTCAAAAAAATTCAGTTCCTGGCTCATTTGTTTCTTTTAATTTTTTTTTGATTGGTAAAGATGGCCAAAATTTTGAAGTTTACGTTTCAGAATTTAACCTTCTGTCGCCTATGTTTTTTACACTTATGCGCCTGCAATACTTGAAGAGCGTTCGCTCCACGAGTTTTGCGAAAAGCGCCCTCGCCACTGGATTTTTGGTATTTATTGCCTTGCTCTTGCTTAGCTATGTGTTTTTGGCGGGCTTGTTTCTAGGGAGAATCATTGATGAGTTTGTAGAAGGACAGGATCCCATTTCCTTCCTCAATTCTGTTTTGATCTACTTTTTCTTGTTTGAATTTATGTACCGCTACTTCGTGCAAAAGTTGCCTGTGGTGGATCTAGAAAGTTTGCTGCACCTCCCTATCGGGAAAAAGAAAATCGTATGCGTTTTGTTGCTGCGCTCCTTTTTATCCCCGCTCAATGTCATTGCTCTGCTGCTTTTCCTTCCCTTTGGTGTGGAGGCGGTGCAGGAAGAATATGGGGTGCTGGGACTGGTATCCTGGTTGGGCACCTTGTTGTGCTTGAGCTGGACTTTGCACTGGTTTATGCTCTGGTTTAAGCAGCGTTTTGAGGATAGCCTGATCGGTTTGGGAGTAGTTTTTCTAGTGGTGCTGCTTTCAGGTGGGACAACCTATCTGGGTTGGTTCAATGTGGGCGAACTTCTTTCTCCCTTCTTTACTGTGGCGACACAGAGCCTTCTTCCTTTGATAGGGATGGTTCTGCTGCTTGGATTGGTCTATCTACTTTCGTACCGTTATTACGTAGCACATGCGTACTTGGAGGAGCTTGGAGAAGAGGAAGAGTACCGGGTGGCGGGCCAAAGTTTTGGCCTTTTTTCCCGATTTGGGATGGCAGGGGAGCTGGCCAACCTGGAGTGGAAGTTGATTTTGCGCCATAAAAAAAGCCGTACCTATTTGATGCTATCCGCCTTTTTTCTGCTGTACGGATTGATCTTTTATACCAATCCAGCCTACCAAAGCGAAACGGGAATATCACCCATCTACATTTTTGTGGGGGTATTCATCACTGGGATTTTTATGATTCAGTATGGACAGCTGTTTTTGAGTTGGAACTCGGCCAATTTTGATTTCTTTATTCAGCGTAAGGGTGGACTAGAAGCCTTGGTACGAGGAAAATACTTGTTGTTTATGAGTATTTCTGGAGTTTGCTTTTTGGCTTCCGTACCCTATGTGTACTTTGGCTGGGAGATTTTATTGGTGCATTTGGCTACGTTCTTGTTCAATGCGGGGGTCTTGATTCATGTGATCATCTATGTGGCCTTGTGGAAGCCCAAACCCATGGATCTCAACAAAGGGGCCATGTTTAATTACGAAGGGGTAGGTGCCGCCCAATTTTTGATCATTATCCCCTTGATGGCGGGGCCGTATTTGGTGTACCTGCCATTTTCTTACCTGATCAATGACTATGCAGGCTTGCTTGCCTTGGGAGTAACTGGACTGGCAGGCATCCTTGCCTTTCGCCCACTATCCCGCATCATTACCAATCGCCTTCTGGCCAACCGTTACGAAATATCTTCTTCCTTCCGACAAGAACTATGATACAGGTCTCTCAACTCAAAAAACAATACAAAGAAGCTGTAGTACTGGACATACCCGAATTGCTGATTTCCAAAGGGGAGTGTTTCGGGCTAGTGGGAAACAATGGTGCAGGTAAAACCACCCTATTCAGGATCCTTTTGGACTTGGTACGTGCGACATCGGGGCAGGTGACTTTTAATGGTGAAGATGTGAGCAAAACGGAGAGTTGGAAATCCCAGGTGGGGGCCTATTTGGATGAGCAGATGCTCTTGGCATTTTTGACTCCTGACGAGTACTTCGAAACCTTGCGCAAGATCTATGGACTTTCTACAGCGGACTTGGAATTGCATTTAAGCAAGTTCGAGGAACTGTTTAACGGGGAAGTGCTGGGTAAGAAAAAGTACATCCGAGACCTGTCCAAAGGCAACCTGAAGAAGGTGGGAATCGCAGCCGCCCTGCTCGGTCATCCACAGGTTGTGCTATTGGATGAGCCTTTTGAAAACTTGGATCCCAGTTCCCAGATTCGCTTGAAGAAGTTGATCTTGTCCGAATTGGAAGCTTCCAAAACCACCTTTTTGATCTCCAGTCACGACCTAAACCATGTTACTGAGATCTGCGACCGCATCGTGCTGCTGGAAAAGGGAAAGGTGATCCGAGACTTGCGCGAGAAAGGGGAGATGCTGCAGGAGCTGGAAGCCTATTTTGTGGGGTAAAGAATTCCTAAACTTACTTTTTCGCGCCTGCGCCCTTGACAAACTGCCCTGGAAATGCGCCGGTATGCTCCCCATTGAGGAGTACTTGGGTGCCGTTGACCCATACCTGATCGATTCCCTCGGCAAACTGTAGGGGATTGTCAAAGGTGGCTTTGTCCTTCAGCGCCTTGGGATCGAAAAGCACCAGATCTGCCCAGTACCCTTCTTTGATCAGTCCTCGGTCGGTTAGACCCAAGTTTGCTGCGGGCAATCCAGTCAAGCGGTGGATAGCAGACTCCAGG
>JAJTDZ010000012.1 GCA_021298245.1 Algoriphagus sp. | reverse complement strand
GTAGCTGATCCACCTCGGGGCTAAACTCGTACCCAAAATAGGAGAGCAAATTGGAAGATCCACAGATGGAAGACACTCCGGTATTGCCATGCTTGGCCACCGCTTGCCCTGCTCCCGCCACAATAAAGGAGGAGAGCGTAGAAATATTGAAGGTATCCTTACCGTCGCCCCCCGTACCGCAGAGGTCCATGGCATCGTATTCGGAGAGGTCTACCGGAACGCAAAGTTCGAGCATGGCTTCCCTAAATCCTCGAAGTTCTTCCACGGTGATGCTTCGCATCAGGTAGACCGTCATAAAGGCTGCTACTTGGCTGCTGGGATAAGATCCCAATGCTAAGTTTTTCAGCACCTCTTTCGCCTGCTGTTGAGAAAGGGTCTTGTGTTCAATCAGATGATTTAATATGTCTTTCATGGAGTGGTGGAGATCGTTTAGGATTGGAGCCAATTTTGCAAGAGCTTGGCCCCATGCTCAGTGAGGATACTTTCCGGGTGAAATTGGACTCCCCGCAGGTCAAAATTCTTGTGACGTATGGCCATAATCTGTTGGTCTGCAGTCCTAGCTATAATCTCCAATTCCTCAGGAAGCGTAGATTCTTCAATGACCCAGGAGTGGTACCTTCCCACTTCAAACTGGGTAGGCAGTCCCTCAAATAGTACATCAGGAACTGCAGTTAGTGTAGCTGCAACCCCATGCTGCACCTCGGTCAAGTTGTGAAGTTTGCCTCCAAAAGCTTCTCCTATGGCTTGGTGGCCTAGGCAAATCCCAAGGATGGATTTGCTGGAAGCATACTGCTGAAGCAGCATGGGCATCTGACCTGCTTCTGAAGGTATGCCAGGTCCCGGAGAAAGAAGGATCTTATCGTAGGTCTTCACCTCCTCCAAGGCAAAGGCATCGTTTCGAAGGATATCCAATTCCACTCCATAGCCTAGCTGTCGGATAAGGTAGGCCAGGTTGTAGGTAAAGGAATCGTAATTGTCTAGTAGCAATATTCTCATAGGGCTATCCTTAAATCTGTTCCGCTGTCAGCAAAGCGACACGCAAGGCTTCCAACTTGTTGGCTACTTCTTGCAATTCGGAAGAAACATCGCTTTTTCCATTGAACCCTAGGTATCCTATGGCCCCTCCATAAAATTGACGACTTACCTTTTCGAGTGCATCTATCAATTCCATCGCACGGTACTTTGGCGCACCCGAGAGGGTCCCTGCGGGAAAGGTATCGGCGACCAACTGCAGAGGGTTAGCTCCCTCTGGAAGAACACCGGTCACCTTAGATACCAAATGGATTACATGGGAATAGTATTGAACCTCTTTAAAGACTTCTACTTCCACCAAATCTGAGGAGCGAGATAAGTCATTTCTAGCCAAATCTACCAGCATCACGTGCTCTGCATTTTCTTTGGGATCGTCATAGAGCTTGCGTGCAAGGGCTGCATCCTCCACATCGTTGCCGGTGCGGCGAAATGTCCCTGCAATCGGAAATAGGGTTGCCTTTCGGTTTTTTACCACAATTTGAGCTTCGGGGGAACTTCCAAAGACCTTGAAGGATCCGTAATCAAAATAGAAGAGGTAGGGAGAGGGATTGACTGAGCGTAGGGCGCGGTACACATTAAATTCATCTCCTTTGAAGGCGGTGGTAAATCGTCTGGAGAGCACCAACTGAAAAACGTCCCCTCGAAGGCAATGCTTTTGAGCCTGGGTCAGTAAATCCAAAAACTCATGGTCACTGTAGTTGGAAACCTCCTCTCCTACTTTTTTAAAACCATAGGAAGGAATGTTTTTGTTGTGAAGCAGGGTCTCGATCTCATCGAGAAAGGAGGACAAAGGGCTGTGCTCAGGAAGGTGTTCGAAGAGGTGAAGTTCGTTTTTGTAGTGATCCACCACAATGATGTTTTGATACATGGCATAGTACATCATGGGGATTTCAGAGACTTGGGTAGTTTGAAGTTTGATGTCTTCAAACCAAGCTACCGTATCGTACTGGGTGTAGCCAAAAAGACCATTACTGCTAAACTTAAATGCATCCGAAACCGATTGAAAGGCATTGCCAAAGCGCTGCAAGCAGTCCATCAAGGGCTGTGAAGCACTTACTTCGTAGCAATTTTCTTGTCCATTGGGCATTTTTTCGGTGACTATGCCTGAAGAAAAAGAAAAAGAAGCCAGGGGATTGAAGCAGATGTAAGAGTAGCTATTGTCTTGGCCACGATAATCCGAAGACTCCAACAGAATAGGATTGGCAAAGCGATCGCGAACCTGCAGGTAGATGCTCACTGGGGTGATTGTATCTGCTAATTTTTTACGGTATTCGGTGCGTATGGGAAAATTTTGTGTCATAAAGCATGGAAGTAAAGGCATGAAAAAAGGCTTACCGGGAAATCCAGTAAGCCTTTTGGAGTATGATTTGCGCAATAATTAGGCAAGGGCTTTCTGAGCTTTCCCGAGGAAAGAGTAGAAATGCCACCACCACTTGTTATTTGCGTTTGTTTTCATTGCTTGAGCACAAATTTAGAAAGCCTTTGGAATTAGCAATGCATCCCGTCCATTTTTTTGATTTTTTTATTTATCACGCGGCTGGGTAACTAGGTAAAATAATACAGGGCCCAGGTCGTAATTGCCATCAAGATGGATGAGGAAATTCGGACTGCATTTTTAGGCTGACGAAAATCCATCCAGACCCATAAACTCAGAAGGGCTGCCAGCCAAGATACGCTGCTAGGCTGCACTCCAAAGTAAAAAATCAGCAGCAACATCAATCCTTGGGAAATTAAAAAATAGGTTAATCGCTTAAAATCAAAGGGATTTTCGAAAAATTCCTGTTCACGCTTTGCCCGCAAACCAAGGCTCATTCCTACTTGAATGCAAATACAAATCACAAAGACCACAAATACCCTATGCATAAAATTGAGCTGAGTCCCAAACCAGGTTCTCCAAAATTCAAAGCCAGAAAGCCAGAAGTCATACAGCCATTCTATGGCCAGGCTTAGAATAGGAGCCGCCAAGATGACTACTGCCGCCGATGCCGGATGAACGCGCTTCCAAAGAACTCCTAAAAAAAAGGCAGCACCAAGAGAGCATCTGGAGCTTGGGTGTGTAAGTAGCGTTTGTATACATCAATGGCAGCGATGGTAGAAAGGGAATTCAACATGGAGTAAATGCTCGAGAAAATGGCTCCTAAAAATCCTGCCAGTATCAAGCCAATCAGGCCATATCCTTGGGGAACCACTTGTTTCATGAGGTAAATAAACGCATCGTCCGGCTTGACGTGATCTAGGGCATATTTATATTTAAACAAATACGCTGCGGCTACCCCTGCGGAGATAGAAAAAAAGGGAATGGTGAGTTTTAAAAACCCAGCAGCAATGGCCCCTAACTGAGCGTCTCTATCCGAACGGGCAGCTAGGACACGCTGCACTTCAAACTGATTGGTAGTCCAAAAAAATCCATGCAAAATCAAAAGCCCGCTAAATACCCCGGTCCAGGGCAGGTCGGGATGATTGCTGGGAAGGTATAAATTCATTTTCTGCATGCCTTTTTCTGAAGCATCTAAATCCATCAATCCAGAAAATCCTCCGATTTCTGGCTGTAGCAGTGTAGAAACGCCTACGGTGATAACAGCCATGACCATGAGAAAGGTGATGATATTCTCTGCTCGAACCACGGCACGCATGCCTCCAAAAAATACCAAAAGACAAGCGATGGAAGCAATGAGGATCACACCAAGGAGGTAATCTGGGGCATAGCCTGTACCCTGTAGAAGTAATCCCAACTGCCTGCTTCCAATATAAAGTCCGCCGACCAGCAAAATGAGAATGACCGCGAGAATGACCAGGGTGTAGAGCAAGCGAGCGGTTTCGTCGTACCTATCCCCCAAATATTCTGAAAGCGTAAATGCTTTTTTCTGCCGGTAGGCAGGAATAAACACGAAACAGAGCAGGAGGATGGTGGGGATGGCGAGAAACTCGTAATGACTTTGTGCAAAGCCAATGGAATAGCCAATGCCAAGCATACCGATGATTTGAGAAAGGCTCACATTGGTGCCGTAAATGGAACCCGCCACGGACCACCAAGGCAAATCCCTGTCTGCCATAAAGTACTTGGAGGAAGATCCTTTGCTTCCAGAAGTCCTAGCTGCCAGGACAAAACAAAGGATGCAGAGCAGAAAAACAGCCAAGTCAAAACCCTGAAGCAAAGCGATCATAGGAGCATCGTTGAAGAAGAAATTACTGTGCTAGGTAGCTCTGCCTTGCAATTGATTCAATTTTACTTGAGGCAAATGAGGGAGGACCCACTTGGCAAAATGCTTTGCCTCATCCATCAGGGGATAGCCCGAGAGGATAAATGCTCGGATACCCAGATCCATGTATTGGTGTAATTTATCCAAGACTTGTTGAGGATTGCCTACGATGGCGCCTCCACATCCGCTTCTGGCTCTTCCGATTCCCATCCACAAGTGTGGTTCTATGAAATCGTCTTGGTCTGCCAGAAGAGCTCTAGCCTCGTCTTGCCTCAGTACTCCAGCCGACTGGCTGTCTTGTGCCAGATGCTTGAGGTTGTAGCCTTGAGGATCAAACTTACTCATGATGTGTTTGGCATGGGCCCTGGCCTCTTCCTCCGTCTCTCTGACGATTACATGGATGCGTAGGCCAAAATCGATGCGGCGGTGGTATGCCTTGGCACGCTGCGACATCTCCTCCACCGTAGACCGAATGGAATCTAGGGGTTCGGGCCACATCAGAAAGACGTCGCACTCTCGTGCGGCCACCTCTTTTGATCCTGGAGATATTCCTCCAAAATACAGCAATGGACCGCCATTTTTTTGATAGGGTCGTACGGGAGCCGTATCCATGGTAAAGGAGGGGTATACTTCCCCTTTAAATTCAATGCGCTCTTGGGTCCAGGACATTCTGAGGATTTGGATCACCTCCTCGCATCGCTTGTAGCGCAAATGTGGGTCTTCCTTCCACCCTGGAAGATCTGAATTGATGATGTTTACGGTCAACCTTCCCTGAAGCATGTGGTCTAGGGTAGCGAGGTGACGTGCAAGCATGGGGGGATGAATCTCCCCCGTTCGCACTGCAGTGAGTAGGTTGATCTGCTTGGTTTGAACCGCCGCTGCAGCGGCAAAAGGAAGGGTCTCCTGTCCGAGCATGTAGGAGGTAGGCAAGAGGATATTGTCGTACCCCAAGTCATCGGCCAATTGGATGATCTGCATGCAATGGGTAAAGCTGCTTTGGCGCTGGGGGTCGGGAACGCCTAAAAATTCGGTGTCGCCTCCACATAGGTCATCAAACCATCCTACTTCACACGCTACCTTTTCTGTTCGGATTAGAGAATTGCCCATGTTTAAAAGTATAAAAATGCAGCGATGAAATACTAATTCCTTAGGGAAGGATTTTTTTTAAATCTATTTTGTCTATATTATAAACATTAAAATGTTAATAATATTAACATTTTAATGAAGTTTACTGCAGGTGGCTTAGGCGAGATGCCGGATGCAGGACCTCCCTTCCCTTTCTCAATACCCTTGTTCGCAGATAGTATCATGTTTCTCAACTGCCACACCCAATTTAGTTTCAAATACGGCACCCTGTCGGTAGACAAGTTGGTAGCAGAGGCCCTTCGGTACAAGATCGATGCCTTGGCCCTGACCGACATCAACAGCAGTGCGGCCCTATTTCCTTTTATTCGCGCAGCGCAAAAGGCAGGCATACATCCTGTGGTGGGGATTGATTTCCGCAACGGTGTCCAACAGCAGTACATTGGTCTGGCCAGAAACCAGGAGGGACTGTACGAACTCAACAAGCACCTTTCGGAACATTTGGTGGAGAAGCGCCCCTTTGGTTCCAAGGCTCCTTCCTTTTCGCACAGCCTCATCATTTATCCTTTTCCGGAAAAAGTTTTCCCTCTAGAAGCCCACGAATACATCGGCATACATCCCAGCCAACTCAGTGCCTTGAGGACTTGCCCTTGGTCGCTAAAAAAGGAAAAGCTGGTACTCTTGCAGCCAGTGAGTTTTTCTTCCAAACTTGAATTTAATGCGCACCGCCTGCTGCGAAGCATGGACCTCAATACCCTTCTTAGCAAGCTCCCTGCACAGGAGCAAGCTGCTCCAAGTGAGCATTTTTATAGCTATGCCGAAATGATTGCCCGCTGCGAACATCACAGTTACCTGCTCATCAATGCGCAAAAGCTTCTGGAGCAATGCCAATTTTCCTTCTACTTTCAGGCCATCAAAAACAAGCGGGACCTGCTCGGATCGGGAGGGGAAGACTTCGATTACCTACGGCAGCAAACCTACCAAGGTGCCCAAAATCGATACCCTAAGCTTTCCCAAAAGGTCCGGGAACGCATAGAAAAAGAACTGGAGCTCATCGAACAAAAGGGTTTTGTGTCTTACTTTTTAATCAACTACGACCTGGTCAATTATGCTCAGTATCGCAATTTTTACCATGTGGGACGGGGCTCTGGGGCTAATTCGGTGGTAGCCTATTGCCTAGGCATCACAGACGTAGATCCTATGGAACTGGATCTGTACTTTGAGCGATTCATCAACCTGTACCGAGAAAACCCTCCCGATTTCGACATTGATTTTAGTTGGACCGACAGAGACGAGGTCATTGCTTATTTGTTTAAAAAATACCAAAAAGGGAAAGATGCCCATGTAGCCTTGCTGGGCTCCTACAGCACCTTTCAGTACAAGTCTGTGCTTCGAGAGTTAGGCAAAGTATTTGGGCTGCCCAAAATGGAGATAGAATCGCTACTTCATCATGCAAACCAAGAGGGCTATAGGCCCGATACCTACGGCAAACTCATCCTCAGCTATGCCAAGGTCCTCCACGACATGCCTTCGCACCTGACCATTCATGCCTGTGGGATCTTGCTTTCCCATAAGTCTATCCATTACTACACTGCCACAGACTTGCCCCCCAAGGGCTTTCCTGTGACGCACATCGACATGCACATTGCCGAAGACATCGGTCTACACAAATTTGATGTCTTGAGCCAAAGGGGCCTAGGTCACATCAAGTCTACCTTGGAAACCATCTACCAAAACCAAGGCATAGAGGTAAATATTCGAGAAGTAGAAAAATTCAAGAAAGATCCCAAGGTGAAGTCACTCCTTTCATTAGGCCGGGAGTGGCGCGGTCGGGCATGATGCGGGAATATATCTTGCGGCACCGGGATCCCGAGCGCAGGAATCAGGCCCATCCCGTAATGGCGGAAATCATGCCCGAAACCTACGGCATCATGGTCTACCAAGAAGACGTGATCAAGGTAGCCCACCACTTCGCTGGCCTGAGCTTGGCCGAAGCGGATGTCTTGCGAAGGGGCATGAGTGGAAAGTCCAGGTCTAAGGACGAGTTTGAACAGGTGAAGCAGGCTTTTTTTGAAAACTGCAAAAAACTAGGAAGGCAGGATGCAGAAGCTGCAGAAGTGTGGTACCAGATCGAAAGCTTTGCGGGCTATTCCTTTGCCAAGGGACATTCCGCCTCCTTCGCGGTAGAAAGCTACCAAAGTCTGTACCTCAAGGCTCATTTTCCCCTGGAATTTATGGTGGGGGTGATCAATAATTTTGGGGGCTTTTACGCCACGGAATTTTATGTGCACGAGCTCCGCCAACAAGGCGCAGAGGTCCTCGGTCCACAGCTCAACGAAAGCGATTACCTCACCAAAATCAAGGGGAAAACGGTTTTTCTAGGGTTTATACATCTCAAACACTTGGAAAAAGCAAGTATAGAAACCCTCTTGGAAGAACGCCGGAGAAGGGGCCCTTTTTTAAGCTTGGCAGACCTAGTGCGAAGGGTGGATATGGGATTGGAACAGCTGGTACTTCTCATCCGCATCAATAGTCTAGCATTTACAGGCAAAACCAAGCAACAACTGCTTTGGGAGGCTCATTTTCTAAAAACAAAGCAAAAAACACTTGCCCCTGTGCAGGATTTATTTCAAGGAGATGATTTGGCATTTGCCTGGGAGCCTAGGAGCCCTCAAGTACCCCAGCTGGATGCGAGGGATTTTCGGCAGGACATCTTGGATCAAATTGACCTCTTAGAATTTCCGCTAGACTCTCCCTTTCACCTCCTTCGAGACCCACAAGCAGAAGGGATCAAGGCCAGGGAGCTGCCCTTACATTTGGGAAAAACGGTGGAGATACAGGGATACCTGGTCACGGTAAAATATACCCGAACCGTCAAGGGAGAAGTGATGAATTTTGGGACTTTCTTGGATCGAGAGGGGGACTGGATAGATACGGTGCATTTTCCACTCCTAGTGAAAAAATACCCTGTCAAAGGCCGGGGAATTTACCGCATAGTAGGGAAGGTCGTGGAAGAGTTTGACTTCTACTCCCTGGAGGTGATAAGCCTAGGGCGCATGGCGTATTGGAATGCAGGGGAATAAACCCTATGCTAAACGTACCATCCTAGAGTAGTTATTCGTCATTGATAGAAAAAGCTACCCCATACTTTAGTGCAATACCCTTTTTGCCAGGTCCTGCTATTAGCTGGGGCACACAATCCAAACAAGCCAATAAGTAAGTAGATGTTTTGAATTTGCCATAGACCAATTTGCTATTGAAATAGGAGGTTTCTCCTGCACCTAGCGTACGGATATACTTGATCCCCAAGAATACCTCTTGACCTGGGGCGAGCAGCATCCCCTTGGCAGACAAATCAAAGAAAAGTTTACCCCTCAGGGAAGACGATACCAGGTATTCTTCTTCTATTCGAAGCAGGTGCTCTCCCGGTTTGCCCACCACAGCATCAAGCAGGACAGGTTGCACGAAAAATCCTTGCCCCTCCTGATCTTCCTTAGTATCAAAGTACAATTCTAATCCTTCTAGCTGTATGGTCTTTGATTTTGGATTGGTAAAGCCCGTCACCAAGGCGATGGAACTTAACACCTTGACCTCTGACTCCCGTTGTTTTTTTTTAAAATTGGAGTATATCTCAAGATTTCCTTCAGGAACCACCTCCACGGGAAACAATTCGATCACAGGCACATCTTGGGTGTATCCCGACAAGCATAGCCCCCACAGTAAGGTCCACATCAGGCCAAATTTTAGCATGGATATACAGGTCAAACCCAAAGGTAAAGCAAAACTTCTCTTATGGCCGAGCGGGAGGACAATTAATTTCTACCAAATCAACCGTCGTATACACCGTAATCCAAAAAAATTTTTGGTGGCATACCACCCTAGTAATGTGACAATTGTCCTCGGTTTGAATCGTCTCCATGTGACAATCTTCTCCAAATGCAGAAGCATCAGCTGTAGAGGAAGAAAAAAAGGCAATCAAAAAAAAGGTTAAAAGCAATTTTTTTGAAAAAATACTTTTCATGGCTTCTTTCTATTTTACTTTCCTGTAGCAACATGCCGGGCGGAAAGCGTACTTCCCTTTAAAAGTAATCTGATAATGAAAAAAACTTGCCTAAAAACTGGAGATGCATTTCCGGGGCAAGAGATAGTAAAGATAAAAAAAATCAGTTGAAAAAATCACCCTTTTCTTTAAGAAGATTTGCCCATTCCTCTTAAAAAGTAGTCGAAAAAGTAGATTAAAAAATTCACCCTTATTCTTTTCCCATCCCTTGCCTGGAATGCAAATTGAAATTACCCGAAATGGAAAAAAACCTGAAAGAGAGGCTGCTAAGCCTAATTTGATTTTTTGGAAGAATTACGAAAAGGGATGGATAAGAATAAAAAAATGGTAAAAAATCGTAACGAAACTTCTTGGCGAGTGATTTTTAATTAATTCGAACTAAAAAATGTAAACAAGAAAATTTTCGTTTTTTATGATCCTATTTGAGCAAAATGGGATCTAGGATAGCAGCATCCCCATCGATAGCAGTGGGGATAGGTAGGCCCAAAATCCTACAGAGCAAGGGATACACGTGGACATTAGAAAAGGGCTCCACCTGTATTCCCGACTTCAAGAGGGGGCCTTTGGCATAAAAAATCCCCCACATATCCTCCAGGGTAGGACTGTATCCGTGTTCGCCAAACACCTCAGTACCCCATCTAGCGGTTTGGGTTTGGTAGCGCATCATCGCAGGAGTATCGGCCAAGTAATACCCTTTTTCAGGTACAATGAGTAGGTCACCTTTACGTTGGGGAAAAGCACTCGGATCTTGGTAATTTTCTTTGCCTTTGAGATCATCGATGCGTATGTGGGGATGGCGCTGCAAGAGCAATTTTATAATGGCATCTTTTTCTTCTGGTTTTTCTAGATGCAGGTGGGCCAAGGCCCCATTATTGACTACTCGGGCAGGTATGCCTTCCGTAAGCTGATCCAAATTGATCAGCCGATCTTTGTTCACTTCTGTCATGCCATGGTCCGACACGATCACTATATGGATGGGTAAATCGAAACTCTTCAAGCCTTCAAACAAAGCGCCTAGCTGCCGATCCAAGGTGAAAAGAGATGTTTTGAGTTCGGCTTCATTGTTTGGCCCAAAACGATGGCCTGTATCATCCATGTTGGAAAAATACAGGGTAATTAGACGGGGTCTTTCGGAGGCAGGAAGCTGCAGCCACTCAAAAACTTTGGCAATCCGGGAAAGGTTAGGGACGCTACCTTCGTAATCGTAGTAATAACTTGGACGAACCCCCTGAATAGGGGCTTCTGTGCCTACAAAGAAGTAGCTCGCCGCCTTGATTCCGTGTTGCTCAGCCAATACCCAAATGGGCGTACCTCCGTACCAATAGCCATCCTGTACTATGGATCGATTACCCATGGTGTAGACTTGGTCTTTTTCTGGTTCGTAAAAAGCATTGTCTACCAAGCCATGGTGCTCTGGAAGCATGCCTGTAGCTAAGGTGTAATGGTTGGGAAAGGTCTTGGTGGGAAAGGAAGGAATCAAACCCTTGGCTCCCACTCCCTCGGCAATAAATCTACTCAGGTTTTCGGGCTGAAAGCGCTCCACATAATCGTGACGAAAGCCATCTAGGGAAATAAAAATAAGGATAGGCTCTTTTTCCTGAGGAAAAGCAGAAGCACCGAAAAAAAAGAGTACGCAAAGACTAAGAAAGGCAGGCTTCATGTATAGAATGAAAAAGGTAGTTAAAGATAAGAAGTGCAGCCTATTTTCAAAGCGCTTACCCCCATAGCACGCTGTTTAGCCCCAGTCCACCCGCATCAGCCAATCGTTTTGGATTTCATCCCCAAAGGGAAAGGGATGGCTTCCAAAAATACGTAGGCCATTTTTTTCGTAAAAACGGATTGCGCGCACATTGTGCTCCCAGACCCCCAACCATAGCCAGGTCTTTCCCTCCAGCTTGGCATAGGAGATCGCAGCCTCTAAGAGCAGCTGCCCTACTCCTTTGCCCCATACCTCCTCCAAGGTGTACAAGCGGGCCACCTCCACCGAATCAGCATCTTGAATGTCGGCTTGCGCATCTGCCAGGTTGAGCTTGGTATAGCCCACCAACCTCTCCTCCCAACTGGCTACCATAAACGTCGAAGCCGGCTCCTGCATTTCTAAGGTGAACTGCTCCACCGTAAAGGCTTGTGCCAGGTAGGCCTGTACGTTTTCTGGCTTATTCCCCGCGGTAAATGCCTGCACAAAGGAGGTACGGGCGAGACCCACTAGCTCAGGTAAATCCGACAGATAGGCTTTGCGAAGTTTAGGAACAGGGTTGTTCACAACTGAATTAGAGTTTTTTGAGGGCTACAGAAATTTGAGAAATGGGAAACTCGCCCAAGATCGCACGGTAGTTGCCCTTTGGACTGATCACTACAAAACTTTTGCAAGGATAAGGGAATTGGAAGAAATGGGTAGCAAAGACCCCCTCTGGATCTGGGATCCAGGTCTGAATACCTGCATACTTTTCCAAGCCATGCGGTTGTTGGTACAAGTATACAGGTGGTGCAGTCTCAAATTTCTGGGCATACTTGAGTACTGCTTGGTGATTGGAGCGGAGCAGTTTTGGATCAGATGTGGAAGCAGCGGAATTGCACTCGTCCTTGCCTGGATAAAAAATCACTACCAAGGGCCTACCCGCCTGAAAGTCTGCTAGCATTCCCAATTTTTCATAAAACAACCTGGCATTGGTCAGGCCTGTCGGCATTCGGTGGACCAACTTCTGGTCTCCAGCCTTTTCTCCTGGAACCCCAAAATAGGGCCCAGAAAGGATCTTTTGTTCGTAGTCGGCGTAAGTAATTCGCTTACCCAACTCATTGAAATAGCTCTGCGCGTGGAGTTGAATCGACAGAAAAAAGATCAACCCAACTAGTCCTACACGCTCAAAAAGAATTTTCCTTGTCATACATGCTTAGGTTTTCTGTGACGAAGCCACGTAGTTACCAAAGAATATTACCAAGGCGGCAGTTCCGAACATAATCAAACTGTAAATCGCCGAAGGAATGGTCATCACGGAATTCGTCAGCAGCGTAGCTGCTATGGTAATGCCCAAAGTGCCATTTTGAATGCCCGACTCTATGGCTATGGTCAGGCCCTGTCGGAAGGGAAGTTTTACCAGCTTGGCAGTGGCAAAACTCAAAAATAAGGTGGACAGATTTAAGGCCAGAGCAGCAGGGCCGGCCTCTACAAAGTAGCTAACCAGGTTTTCCTTCTCCTTCAACACGGCTGCCAAGACAATGATCACAAAGAAAATGGTAGAAATGCGCCGGAATGGGAGTTCTAACTTAGCTGCCCAAACTGGGGCCTTTGCAAAAACCAACATCCCTAGTGCTACAGGAAGGATGGTGATCAGCAACACCGACAAGATAGTTTCAAAAATTTGCAATTGCTGCGCTTCCTCACCTGGGATAAAGTAGGCTAAGGAATAATTGACCAAAAAAGGAATGGTAAAAACAGTAATCATGGAAGAAAAGGCTGTCAGTGTGATAGAAAGAGCCGTATCTCCCTTAGCTAGGTGGGTTATCAGGTTGGAAGTGGCACCTCCCGGACAAACTGCCAGAATCATCAATCCCACGGCGAGTTCTGGAGGAAGAGCAATTAGGTGTACCAGTCCAAAGGCAATCAGTGGTAGAAAAACTAACTGATTTAGCAGTCCAAGGGCAACTGCTTTGGGGTAAATTAAAATCCGCTTGAAATCTTCGATTTGCAAGCTAAGTCCCATCCCAAACATGATGACGGCAAGGGAAAAGGGCAAAAAAAGTTCGGTCACTATATTGGATTCCATGGCTAAAGGGTAGAGGGTGAATCTGTTACTAATCTAAGGAAAGCGCTGCAGTTCTAAAACAACAGGGCGGCGACGGCAAATCCCACGTAGGTACCTATGGCATTGCCTAGACTGCCTACCAGCATTCCCGGCAGGAGCAAATCAGGGCGTTGAAGGCTTTCTGCAGCGGCAATGGCTGTGGTATTGCCACCAATATTGGCTTGAGAGGCTACTGCAATCATATCCCAATCCATTTTGAGCAAGGCACCTATCCCAAATAGCACCAAACCATGTACCGCCACCAAGATCCCAACAAAAAGGAGTAAGGTACCGGCAAGATCTCCTGCCTCCACCAAAGCACCCAAATCACAGAGGGTGCCGATCACGGCCAAAAAAATCAAAATAAAGAAATAGCCGAAGGTGTGCTTCCCTTGCAGTTGCTGCACTGCTGGAAACTGAGCAAATATCAGTGCTAAGGTGGTCAGAAAAATGAGTTCGGGCACTTGAGGAAACCACATCACCAAAACCTTGCTGCTTGCCATAGCCAATAAGCCCAAAGCAAGCATGGCTGCTAGAGACCCCAAAGAAATGCTCTCTTGGGTAGAAACTCTTTCCCTGCCACCTGCTGTAGCCAATTTTTTTCTTGGAAATAGCTTTTGCAGGTATTTGGGTAAAATCAAGGTGGCAATGATCCAGGGAGTACCTACGAGGTTGTCGATGACCGTGGTGGCGGCAAACAAATTGCCTGCTTCATTGACCTGGTAATGCAAGGCAATGGCATTGAAGTTGACCGATCCTCCGATGTAGGTCCCCGTGTACATCCCCGCTACGGCGGGTGCCAAGGAGCCTATCACTTCCCCAGGCTGAACGAGCACCCAGGCGACCAATACCCCAATCACCGTGGCCAAGGAACCCAACAAAAACAGGAGCAATAAAGGAAGTCCTGCTTTTTTCAGGCTCTTGAGGTCTACCTCCAACAAGGCAATAAATATGCCCAAGGGTGCTAGGTAAACAAATATTCCTTCGTAAATGGGATTGGCCTCCATGGCACTGGGAATCCATCCAATATTGGAGAGAAAGGCACAAATGAGAATCACAAATATGGGCGTTCCTACGGATTTGGCCCAAGAAAATCGGGTAAGCCATTGGGCAAAAAACACGGCCAAACATAAGGCTGCAGGGATCAGCAAAAGGGAGGAAGTTGAAGGCATGAGGAAATGTAAAAAAAATAGAGGGAAAAAAGCGAATACCCCCAAGGATTCGCTCTTTATCTCAAGATACCTGAGCGATTTTATCCAGCAATTTGGAAAGTTGCTTAGTCAAAGAAGGCCTTGCATAGTGCTCCATGGACTTTTGGGACTGATCGGTACCTGCAGAAGCAAAAAGATATCTAAGTTGTGCCTGAATTCCGATTTTATTCTGATGGGCTAGCACTTCACCCGCTTTACTCTCTCTCAAAATAGCTGCCGAATCCCCTTCAGGATCACCCATAGCCAGGATAGGGATTCCTGTAGCCATGTATTCAAAAAGTTTGCCTGGAATATTACCCTTGGCATTTTTGGTATCGGTAAGGATGAGTACCAGGGCATGGGCCTGCGCATAATAGGAAAATACTTGGGAATGGGTCACGTAGCCCACAAAATGGACCTTGCTTCTCAGCCAGGGATCAGAGGCAACGAAGTCCTGTACTGCTGTGCTCACTTTGCCAACAAAACTGAATTTCACCTCCTCTGCTTCGCCTTCAAACTCAGCCTTCATGGCTTCCAGCAAAGGCATGGGATTACGAATGGCATCAATAATGCCTGAATACACCAAGTGAAGAGTGTCAGCCTCCTTGAGCACAGGTGTAAAATGATCCGGCAGGTCTTCTGGATCAAAGCCATTGGTCAGAAGCTCAATCTTTCGACCCGCCAGTTTTTCTAGGTCCCGCTGAAAGGTAGGAGAAATACTCACCACCACATTGGCTTCTTGCAAGACCTTTCGCTCCAAGGCTTCGTGACGGCGGCGGATAATGGAGAGCATGGGGAGCGTGTCCAGAAATTCCCACTGGGACCAGGGATCCCGAAAGTCTGCCAACCAGGGCACTTCGTATTTTTTCTTGACTTGTAGGCCGATCAGGTGCAAACTATGGGGTGGGCCCGTCGTTATCACGGCTTGAAATTGCCCTTCTTGGAGTAGGGTATGAAGAAACTTGACAGCAGGCTTCACCCAGAAAATCCGAGGATCCGGTACGAGGATGTTGGCCCGCAGCCATATGGCTATTTTTTCTAGAAGCCCTTTTTTTGGTTGTTCTAGCATACGACCTGGATGACTCTTTCCCCTCCTTTTTACCTTCGAAAACAAGTGGTATGGCTCCCAGATGGGGAAGCGAATGACCTCCAGATGGGGAGAGATTTCTTTGAGCAAGCTCTCGTCTTGGAGGTCGAAATCAGGATTTTCTGGTGTAAATATCACAGGCTCCCAGCCCGATTGGGGCAAATACTTGGCAAACTTCAACCAACGCTGTACGCCAGATCCTCCGCTAGGAGGCCAATAGTAGGTGACGATCAAAACGCGTTTTTTCATGGAAAGCTAGCTAGTTGGGAAAGCCCTTGGTACAAATGTACTAAAAGAAAAAGGGGAATTTTCTTCCCCTTTTCTCGTTGTTTGCCTTTCTCACGAAGTCTTTTATTCTCCTTGAGCCAAAGAATACCCTTTTACTCCATCAAACGTGTACAGGTGTTCGGTCTTGATGAAATCCAATCCTAGGCCATCGATCTCTTGAAGCAAGGCAATGACCTGGCGATGGTCAATGGCCCCTCCATTCGTCGATTTGAATCGGCACCGCCAATGGTCTGTGCAGAAGGTTTCCTTCAAGCCTTCAGGGAATACCTTTACGCCACGGTTGGTGATCAACTGTAAGCTTAAGCCGGGGGTTTGGATTTGTTGTAGCAAAGCCCCCAATTTGTTGGGATCTCTATCCTCTTGGTCCCAGTCTAGAAATACGTCAATGCCCAGCAATTCCTTTTTGCTTTTTGGCTTAGGACTAAGGCGAATGGCCATGGGCTTACCTCCCTCTTTGCCAAAGGAGGCAGGGATGAGTCGACTGGGGCACTGACCTAAGCGGGCGATGACCGCTTGAGCAAATTCCTTGGTGCCTACTTTCTTGGACGATAGACCTTCCTGGTAAATGTCAGCCGTATGTATCCCATCTTCTAAGGTTTTCATCCAGGCATTTGAAATTTTTTCTGCTACCTCTGGCATGCCCAGATGAACCAACATCAGGATGGCTCCATTCAATAAACCAGATGGGTTGGCGATATCCTTGCCTGCAATGTCTGGTGCCGAACCATGAATGGCTTCAAACATGGCTACTTCTTCTCCTACATTGGCCGAGCCTCCCAAACCCACCGAGCCCGTGACTTGTGCCGCCACATCTGAGATAATATCTCCATACAAATTGAGGGTGACAATCACATCAAACACTTCGGGGCGCTCGGCAATCAAAGCAGTACCGATATCTATGATTTTGTGTTCGGACAGGATGTCTGGATATTCCTTGGCGATTACGTCAAAAGTTTTGTGGAAAAGCCCGTCTGCCAGCTTCATGATATTGTCTTTGGTCATGCAGGTGACCTTTTTTCTGCCATATTTTTTGGCATACTCAAAAGCATAGCGAATAATCTTTTCCGAACCTGGCTGAGAGATGACTTTCAGGCATTGGTACACCTCCTGGGTCTGTCTATGCTCAATACCCGCATACAAATCCTCTTCATTTTCCCGAATGATCACCAGGTCAGTCTTAGGAAAATGGGTTTTTACAAAAGGAGAGTAGGACTTACAAGGACGGACGTTGGCAAACAAACCAAAAGACTTGCGGGTAGTCACGTTGAGGGATTTAAATCCTCCACCTTGGGGGGTAGTAATGGGAGATTTTAAAAACACCTTGTTGGCTCGCAAGGAATCAAAGGCAGTAGGCTCCATTCCCGAACTGATTCCTTTGAGGTATACTTTTTCCCCGATTTCAATGACTTCATAGTCTAAATTGGCTCCTGCTGCGTCCAAGATAGACAGCGTGGCAGTCATGATTTCAGGTCCAATCCCGTCGCCATAGGCCACGGTAATTTTTCGATGGTTAGACATAGGTGTAGTTGGTAAAGCCTCAATTCAAATGCTGGCGCAAAAGTAGACAAAAGGGGCGAAAACCCTCTAATTACTGCAAAAAATCACCTTATAGGTAGCATTAAAAAAATTTTGAAAACAGAGATTCATCTGATGTTCTTGGTTTTTCCAAATGCCTTTGCTTGGCATTGTTCTTGTCAAACGTATATTTGTTTCATGTAATCTTGCATCCGCATGACTGAAATCGTCAATATCACCTCCGAAGAGAAAAATGGAATTCTTTATTTGACCATCAATAGAGAAGATAAAATGAATGCTCTGAGTTTTTCCACCCTGGAAGAGCTCAAGTTGGTATTCGAACAATTGATGGACAATAAATCCATCAAAGCAGTCATTCTCACTGGTGCAGGAGAAAAAGCGTTTGTGGCTGGGGCAGATATCACCGAAATTGCCTCACTCAACGAGGTTAATGCGCGTAAGTTCGCTGAATTTGGTCAGGAGATTTTCGCCATGATTGAAAATTGCCACAAACCTGTTCTTGCTGTCACCAACGGATATACCTTGGGAGGAGGATGTGAGTTAGCCATGGCTTGTCACATTCGAATAGCTACGGCCAATGCCAAATTTGGTCAACCCGAGGTAAATCTGGGTATCATTCCGGGATACGGAGGTACCCAAAGACTTACCCTTTTGGTAGGGAGAGGAAAAGCCAATGAATTGATGATGACCGGGGACATGATAGGAGCAGAAGAAGCGAAAAGCCTAGGCTTGGTCAATCATGTATTCCCTACTAAGGAAGAGGCGATAGCATGCGCAGAAGCAATAGTGGAGAAAATCAGGAGCAAAGCACCCCTGGCTATCGGCATGATAGTGGATTGCGTCAACGCGGTATTTTCAGATGAAAATGGATACCAAACCGAAGCAAATTCCTTTGCCAGGTGCGTGAAATCAGGAGATTACAAAGAGGGAACCTCTGCATTTCTTGAAAAAAGAAAGCCTATCTTCCGTGGAGAATAAGCATCTCCTGCCTTCATGAGCCAGCTAAAAAAACTTGCAGGACAAACCGCCATCTATGGCCTAAGTAGCATTCTAGGTCGTTCCATCAATTTTTTACTGATCATTGTCTACACGGCCTACCTAAGTGAAGCAGACTTGGGTGCATTCACGGGGATTTATGCCTTGATCGGGTTTTTAAATATTGTGTTTACCTATGGCATGGAAACGGCCTTCTTTCGATTTTCTACCGGAAAATCCTTAGATCCAAAACAAGTATACTCCAACACCCAGTCCTTAGTGTTTTGTTCTACTTTGATTCTCGGATCGTTGGTTTATGTAGCTGCCCCTTTTCTAGCTCAAGAAATGAATTATCCCGGGCAAGCCTACCTTTTCCAATGGACCGCCTTGATTTTATCTTTTGACGCTCTTTTAGCTATACCTTTTGCTAAGCTAAGGCTAGACAACAAAGCCATGAGCTTTGCGAGCGCCAAGCTCATCAATATCATCTTGAATGTAGGATTCAATTTATTTTTCCTGATTTGGGTTCCTCAGGGAATTGCTGCGGGGACCTTCCCGTCTGATTTTTTCCCTAGCAACTGGGGGGTAGAATATATCTTGCTGTCCAATTTGCTTGCCAATGGACTGATTATTCCTCTGGTGTGGTGGAAAGCAGGGGGGGTTGATTTTCAACTTAAAAAAGAAATCCTCTATCCCATGTGGGGCTATTCGCTTCCCCTACTTGCCATGGGGCTGGCAGGGGTGACCAACGAATTGCTCTCTAGGTTACTTTTTGAGTTTGTCTTACCGCTCAACTTTTACCCTGGATTAAATTCTAGGGAGGCAGCAGGAATTTTTGGAGCCAATTTTAAGTTGGCCATCCTGATGAACCTCGTCATTCAAGCATTCAAATATGCAGCAGAGCCCTTCTTTTTTAGGCAATCTGGAGAAAAAGACTCCCCTTACTTGTACGCTCAGGTGATGCATGCTTTTGTTATTTTTTGTTCCCTGCTGATGCTTGTTCTCTCGGTCAATTTGAATTGGATTGGCCCCTTGTTTTTAAAAGGCTCTTCCTACACCCTTGGATTTTCTATAGTGCCTATTCTTTTGGGAAGCTATTTACTCTTAGGCGTGTATTTCAATGTTTCCATTTGGTTTAAACTCACCGACAAAACCACATACAGTTTTTGGATTACCTGCCTGGGTGCTGCGGTCAGTGCAGGGTGTATTTTTTTGCTGGTGCCCGTATGGGGATTTATGGGAGCTGCAGTAGGTAGTTTGGCCTGCTACTTGGTGATGACCTTAGTATGCTTCTATTATGGACAAAAATTTTATCCTATCCCCTACCATAGCCTAAAAGGCATAGGATATGTTGCTGTGGCGTTTGCATTGAGTTACGTGGGATTTTACCTGGAATTGGGATCTTTTTGGTTGGATTTTTTAGCTAAAAACATGCTTTTCCTGCTCTTTTTGGGAGGTATTTTTCTTGTAGACCGAAGGTTTATTTCAGGTATTTTAGGAAAAAAATAGACTGGAAAGAGACCTGTTTTTCCAATGGAAAATGATTTGTTTTTCCTTATTCCACAAAAGGCATTATGTTTGCAGTGACCTGTAGAAATACCTTCTTCCAGTGAAATTTATTCCCTTTTTTCTTCTTTCATTTTACTTTTTTTCTCTTCCCTATTTGGGTCAATGTCAAAGCAATCTTTCTAAAAAAGAGCGAAAAGCACAAGAAATCCAGGCTACCGTAGACCGCTTGTTTATCGAAGGAGAAAAAGCTTCTGTACTGGGGGACTGGAAAAAAGCGTATTTATTATTTAACAAAGCCTTGGAACTGGCTCCCGAGGAAGCTGCCATTTCCTACAAAATGGCTGAAGTGCTTGGGAAAAATACGAAGCATGAAAAAGCGCTGCCCTTTGCGCAAAGAGCTGTAGACTTGGATCCAAGTAATAGCTTTTATGCCTTACTTCTTGCAGAACTGTATCACCAACTGGAGCAGCCTATGCGGGCAGCAGAAATTTTGGACAAACTCACTCAAGAATCTTCTAAAAACCAATCCTACACCTTAGACTTAGCAAGCATTTACCTGGATGCCAACGAATTTGATAAGGCCTTGGTAGTATTGGACAGAGCAGAAGCGTATTATGGCGTGAGAGAGCCCTTTACGGTTCAAAAACAAAGGATTTACCTCAGAAAAAACAACTTGCCCAAAGCCATAGAAGAAGGGGAAAAATTGATTGCTTCCTTTCCAGGAAATGCCTCTTATGTATTGGGCTTGGTCGAGATTTTATATAACAATGGAAGGCTGGATCAAGCCATCTCCTTGGTGGAGGGAGAAATACAGAAATATCCAGACCAGCCCGAATTGCAGATGGCTGCCTACACCTTGATTTCAGAAAAAGGAGATGCTTCAAGGGCCTTGCCTCATTTGATTTTGGGAATGAAAAGTACTGACTTGCCAGCGACAGCTAAGGCAAAAGCTTACGAAGGAATTCTTGAAGAAATAAAAACCCAAGAAAGAGAATCCATACTAGACACCTTAGAATACCTCATGCTTGAGTCCTATCCTGAGGATGCCTCTATATTTGAAGCCTTTGGAAAGCGTCGCATGTCAGAAAAACAGGTGGCAGAAGGAATCGCCTTCTACAAAAAATCCTTGTCCCTGGCGCCTAATAACCAAACTTTACTGGAAGAAGTGATTCTAAATTCATTTGAAGTAAATACTCCCTACCAAGAAGTAGAAAATTATACCCAGATGGCTGTGGAGGAGTTTCCTGAGTTGGCAGCCTTTTGGTTTTACGATGGGGTGGTGAAGTCGGCGCAAAAAAAAGATTCCCTGGCGGTAATATCCTTAGAGCATGCCTTACGCTTGAATGAAAATAAAAATCAGCAATTGGCCCAAGTAGCCTACGGGACCCTTGCCAATAGCCAATATAACTTAGGGTTGAAAGATAAGGCCTTTGCCAACTTTGAAAAAGCATTGGCTATAGATTCAAAAGATGACCTGGTATTAAATAATTATGCTTATTTTCTATCGTTAGAAAAGTTGGAACTGGAAAAGGCAAAAAACATGGCGGAGCGTGTGGTGAAAAGAAACCCCAACAATTCCACCTACCTGGACACCCTAGCTTGGATATTATTTCAAATGAAAAAATACGCAGAAGCCTTGCCTTACATAGAAAAGGCCATTTTATTGGAAAAAGATCCCGGTGGAGTCCTAATGGAACATTACGGAGACATTCTTTACCATCTCAACTGGGCAGATGAAGCCATCTCCTGGTGGAAGAAAGCACAGCAACATCCAGAAGGTTCGGAAAAATTAGCTCACAAAATCAAAGAAGGAAAATACCATGAATAAGCTCCACGCTCTTGGATGCCTTGTCGGGCTAACATTGCTTTTGGGCTGTGCCAAAAAAAGCTTGGTCTACGAAGGCAATAGCATCATGAAAGATTTTACACCAAGAAAAGCCTCTTACGACTACCTTCAGGGTAAGGCAAAAATTGTCTTGGAAGAAGATTCCGGAAAAATCACCAGAGGCACCCTGCAATTGCGCGCCAAAAACGATAGCATCTTGTGGTTTTCACTTTCCCCTGGACTAGGATTGGAAGCAATGCGTGGGATAATCACTCCAAAAAAAATACAGATTCAAGATAGAATTGGAGGAAATGACATCAACCTAAGTCATGAAGATTTTGAGCAACTATATGGAGTAAACGTATCTCTTGATCTTTTCCAAAACCTGCTTTGGGCCAATATTCCCTACCCTGTAATTTACGAAGATAGATTAATTAGAGTAGGCAGAAGATTTGAATTGACCCAGGTAAGAGATAGAATCCGTTATTTTAGTAAAATAGACACCAAGCATGGAAAAGTGGTAGAATTTTCGAGTACCTCATTGTCGAATTTGGGTACTATTTTAGGTAGCTTTGAAAAATTTCAAGAGGTCAACTCCCAGCCATTCCCCATAGGAGCCCTTTACAAAGTTGCCTTTGTAACCCCTGAGAAAAGTTATTATTTTAGAGTTTACCTGGATTGGACATCTTTTGATTTGCAAGAGTCTCCCCTAGGATTTCCTTTTCGATTTTAAAATCGTATGAAAATAGTATTGTCTTTATTATTTATTTTTTGCCTGATTTCTGTGCAGATAGAGGTTTTTTCCCAGACCAATAAATCAAGGGAGCAACTGGAGCGTGACAAACTGGAAGTACAAAACCGCTTGAAAGAGTTTGATGCCATCCTCAAACAAACCACGGCCACGAAAAAGGAATCTTTAGGAGAATTAAATGCTCTGACCAGACAGTTTCAAACTCAAAATCGTCTAGTCAATACTTTGGATCGAGAAGTGATTTTAATATCCAACGAGATAATAGATATCGAATCCAAAATTTCAAGTCTTGAAGCCAAATTGAAACAGCTAAAAGCAGAATATGCACGGATGATATATAATTCCTCCAAACTCAATAGAGGTCTCTCTATCGTTGCATTTGTGTTTAGTTCGGCCAATTTTAATCAGCTCTACATGAGGCTTAAATACCTAAAGCAGTATACCGATAATAGAAAACAGCAGGCTGCACAAATTGAAAAGCTTTCAATTGACCTAGCCAAACAACGCATAGCTTTGGATTCTCGAAAATTGGATAAAGAAAAAGTGTTGGTAGAAGAAAAAACAGAGAAAGAAAAACTGGAACAAATGCGCAAAGAGCAACAAGGACTAGTCAATACCTTGTCAAAAAAGGAAGGGGATATCAAGAAACAAATCACCGCAACAAAGAAACAACAAGAACAACTCAATCGAATGATTAAAGCAGCCATTGAAGAAGAAATTCGCTTGGCTGAAGCAGCGGCCAAAAAAGAAAACAGTAGCAGTTCCAAAACCTCCGGAAGTAGCATGCCCATGACTCCGGAAGCAGCTGCTCTTTCCACCTCTTTTGCTGGTAATAAGGGTAAACTGCCATGGCCGGTAGAAACAGGTTTTATAGCACAGGGCTACGGAACCTACCCTCACCCTACCCTCAAGGGCATTGTAGAGGATAATGACGGTATCGATATCCGTACTCAGCCCAACTCCAATGTACGGGCTGTATTTGACGGGGTAGTTTCCAAAATCACCAGTATCCCTGGATATGGAAATACGATCATCATCAAGCACGGGGAGTATTTTACGTTATATAGCCGATTGAAGTCAGTTTCTGTCACTACCGGTCAAAGCATCAAAGCCAAGACCATTATCGGGCAAGTATCCACCAATGCGGAGGGTGTAGCGGAAGTTCACTTCCAAACCTGGAAAGGTTTACAAATTATGGACCCTGCAACCTGGATTTTAGCCAAATAGTAATCAAAAGTACGAGTTCATAAAAAAGATGCTCTCAAGGGACCAATCCCTTTGTCTAAGCGCACGAACCTTGTATATTTGTAATCTGTATCTATTTAAACACAAAAGCTTATGGCTACTTTAGGATTTCTTCAAAATATTGGCGGACCATCATTTATTTTGATCGTCCTTGTAATCATTCTCTTATTTGGCGCTAAGCGAATCCCAGAGTTGATGAGAGGAGTGGGAAGAGGAATACGTGAATTCAAAGATGCTACCAAAGAAATTAAAAATGACTTGGAAGAAGGTATGAAGGACAAAAAGAAGTAAACCCCAGGCTATCCCCTGTGGAAAAATTTAATTCTTTTGATGAGATAAAAGATGCTTTGAAAAAAAAGGCATGTACTTGTCAAACGATAGTTGACCATTACCTCTCTAATATCAAGGCGAAGGCACATCTCAATGCCTTCGTCGAAGTTTACGAGCAATCTGCCCGTGAACAGGCCCTAAAAGTAGATGATAAGCTTTCCCAAGGTATTGCTGGTAAATTAGCTGGCATGGTCATTGGAATCAAAGATATCCTCAACCTCACCGGGCATCCCGCTACAGCAGGATCAAAGATCCTGAAGGGGTATATCTCCCAGCACACCGCTACCGCGATACAACGGCTTATTGAAGAAGATGCCATCATCATTGGCAGACTCAATTGCGATGAGTTTGGAATGGGAAGTTCCAACGAAAATAGCGTCTATGGCAAGGTGCACAATGCTTTAGACCCCAACAAAGTTCCAGGGGGATCTTCTGGGGGCTCGGCAGTGGCTGTTCAAGCCAATTTATGTACGGTATCATTAGGTTCAGATACGGGAGGTTCTGTGAGGCAACCTGCCGCTTTTACCGGGGTAATTGGGATGAAGCCCACCTACTCTCGCATTTCTCGTTGGGGCCTTATTGCTTATGCCTCTTCTTTTGATACCATAGGTATTTTTTCTAAAACGATCAAGGACAACGCCCTAGTAATGGAAGTCATCGCTGGATACGATGAATGGGACAGCACCTCTTCCAAAAAAACTGTTTTGCCATATAGTCAACTCCTTTCTTTTGACAGAAAAGTTAAGGTAGCCATACTCCAGGAAACTCTAGATTCTCCTGCTTTGCAATCAGAAATTAAAAAAAACACAGAAGCTGTATTGGTAAAATTAGAAAAAGAAGGTCACCAGGTAGAGGCAGTGAGTTTTCCACTTCTAAAGTATCTTTTGCCTACCTATTACATTTTAAGTACTGCAGAAGCCAGCACCAACCTGTCTAGGTTTGATGGGGTGAAGTACGGATACCGATCTCCAAATAGTACTGATTTGGAAAGCCTATACACCGAAAGTCGAAGTGAAGGATTTGGAGAAGAGGTAAAGCGCAGAATTATGCTAGGCACCTTTGTACTTTCCTCCAATTATTACGATGCCTATTTTGGAAAAGCACAAAAAGTAAGAAGGGTTATTAAAGAGTACACCGAACAAATTTTGACTAAATTTGACTACATTTTGCTCCCAACTACACCAACTACTGCATTCGCGTTTGGAGAGCATGGAAGTGATCCTGTAGCCATGTATTTGGAAGATTTATTTACCGTTCAGGCATCTGTCACAGGCATGCCGGCCATTTCCATTCCCAATGGAAAGGATGATGCAGGCATGCCCATAGGACTACAGGTGATCACAAATTCCTTTAGAGAAGCAGATTTATATGCTTTTAGTGATTATCTTTTGAAAATGAACTAAAATCGAAGCTCAATGAAAAAGTTACTTTTTAAAATTCTTTTCATTTTACTTGGTTTTGGAATTTATCCTTCGGTAGATTCTTTGGCCCAAGAAACGGCTTTTGTTGTTTCAAATTCACCCATGCAAGATGTGGTAATTCCAAATTACCACTATGATTTTATTCCAGATTTTACCTATGAAATGGTAGATGAAAGAATAAAAAAAATGGAGACAGAAATGCCATTTGAATTGAATGATAAAATTTTCTCTTTCATTCATTACTTCACCGTAAGAAATAGGGAGTACATGAAAATGATCCTTTCTAGAAAGGAGAATTTTTTTCCTTTATACGTAAAAACTCTTAAGGCTCACCAAATGCCTCAAGAAATTCAATATTTATCCATTATTGAATCTGGATTGGACCCTCGAATAAAATCTCATGCAGGAGCCATGGGATTATGGCAATTTATGCCTGCTACCGGGCGAATGTATGGCATGTATGTTAATCAAGACATAGATGATCGAATGGATCCAGAAAAATCTACAGATGCTGCTGCCAAATACCTAAAATCCTTGTATGGCATGTTTGGCGATTGGGAAGTAGCTCTCGCTGCTTACAATTGTGGGCCTGGTAACGTGCAAAAAGCTAAGAGAAGATCAGGGGGGAAAACCACCTTTTGGGAAATTTATGAATACCTACCAAAAGAAACCAGAAGCTATGTTCCTCAGTTTCAAGCGATGATCTACATTTTAAATCACCTTGAAGAACACAACCTTCATATGGAAGAACCCACCTATCCCATAGCTTATGAAGAAATTAAATTTGATAAAGCTTTTCATCTAGAAAAGCTTGCAGAATATTCGAATGTTTGTTTAGAGGATCTAGTGGAACTTAATCCATCAATAAAAAATGGAAAGGTGCCTGAATCAAATATTTCTCTATCGATTAAAATCCCTAAATCAAAGATTTTATATGTAAAAGAAAATTTGGCATGGATTGGGGATTCACTTTCAAAAAGTTATCGTCCACTTTTATCAACTTCTGATATTATTGCCTCCAACAATCAAAATTCCTCAAATCAGCTTACCTATAAGGTAAAATCAGGTGATATGTTAGGGAAAATTGCTAGTAAATATGGAGTAAGTGTCACCAATTTGATGCAATGGAATAATCTTGGTTCTTCCATCATTCATGTAGGTCAACTTTTATACATCTATTCAGGAAGTCCTTCAGAATCGGTGACATCTAATTCTTCCCAGAATTTAGCAGATAATGGCACCCGTAGTTCTTCTTCCAAAACTTACACGGTAAAACCTGGAGATTCTCTTTGGAATATTTCTCAAAAGCATTCCTTGAGTATTGAACAAATTAAAAGACTTAACAACTTAAATTCCACCACCATTAAACCAGGCCAACGCTTGATTATTGGATAGATTTTCATTTCTTAAATCTAAGTGAATTACCTCATTCTCTTCTAGAGAGTCAATTAAGTCTCAAGGATCCTCCGTTTATTATTCCAAAAACAATCAAAAAGAGATTAATCAAACCCTAACCAATGAAAATAATTCATCTTCTACTTGTAATACTGCTTGGTGCTCTTACAATTTCCTGTGGAGAAGGGGAAGGATTTTCAAGTGCAAAACCTAAATCAAAAGGCACCATAGGAGAGATTGTTTTGGCGATTGATTCTACCAAATGGGCAGGTCCCGTAGGGGAAGAATTACGGGGTATTTTTATGGCAGATATTCCTGGAATGCTTCGCTCAGAACCCTTATTTAAAGTACATCGAGTAGATCCAAGAGCCATGACTAGAATGCTCAAGATGTACACCAATCTGGTATTTGTCACCACCTTTGACGATAAAAAAGGAGGAAGCCAAGCCATCAATGCCCAATTTACTCAGGAGTCCAAAGATAAAGCTGCAGCGGACCCAAGTTTATACTCCTTACGAATGGAAGATGAATTTGCACAGGGTCAAGAAGTTCTTTACCTCTATGGCAACAACGAAGAAGAATTGATTGCAAATCTGAAAAAACATAAAGATCAATTGCAAAACCTCTTTGAAGTAAGAGAAAGGGAAAGATTAGGTAAGGCCCTCTTTGCTCGATTGAATGCAGCAGCACAAAAAGAAGCAAACAAGACCTTGGGAATCGAAATCATGCCTCCAGTATCCTATCAAATTGCAAAGATTGCTCCCTCTTTTTTATGGTTAAGACAACCCGCTGGTTCTGACCGAAGGCCAGATATTTCAGTCTACTACTATGAGACAGATTATACCAACGAAACCCAAACATTCCCTGAGAATATCCTTTCCCTACGAGATTCCATCGCTGGACAACATATTTTCGCAGATCCTGAGGATTTAAATTCATTCATGACCAGTGAAAAACAAATACCCCCTGCTTTCCGCAACCTTGTGATTAATGATAATTTTACAGTAGAAATTAGAGGCACCTGGAAAACGAATAATTTGAGTATGGGAGGAACCTACCTGGGCTACCTGATGATTGATCAGAAAAAAGGGAAGCTCTACTATATGGAAGGTTTTGTTTATTTCCCAAATGAACTTCATGGTGACGCCTTACGGGAGATACAAACTGTACTTTTGAATACCAATATAAGTTGGACGGAATCCCCAGGAACTTAAACCCAATATACCCAAGAGCATGCCCATTAAAATTAGAAAAGAAGACGCATTAAATTACCATAGCCAAGGATCTCCTGGCAAACTTCAGGTAGTACCCTCGAAGCCCGTTTCCAGCCAACTTGACCTTGCTTTGGCTTATTCCCCTGGCGTAGCAGAGCCTTGCATTGAAATAGCTGCCGATGTAGAGAATGTCTACAAGTATACCTCCAAGGGAAATTTAGTGGCGGTAATTTCGAACGGTACTGCGGTGTTGGGTTTAGGAGATATTGGACCAGAGGCATCCAAACCTGTTATGGAAGGTAAGGCAGTCTTATTTAAGAAATTTGCGGGAATAGATGTATTTGATCTTGAAATCAACGAAAAGGATCCGAAAAAATTTATAGAGATCGTAAAAGCTTTAGAGCCCACTTTTGGTGGGGTAAACTTAGAAGATATTAAGGCTCCAGAGTGCTTTGAAATTGAGCAAACGCTAAAGCAGGATTTGCATATCCCCATCATGCATGACGATCAACACGGTACTGCTATTATCTCGGGAGCAGCCCTGTTGAATGCCTTAGAGCTGGTTGATAAAAAAATAGAAGACCTACGCATAGTAGTGAGTGGAGCTGGAGCAGCCGCCATTTCCTGCCTTAGATTTTATGTCAACCTAGGTGCAAAAAAAGAAAATATTATCATTTGTGATATTGAAGGGGTGGTACGCTTTGACAGACCCAATCTGCACGACATCCATAGAGAATTTGCTACCCATCTTCCCATCCATACGATAGCTGAGGCCCTACCAGGAGCGGATGTTTTCCTGGGTCTGTCTGCAGGCAATATCATTTCTGCAGACATGATCAAGACCATGGCTCCGAATCCTATCGTATTTGCCTTGGCCAACCCAGATCCTGAAATTGCTTACCAAACCGCCATAGAGGCCAGAGAAGATGTAATTATGGCCACCGGTCGCTCTGACCATCCCAACCAAGTAAATAATGTGCTGGGATTTCCATACATTTTTAGGGGAGCCCTTGACGTGAGAGCCACGGTGATCAACGAGGAAATGAAAATGGCAGCCGCAAAGGCCATAGCCAAGTTAGCTAAAGAACCTGTACCTGAAATCGTAACCAAGGCCTATGGGGATAGCAACTTGAGTTTTGGAAGATTTTATTTGATACCAAAACCACTTGATCCACGGCTCATTACCTGTATTGCTCCTGCAGTGGCAAAAGCAGCCATAGATTCCGGTGTAGCCAAAAAGCAAATCACTGACTGGGAAGCATACGAGGTAGAACTTCAAAAAAGAATAGGAATAGACGAACGCTTGATGTCTGTGGTAATCGGCAGGGCTAAAAAAGAACCCAAACGTGTAGTTTTTGGTGAAGCAGACAATTTGAAAATATTAAAAGCAGTTCAACTCATTCGAGATGAAAAAATTGCAATTCCCATTCTTCTAGGTAATCGAGAAAAAATCTTGTCTCTTATTGAAGAGAATTCCTTAGACCTTCAGGGTGTCTCCATGATTGATCCCGTAGAGGAGGTAGAATTGTGTCAACAATTCGCTAAAACTCTTGCCACAAAAAGGCAACGTAAAGGCATGAGCATTTTCGATGCGAATAGATTGGTTAGAGAAAGAAATTATTTCGGTGCTTTGATGGTAGAAACAGGTCATGCTGATGCCTTTATTTCGGGACTTACTCGAGATTATCCTAAAACTATACTCCCTTCCCTTCAAGCCATTGGTGTAAAAAAAGGAGTAAACAGGGTTGCCGGGATGTACATTATGAATACCCCAAGAGGGCCTTATTTCTTTGCCGACGCTACGGTCAACCTGAATCCTACTGCCGAGGAATTGGTGGATATCATCGGACTTACAGCGGAGGCGGTGAAATTTTTTAATATGGTCCCCAAAATTGCTTTACTCTCCTACTCCAATTTCGGTTCGGCACAGGGAGATATTCCTGCAAAGATGGCAAAAGCTACTGCATTGGCTAAAGAAAAATACCCTGAGCTGATTATTGAAGGGGAAATGCAGGCCAATGTGGCCTTAAACCAAGAAATACAACGAGAAATATATCCTTTCTCCCTCCTAGCCAAAAAAGGAAATGAAGTAAATACCTTAATTTTTCCTGATTTGGCATCTTCCAATATTGCCTACAAACTTTTAGCTGAGCTAGGTAAATCTGAGGCCATAGGTCCAATCCTTCTAGGAATGAACAAACCCGTGCACGTGTTGCAACTGGCAAGTTCTATTAGAGAAATTATCAATATGGTTGCCATCGCAGTGGTCGATGCCCAAAATAGCACTACTAGACTATGATCGCCTATTTAAATGGAAGGTTGGTGCACAAAGACCCAACGTATGTTCTTATCGATGTAGCCGGTATAGGCTACCAGGTAAAAATCTCACTCCAAACTTATGCTAAAATTAAGGAGGAAGAACAACTGCGCCTCCTCACCTTTCTCCATATCAAAGAGGATGCACATACCCTTTACGGATTTAAAGAAGAACAAGAAAGGCGTCTATTTTTACAACTCATCTCCATCAATGGAGTAGGTCCCAATACTGGCTTAATGATCCTTTCTTCTCTAAGTTCAGAAGAAATTGAACATGCCATTCTCTCAGGGGATGTGGGTACCATCCAAGCGGTTAAAGGTATTGGTACAAAGACCGCCCAAAGAATTATTTTAGAATTAAAGGATAAACTTGCCAAGTCATCAGGGAACGAGAGTACTGCTCCTTTAGGGTTTGTAACTTCGCACAATAAAATTCGAGAAGAAGCGTTACAAGCCTTACTTACTTTGGGCTTTCCTAAGGCTGTGGCCGAAAAAAACATAGCCCATATTCTTAAAAATAGTTCAGGCGACCTATCCTTGGAAGAATTGATCAAAGCATCGCTAAAAACACCTTAATTGAAGCTGAATTGAACTTTCAGGAGTTGTCTACTTTTTCAAGAAGGAAAATTTCATTCTACTCCCTCCTTCTTTTGATGCTCCTCCTAGGGACCATAGGTAAGCCCGTACACGCTCAGCAAAGTCCTACACCAAAAACCAAAATAGACTCCCTCAATCAAAGGAGACTTTCCAATTCATTTTTGCTTTGGCAAAATATGAGGACTAATCCCTTGTATCCCTACCGCAATCCATTTTTTATTCAAAAATCCCCTTTCTTACCTCCTTCTCCGATAGAGAAAGAAATTCAAGTTAGGGTAGATTCTACCCTACGATACAATTTGGTTGATTTAATGGATAGCACCCGCCTTGGCAACGAACAAGAATACGAGTTTGATAAGTTTTCAAAACTACAGGAGTACAAGGTGAGGCAAGATTATTGGAGAACGCGCGCCCGAGGTATAGATGGAGAAAGTGCGGTGGAAGGCCGAAGCCTAATACCACCCTTGACTGTAAGCCCTACCTTTGATAGGATTTTTGGAGGGAATGAAATCAATATCGCCCCAACCGGAGCAGTAAACCTTGATTTTGGAGCCATTTTCAGAAGAATAGATAATCCTACCATCCCTATACGCCAACAAAAAAATGGGGGATTTAACTTTCAGCAGCAAATCCAAATGGCTGTAAATGGGAATTTGGGAGAAAAAATGAAAATAGGAGCCAATTTTGACTCTAATAATTCCTTCGATTTTCAAAATCAGCTCAAACTGGGCTACGAAGGATTTGAAGAAGACATCATTCAATCTATAGAAGTGGGTAATGTGAGCATGCCTGTGCAAAATCGATTGATCCAAGGTGCTCAAAACTTATTCGGGGTCAAAACACAAATGAAATTTGGTAAATTAAATGTCAGTGCAGTGGCCTCCACCCAACGAGGCAGAAGAGATAATTTGGCCATAGATGCCAATGGACAGGGAAGAAGTTTTGATATACAGGCTTCCAAATACGATGAAAATAGACACTTTTTTCTTGGACATTTCTTCAGAGACAATTACGAGCGCTGGCTAAAAGGATTGCCTCAAGTAACCTCTGGTGTCAATATCACTCGGGTAGAAGTGTATATCATGAATAGGGCAACCAATACCGAAACTCTTCGAAATTTTGCGGCTTTCATGGACTTGGGGGAAGGAAGAGTGATTTACAATCCTACCAATACTTCCATAGGCACTGGAAATCCAGGAAGTCCTTCTGGCAATACTGCTAACCGATTGTATGCAAGCATCACAGGAAATCCAAGCTACCGACCCTTTGATACGGGATCAAGAGCCCTAGAAGCAGACCTTGGCCTAAGAAAAGGAGTAGATTTTGAACAAATCAACGGGGCTAGAAAACTTGACCCCAAAGAGTATTTCTTCAACCCTCAACTGGGTTTCATCTCCTTATTTAGAAGGCTGCAGAATGATGAGGTCATCGCAGTGGCCTACGAATACACCTACAATGGGCAGGTATTCAAGGTGGGGGAGCTTACCGAAGATTACCAGTCCCGCCAAGAAGACGAATTGATTTTTTTAAAACTGCTTCGTCCTGCTCGTATCAATACGCGGGTCCCTACCTGGGATTTGATGATGAAAAATGTATACAGCCTCAATGCGAGTCAGATTCTTCGGGAAGGATTTCAACTTCAAGTGATCTATCGTGACGATCGCACAGGACTAGACAATCCCTCCCTTCTAGAAGGTAGCAAGGTTAAAGATATTCCCTTGATTCGACTGACTGGCTTGGACAATCTCAATCCCCAAAATGATCCAGCCCCAGATGGAAACGTAGATTTTGTGGAAGGAATCACCATGCTCTCGGACAGGGGTGTACTCATATTCCCGGTGCTTGAGCCTTTTGGATCTAACCTTGCCAGACGATTTCTTCCTGAGGAAGCAGTCTTAAAAGACAAATATGTCTACGATACCCTGTACCGAACCACCCAAGCTGATGCAGAATTGGTCACCCGCCTGAATAAATATTTTTTAAAAGGAAGACTTACCGCAGGCTCCGCTAGCGAAATTCAGCTACCCGGATTAAATATTTCTCCAGGTTCGGTCATCGTACAAGCTGGCAATATTCCACTTACAGAAGGGGTGGATTACACCATTGACTACAATGTGGGGCGCCTAGTCATTATCAATGACGCCATCCTACAGTCGGGGAAACAAATAAACGTAAGTTTTGAAAAAGCGGATTTGGTTTCTTTTCAAACACGAAGCTTGCTAGGAACTAGGCTAGACTACGTGGCCAATAAAAATTTATCGCTTGGAGGCACTTTTCTTTACCTCAACGAACGACCCAACGTCTCCAGGATTGCTACTGGAAATGAGACGCTACGTAATAGCTTATGGGGATTAGACGTGAATTATAGTGACGAGTCTAGGTTTTTAACCAAGTTGGCAGACGCGCTCCCCTTTACCGACACCAAGGAAACCTCCATGGTGCAGTTCAATGCGGAATTTGCCCATTTGATCCCCGGAACTTCCAATACCGTAAATGGGGATGCTGCATCTTATATCGATGATTTTGAGGCCGCTGTAACTCCCTTCTACCTTGGTGCTCAAGCCAATCAAAGTTGGAAAATGTCCTCCACCCCAAAAACAGCCGACAATAGATTTGAAAGCAGCGCTTCCGTAGGTGACAATTTGGGCCTAGCCTACCGAAGAGCAAGACTGGCGTGGTATAACATAGACAATGTATTTTATCGAGATGCTGGTCCAGGTGTTCCTCCTAATATCACAGGTCAAGACCGGAGAAATCACTACGTCAGAAGGGTCATTCCTCAGGAAATTTTCAAAAATCAAGACAGAGAAGTAATCCTAGTGCCACAGCCCCTTTTTGAATTGGCTTTTTTCCCACACGAAAGGGGCATGTACAACTACTCCCCTAACCTCACTTCCGAAGGATTACTCGCCAATCCCAGACAAAATTTTGGAGGGGTGACTCGAGCCATCACCACCGAAGTTGATTTCGATCGAACCAATATTGAATACATTGAATTTTGGATGATGGATCCTTTCCTCCCAGGAGAAAATGGAAAAGTATTAGACGGGATTTTCAATCAGAACAATACCACAGGGGGAAAACTTTTTCTCAATTTGGGTGACATTTCCGAGGATGTCATGAAAGATGGTAGCCATGCTTTCGAAAATGGCTTGCCTGCAGATGGAGACCCAACAAAAACTTCTACCAACGAATGGGGTAGAATTACCAAGCAGCAATTTCTCCTTCCCGCCTTCGATAATGCCGCTAGTTCGCGAGCCAATCAAGACGTGGGATTGGATGGATTAAAAAACGAAGCCGAGGCTTCTTTCTTCAAAACCAGATTTTTGGATAGATTGACCGTATCAGCTGCTGCTAAAAACTCTATCCTGCAAGATGTGTCAGCCGATGAATTTCAATATTACCTAGATCCCAATTTTGATGCTTCTAATGCAAAAATTTTGGAGCGCTATAAAAAATTTAATGGCATTGAAGGAAATACCCCTGCGACCTCCGATGCTAACCTACCCTACACTCCATCGGGCACCAACAATCCAGACAACGAGGATCTGAATACCGATAATACCATCAATGAACTAGAGAATTACTACGAATACGAAATTGACCTTCGTCCTGGAAAACTCAAGGTTGGTTCTAATTACATCGTGGATAAAGTAACACACAACGAAGCTGGAGAACAAGTCAATTGGTATTTGTTTCGAATTCCAGTTAGGCAACCCAATCGGGTACAAGGAAATATCTCCGGGTTTAAATCCATACGTTGGATCAGAACTTACTTGACCGACTTCCAACAACCCGTAGTATTGAGATTAGCAGAGTTTAGAATGGTAGGAAGTCAATGGAGGACGTTTCAAGAATCTCTAGTAGAAAGAGGCTTTTTTGAAGTTCCAGAACCAGACAACTCCAACGTCACAGTAGACGTGGTCAATATTGAACAAAATGCTCAAGGAAGTGATCAATCCAGCCCTTATGTGCTTCCTCCAGGAATCCGAAGAGACCGAGACAATACTTCCACGGTGGAGCGCAGGCTTAACGAACAATCCTTACGAATTTGTGTGGAAGATTTGGCTCCTAGAGATGCCCGTGCAGTATTTAAAAATCTGAGCATTGATTTGGTACAATACGAACGAATAAAAATGTTTTTCCATGCCAATAGCGCAGATGCAAAAGATGGTGAAATCACTGCGTTTTTGAGGTTAGGTACAGACTATACAGACAATTACTACGAAATTGAGGTACCGCTTAAAATTTCTTCCTTGGGAAGCAATGATCCTAGGATAGTATGGCCAGAGGAAAATGAAATAGACATCGCCATCCAGGAGATTGTAGGCATCAAAGCAGATCGTGATAATGCCCAGGCCCCTTTGACCCTCCCCTTCTCCAAAACCATTCGTCAATACAAAGTCACTGTGTTGGGTCGCCCTGAACTCAGTTTGGTACAAGGCATGATGATTGGGGTTAGGAATCCTGGCACGGGAATAAAATCCTCTAAAAGTGTTTGTATTTGGGCCAACGAACTGAGAGTTACAGGATTTACAAAAAATAATGGATGGGCTGCCAATGCCTATTTAAACACTAAAATCGCAGATGTAGCCGTGGTCTCCGCTTCTGTACGTCATAATTCCATTGGCTTCGGAGGACTAGAAACCAAGCTTTCTCAACGGAGTCGACAGGCCACTACACAATACGATCTTTCTACCACAGTGGAGGTAGATAAATTGCTGCCTCAAGGATTAGGAGTAAGTATTCCTTTATATTTTTCTGTGGAAAATTCTACTACAAAACCAGAGTATGATCCCTTAAACCCAGACGTACCCTTTGAGGTAGCATTAGAAAAATTTACTAGTCCTGCTGCCAAGGAAGAATACAAGGGCATTGCCTTGGATCAACTTTCAAGAAAAAATATCAGCTTCAACAATATTCGAAAACTGAAAAAAAACCAAGAAGCCCCTTCACGGATGTATGATTTATCCAACATTGCGGTTTCTTACGCCTTAGGTACAGTGACCCAAACCAATGCACAGCTTCAAGGCTACACTTTTAAAACTAACAAAGGAAACATTACCTACAGTTTTCAACCCAAGGAACTAAAATTTGCGCCTTTTGAAAAAAAGGAAGGCATGAATAGCCCTTATCTCAAATTGATCAAGGATTTTAATCTCAACCTTTCTCCTACCCTACTATTGGCTAGAATGGATGTAGACCGAAGATTTACAAGGACCCAATACCGCAACGACCAATTGAGTACTGCAGGCGTAGATCCTCTTTTTCAAAAATCATTTTTCATGAATCGTTCCTTTAATGTCAATTGGGACCTTTCCTCCAGTTTGAGAGTAGACCTTGCTTCTAGTGCCTATGCCGTTGTGGACGAACCAGAAGGTGATTTGGATACTCAAGCCAAAATTGACTCGGTGAAAACCAATTTCCTACGATTCGGAAGAACGACCAACTACAACCACAGCGCTACGGTAAACTATACCCTTCCTTTAGACAAACTACCCCTTACAGATTGGGTTCAGGCCGACTACAAATACCTTAGCTCGTATACCTGGCAAACAGGAGCCATTGGCCAAAGAGATACCTTAGGGAATGTCATTCAAAATACTAGGGAACAATCCCTCAACGGCAAGTTTGACCTGGTAAAACTCTACGGGAAAAACAAAATGCTAGCTGCTCTAAATGCTCCCAAAAGGCCTTCTATACCCGGAAGGACTGGTACTGATCCAACTGATACCTTAGGAACTCCAATTACCAATGCACTACTCAAAATCGGCATGATGCTAAAAGAAGTTACCTTCTCCTATGGTCAAATTGAAGGCACTTTTTTACCTGGATACATGCCCAATAGCGGATTGCTAGGTATGGATAAGGCTTGGGAAAATCCGGGCTGGGCCTTTGTTTTCGGAAGCCAAAATCCTATCCTTCGGTACCAACTCGCACAGACGGGCAACATGGCTCCCAGCCCAGAGCTAACACAAAGTTTCCGACAAAATAAGGCTGTCAATCTTAGGTTGACTGGTTTAGCCGAACCTATCCGGGATTTTAGAATAAGTTTGGAAGCTACCAAAAGAGAGGTTGGAGATTACAGCGAAATCTTTCGAGCCAGTACAGATCAAGCAGGCGAATTTCAAACCCTGAGTCCAAACCGCATGGGCTCTTACAGCATAACGATGGTGATGTTGGGTACTACCTTTGCTAGCACAAATCAGGAAAATGAATCTACCCTTTTTTCCAACTTTGAAAATTACCGCAGCTTGATCAAGCAAAGGCTGGATGCACAATCTACAAGTCCAGGGGAATTTAGTTTAAATGGACAAGATGTATTGATTCCTTCATTTTTAGCTGCATACTTAGGGAAAGACCCTTCTTCCATCGCATTAAATCCCTTTCCCAAAACCCCTCTTCCCAATTGGAGAGTGGATTATAGGGGTCTTTCTAGACTCAAAGGATTGAGTGACTTATTTAGCAGCATCAACCTCACCCATGCGTACAGTTCAAGCTATGATGTGAGCAATTTTTCCAACTCCTTGCAATACCAACAAGGGTTGGAATTATTCAATACCCTTCAACAACTACAACGTCCAAGTTTGACCAACTTGGAAGGGCAATTCATTCCAATTTACATTTTAAATCAGGTAGTACTTACCGAACGATTTGCTCCTTTTATAGGTATTGATGTCCTTACCAAACAACGCATGAACATTGCGGTTAATTACAATCGGGAAAGAAATTTGGGATTGAATTTTTCCAATTCTCAGGTGACCGAGCAAATGAGTAATGATTTTAGCCTAACGCTATCCTATACCAAGGCTGGAGTGAAGATTCCATTTAAAATCAACAGACAGCAAAAAGTATTAAAAAATGATTTACAAATGAGGTTAGATACCAAAGTAGTCAATACGCAACAGGTACAACGCAAAATCGGGGAAGAAGCTACGGTAACCAATGGAAATATGAATTTTCAATTTAGACCTACCCTAAGTTATGTAATTAACAGAAGCCTAAATTTGACCATTTACTTTGAGAGAACAGTCAATGATCCCCGAGTTACCACCGCTTACCGAAGAGCAACTACCGCTTTTGGAGGGCAGTTGAGATTTAATTTATCCCAATAGATTTCAATCTATAAGGATTCCTTCTAATTTTGAAATGTTAAAAAAAACCAACCATGAATTTTCCCTCTGAACTTAAGTACACCAAAGACCACGAATGGGTCAGAATTGAAGGAGACATTGCTACTGTAGGCGTAACTGACTTTGCTCAAAAAGAATTGGGTGATATCGTCTATGTAGAAGTAGAGACCATAGGCGAGACTCTTGAAGCAGGTGAAGTTTTTGGAACTGTAGAAGCAGTAAAAACTGTTTCTGACCTCTTTATGCCTGTTTCAGGAGAGATATTAGAAGTAAACCCTGAGCTTGAATCTTCTCCAGAGTTGGTCAATGAGTCTGCATACGATCAAGGATGGATGGTCAAAGTGAAGCTTAGTGGAGGTATTCCTGCCGATTTGATGGACGCTGCGAGTTATAAGGCTCTTATTGGGGCTTAACATTCCATGCCTCGCTTGCTTCTAGCAGTACTGTGGTTAAGTCTCTGTTGTCTTGCCATGCTTACTCCAGGATCTGCCTTTCCAGAGATTAATGCATTTGATTTCCAAGACAAAGCCATTCATTTCATTTGTTTTTTTATTCAATCCTACCTTTGGGTTGGATTGGGTATAAAAAAAATGGTAGGAATGGGAAAAAAAATGAGATTTTTGGTCAGTCTTTTGGTCTTCGCCCTACTTCCAGGAATCCTGCTAGAAAGCGCCCAAAATATAATTCCTAACCGCACTTTCGATTGGGTCGACCTAAGCGTGAATGCTATTGGTGGAATTTTTGGATTTTTTATCTATTTATATCGACCTTATTGCAAATTCATTTTGGATTAATCTTGAATAATTAGTAGACTTGTTTTTAAATCTAGAAAACGATTCATCTTTACCAACCAAATTCGCCATGGAAGCAAAAAAGACTCCAAAAGCTGACTTGAATAAAAGTGTGGGTATGTTTACCAACCTTGGTCTTGCTGTTGCTGTAGGTCTAACCCTTGTTGCCTTCGAATGGAAGTCCTACGACGATAGTAATTTAAAAAACCTGGGAAACGTAGACGACAATTTCGAAGAGCTACTGGATGTGCCTATTACTCAACAACCCCCCCCTCCTCCACCTCCTCCACCTATGGAGCAGCCAGTGATTGAGGAAATTCCTGACGAAGTAAAAATCGAAGAGAAAATAGATGTGAACTTTGATGTGGACGTCAAAGAAACTACTGTAATCAAAGAGGTTGTAATTTCAGAAGCGGTTGTTAAAGAAGAAAAAGCAGACGAAATCTTCGATGTGGTAGAAACGCAGCCAAGCCCTCCAGGAGGAATGTCAGCTTGGAATAAATACCTTTCAGACAACCTGAAATATCCAACTCAAGCCCGAAGAATGGGAGTTGAAGGAACTGTAATTGTGGTCTTCGTTGTTAATACGGATGGTTCCATTCAGGACGTAGAAGTGCTGAGAGGTATCGGTGGAGGTTGCGACGAAGAAGCGGTAAAAGTAGTTAAAAATGCTCCCAAGTGGGATCCTGGTAAGCAAAGAGGTAGAGCTGTTAGGACCCGTATGAGATTGCCGATACGTTTCAAATTAAGTTAATAAAAAGACCCGATAAATCGGGTCTTTTTATTAACTTAATTTTGATTTAGATTTTAAAAAAGGGACTGATTTGAAATCAGTCCCTTTTTTTCTTAGAGCACGTTTAGGCTTTGCTCCTTAATTTTTTCTAATTCATCCTTCATGAGAATTACCTCTCTCTGAATCCCTGCATCATTGGCCTTGGATCCTATGGTATTGATCTCTCTCCCAATCTCTTGGGCAATAAAACCAAGTTTTTTTCCTTGAAGCAATTCATTTTCCATGGAGGATAAAAAATAATCCAGGTGCGTTTGCAATCGCACCAGCTCTTCCGTGATGTCTATTTTTTCAAAATAGTAGATAAGTTCTTGTTCGA
>JAJTDZ010000011.1 GCA_021298245.1 Algoriphagus sp. | reverse complement strand
GTTAAAAAGTGATTATTAAAAGCATTTTTTTCAAAAAAAGTGTAAAAAATATGAGGATTATAAAAATTACGCCTACATTTATTTTATATTCTTTAAAGAATGGGTTATTTAAGCGGACTTTTCCTCTTATTATTTAAGATCTCCTTGATTTTTCAAGGTCAAGTCGGCCTTTTTACAGAAACCGTCCAAGAGAATATTAAAGGAATTTCCTCTGCCCATGGGGAAGGTAAGGAAGCTGTTCACTCTATTGCAAGCGCAATTGAACAAATAGCCAGTATTTTACCCACGGTAGAAGTAGAGGAGCGTTCTGAGGTAGAGAGCGATGATACCTCCCATTATCTCAGTATCCATAGGCTTGAACGTGAAGAAAAAGGAAAAGCCAAAAGACTTTCCTTGATCTTTGGGACTAAGGCTCTAAGGGGTAGTCTGTTGCCCCTTTATGATTTTTTTCATTCCTGGAAGTTTCATCTGTGTTAATTTTTTGGCTAAAGGCCTAGGTTCCAAATTTTTCTTTTTGGATACCGTTTTTCGCCCATGAGGCGGATTTTCTAACTCAAAATTTATCATACCTATGCACCATCATGAGGGGACACCTGCATTTGGGGTGAAGGAAATGCTATTTCAACTTAGGCATTTTCTTCCTTCGCAGGCCCCGTTAAAGGATTTTATCCATCACAATACCTTACATGCATTTCAGCATTTGCCTTTCTTTCAAGCGTTGAAGCAGGCTGAAGAACAGTTTGGGTTTCAGGGCTACTTAGCTTTAGAAGACTACCGAACTCTATATAGGGAGGGAAAAATCAAAGGAAATATCCTAAAAAGAGTACTGGATGAGCATTTTGATGTTCATGCGAATACCTGGCTTGTCAAGATGCTTGATGAAAGTACTGAGGATGTAATTGTTCCAAGGCTTGGCAAATTGAGATCCCATTGGAGACAGGATTACCACTTTAATGTAGATAAGGTAACCCATCCCTTCTTATTTCGATTATTGTCAGCCTACCTGGACCAGGGCATTTCCATTTGGCCATTTCCAATTTCTTCTGAAGGTTTTTTTGATGCCATCCGAAGCTTACATTTTCAGAGTTACTCTTCTATTCTAACTTCTAAAAGAGCCATTGGGCTTCTTGAAAAAAAAGATTTGGAGGTAGAGGAACTCCTTGAAATCTTAGTTGGTCACAAGGAAAGTTATGGCTGGTACCTGATCGACCAACAATTTGCTCATCCAGGTTGGTCAGGCATGGTTTCGGTACTGGAAGACCAACCTGAATCCTTGCTTGACCAAAAAAAAATCACTTTTGAGGACTGGGTAAAAGTAGAATGTCTTCTAGAAATTGATGCTTTGGATAAAAAATTTGGCACGAATTGGAGCCCTTTGGGAGTACAATTCCCTCATTTTTCCAAGGATTTTTTTTCCAATTGTGTATTAGAAGAGCCTGATTTGGTCAGACAATGTTGGCAAGAAGCATTTGAATGGAGCTATTACGATGAGGTCCTTTCAGGGATCACTATGGTAAACCCTCCTGCAAAGGCTCAAAAAAATATCCCCAGTTTTCAGGCAATTTTCTGCATTGATGATCGAGAATGTAGTACTCGGAGACATTTGGAATTGGTGGATTCTAATTGTGCCACATTTGGAACTCCCGGATTTTTTAATGTAGAATTTTATTTTCAACCTGAATTTGGAAAATTCTACACCAAGTCTTGTCCTGCACCAGTGACGCCTAAGTTTTTGATCAAAGAAACGGCATCCTTCAAAAAACTATCCAAGGATGCCCATTTTCATCAAAACAGTCACTCTTTGATTAGGGGCTGGCTAAGCGCTCAGACTCTTGGTTTTTGGTCTGCTATCAAGCTGATTGGAAATGTGTTGCGTCCAAGTTCCTCGGCTTTGGAAGTATCCAGCTTGCTGCACATGGATCCCAAGGGTAGTCTTTCTATTGTCTACCAAGGAAAGGAAGAACATGGCCTTCAAATAGGATTTAAGGTGGAAGAAATGGCAGATCGAGTAGAAGGGCTCTTGCGTAGCATAGGTTTGATCTCTGGCTTTTCACCCCTAGTCTATCTCATTGGCCATGGTGCTTCCAGCATCAACAATACCCACTATGCCGGGTACGATTGCGGAGCCTGCTGCGGTAGACCTGGCTCAGTCAATGCACGAGTAGCTGCTTTTATGGCCAACCATCCTGAGGTTCGGCAATTGCTTCTTCAAAGGGGAATAACAATTCCCGAAGACACCCAATTTCTTGGGGGATTGCACGATACCACCAAAGATGAATTGGTGTTTTATGACGAGGAGGGTCTTCTTGATGCCAACCGTATACGCCATGAGCAAAATTTACCAAAATTCGCTAAAGTATTGGATATCAATTCTTTAGAACGATCTAGGAGATTTGCTACCATGGATAAAAATAAGCCTCTCTCTGGCCTTCACCAAGCGGTTAGGAAGCGTGCTTTTTCCTTATTCGAACCTCGGCCTGAGTACAATCATGCCACCAATGCTTTGTGTATGGTCTCTAGGAGGGATTCTTTAAAGGGTTTGTTTTTTGACCGTAGGGCCTTTCTCAATTCCTATGATTACAGAACAGACCCAGAGGGAAAAGCCTTAATTAAAATCTTGTCGGCTGCTATTCCTGTTTGTGGAGGAATCAATTTGGAATACTATTTCTCAAGGATGGATCCCAATAAATTGGGTGCAGGCACCAAGCTTCCGCACAACGTCATGGGATTGATTGGTGTGGCCAATGGGGCAGATGGGGATTTACGAACTGGGCTTCCCTACCAAATGGTAGAAATTCATGATCCTATCCGTCTTTTGATGGTGGTGGAACAAAATCCAAAAGTGGTAGAGACCGTGCTTCGATCTAATCCTGCCCTGTACGAGTGGATCAAAAATTACTGGGTACACCTGGTGGTTATAGAGCCTGAGACCAGGCAAATCCTTCGATTTAAGGAAGAGCAATGGGTTCCGTACCAACCTCTCACTACCATCGAACACCTGGACCACTTGCAAGACAAGCTCTTGAGTTCGCAGCAAAATCTTCCTGTTTACCTAATCGATTCACTCTAATGGAACTTTCGGATTGGATTCAGCTGATGATTGGGATACCTCTTGTTGGCTTTTTGTTGAGTTTGCTCGTACCTGAAAGCTTAGAAAAATGGCTTTCTCGAATTGCCTTCTATACTGCAGGGATCAATTTGCTTAGCACTTTGGTATTTCTGGTATTTTGGATTAATCAAGGTGGAATATCTCTAAATCTAAAAGAAATCGTTCTTTTCAAAAACGAACATTTTGAGTTTTTGATTGACTTTTACTTTGATCGGGTGGGGGCAGTTTACCTCGTGGTAGGCGCCATCCTTACCTTTTTGGTGACCTTTTACAGTAGGTATTACCTACACCGGGAACCGGGATACAAGCGATTCTTTAATACGGTCTTGTTTTTCTACCTAGGGTATAACCTAACGATTCTAGCGGGAAATTTCGAAACCTTATTTATAGGCTGGGAGGTTTTGGGACTTTCTTCTTTCCTTTTGGTGGCTTTCTACCGAGAAAATCTTCTCCCTTCCCGAAATTCTATCAAAGTATTTTCGATTTACCGAATTGGAGATGTGGGGCTAATCCTTGCCATGTGGGCAAGCCATCACCTCTGGCATGAAAATGTCACCTTCATGGTTTTTTCTAATTCGGAGCTCGTGCAGGATCATTTGGTTCAGCAAGGGGGATTAGCCTTCTTTGTGGCCTTGATGCTGCTTCTTGCGGCTTCCGCCAAATCGGCTCAATTCCCTTTTTCTTCTTGGCTGCCCCGAGCGATGGAAGGACCTACTCCTTCCTCAGCCATCTTTTATGGCTCCCTTTCAGTCCATTTAGGGGTATTTCTTCTGCTTCGGACCTACCCCTTCTGGGAAAATCAGGTGCTAGTGCGCTTTTTGATTGGCGGAGTAGGTTTGCTTACGGCAGTGCTTTCCACTTTGATTGCCCGAGTGCAAACTTCTGTGAAAACGCAAATCGGATATGCTTCCTTGACACAGATAGGCATCATGTTTATTGAGATTGCTGCAGGATTTGAACTTCTTGCCTTGATCCATTTTGCAGGAAATGCCTTCCTTAGGACTTATCAATTGTTGGTTTCTCCTTCGGTGGTTAGCTACTTGATTAGGGAACAGTTTTATGGATTTGAACCCAAAGCGAAATCAAACTCTACTACAGTACAACAGAGGTTGTTTCTCAGCCTGTATGTTTGGAGTTTGAAAGAGTGGAATCTGGATCGATTTATCAATCGAGTGGTGTTTTTTCCCTTGAAACGACTAGGGCATAACCTGGATTTTCTAACCTACAAGACGGTGCTCATTTACTTTGTGCCAAGCTATTTGCTGGGACTGTATCTTCTGGTTACTGGGTACGCCTTACCCCCTTCGGTACATCAAGCACTTCCCTTGGTTTTTGCCTTCTTTGCTTTGCTGATGGTATTGAAGTCCTTTACAGAAAGGAAATCCACACGATTGGCTTGGGTGATGCTGGTAATGAACCACCTGTGGATGGTGTTGGCAATCGCTGAAAATGAAAATTTCTCTACACCTGAGATTGTGATTTATCTGAGCGGCATCGCCCTATTTGGTTCTTTAGGATGGGTGATTTGTACTTGGATGAATACCAAACTTGGGCAGCAGGGCCTCGTAGATTATCAAGGATATGTGAAGAAGCATCCCCTTGTAGGATTTCTTTTCTTACTATGTGTGCTGGGATTGATTGGATTTCCCATCTCTCCCACCTTTATCGGAGAGGATTTGCTCTTCAGTCATATTCACAAAGACCAATACTTATTGGCATTTCTCGCAGCCTTGGCTTTTGTAATGGAGGGAATAGCTGCCATTCGAATCTATGCTCGTCTTTTTTTGGGAAGTCCACCAACACAAATTTATGTACATGAGGTCAAAAGCATCCTGTAAGGACAAAGCAGAATGAACTCTAAGATATCTATCACCTACTAATGGTTTTTTAAACCAATTCAAAAAAATGAAATCAACATCAAAAATTCAGGTACCCAAAGACGGTTGGGCTGGATTAAAAGAAAATTTTATTACTGACGCCACTTCGGGATTTGTGGTTTTCTTATTGGCTATGCCTTTAAGTTTGGGTATTGCTAAAGCATCGGATTTTCCTCCTATCATGGGATTAGTTACCGCCATTATCGGTGGAATTTTAGTAAGTCTTTTTTCTGGCTCAAGACTGACCATCAAGGGGCCTGCTGCAGGGCTTATTGTAGTAGTGGCTGGAGCAGTAGCAGGCTTTGGAGGAGGGGAGCAAGGCTGGGAACTTGCCTTAGGAGCTATGGTAATCGCAGGATTGATACAAATTCTCTTTGGACTACTCAAATTTGGTAAGCTTGTGGATATTTTTCCCTTATCCGCTATACATGGAATGTTGGCAGCCATTGGATTAATAATAATCGTTAAGCAAATCCCTGTGTTTTTGGATGTTAATCCTGGACTATACAGGGGAATGAGTACCATAGAAATGATTACTTCGATTCCTTTTTTTCTATCAAATTTTGACCCCAAAGCCACGCTTATAGGAGCTTATAGTTTGGCTATCATGTTGGGTTGGCCTTACCTCAAGGACTTTAAGCTGGGCAAAATCCCAGCCCCTTTGATGGTTCTCTTGGTTGCCATACCCTCCGAGTTGGCCATGGATTTTAAGCACACTGAGCCCCCTTATGCCTTACTCCACATTGGCAATCTAGTCGACCATCTTTCATTTAATGCTGATTTTTCTGGTATTTTTCAGACGGGAACCTTCATCAAGTATGTAGTCATGTTTGCCTTGATTGGTTCTTTGGAATCTTTATTGACCGTCAAGGCCATAGATTTGATTGATCCCTACAAGCGAAAATCCAATACCAACAAAGATTTGATAGCCGTAGGGGTAGGCAACACAGTAAGTGCTTTATTGGGAGGATTGCCCATGATTTCTGAAGTAGCCAGAAGTTCTGCCAATGTAAATCAGGGAGCTAAGACTCGTTGGGCAAATTTCTTCCATGGATTTTTCCTATTAGTCTTTGTGTTGGTCGCTACACCAGTCATTGAATTGATTCCCAATGCGGCACTTGCAGCCATGTTGATCACGGTAGGAATCAAATTGGCACATCCCAAAGAATTTGTTCACACCTTTCAAATCGGTAAGGAGCAGTTGGCCATCTTCTTGATCACCATCATTTTCACTTTAGTGGAAGACTTATTGGTCGGTATCGCCGCTGGCGTTCTCTTGAAAATGATCCTCCATTTGGCCAATGGTACTCCCATATCCTCCTTTTTCAAGGCGCCTACTCAAGTTTCCTTCAATGGAAATCAGTACCTGGTTGAAATCGATAAAGCTGCCATTTTTTCCAATTTCCTAGGGATTAAAAGAAAGCTGGAGGAAATCCCTGGAGGGTTTCAAGTGACCATAGATCTGAAAAACACCAAATTGGTGGACCATTCGGTCATGGAAAACTTGCATAGATTTCAGGATGCTTATGCCGATTCTGGAGGGAGTGTAAGAATTATCGGTTTGGAAAATCATAAAGCCGTGTCCAATCACTCCCTTGCTGCTAGAATGGCAAGAACTTAAGATATATGGTCTCCCCTTGGAAGTATTTCTGGCTAAGAAGATGAACTGCTAAGGTAGAGATTCTTTTATTTTCATCTCCTTTTACTGTGTTACTTGAGTTAAGGTTATGATAGAGTTAAAAATTAAAGTAAGGAATATACTTCTTACGCTTAGGTAGTTAACCATGATTAAATCAAGTTTAAAAAATGAAATGTTACCGATACCTCTTTTCCTTTTTTTTTGTTTTTTTCCTATTCCCTAAAGAATCTTTTGGACAAAACAACCGTATAAGTACTTCCAACTCTATTGGTTGGTATACTTATTTTGGAACTTTCAAGTTGTCCGATAAAATAGGTCTGCACACCGAATACCAATGGCGAAGAGCCAACGTAATTACCGATTGGCAGCAAAGTTTATTACGTGTAGGAGTCAATTACTCTTTTCGGCCAAATATGCTATTTAGACTGGGATATGGGTGGGTTGAAACCTTTCCTTACGGAGAATACCCCTTAAATGGCTTTGGAAAACAATTTACAGAGCATAGAATTTTTCAAATGATGCAACTTTCGCAAAAAGAAGGAAGCGTGGATTTTTCCCATCGATTTATGTTAGAACAGCGTTTTGTAGGCAAGTATTCTTCCGCAAATTCCAAACGAGAAGATGAGTTTCCTCTACTAAACCGGATTAGATACATGTTTCGCGCTCAAGTCCCTCTAAAAGGAAATGCGCTTAAAGACAAAACGCCTTATCTCGCTGTTTATGATGAGGTTTTCGTAGGTTTTGGAAAACACGTGAATGCCAATGTTTTTGATCAAAACCGAATAGGGGTTTTGTTGGGGTACCGTTTTTCGAATAACTTCAGATTGGAAGGAGGTTACCTAAATCAAACGGTACAGTATGGGAGACAGATTAATGGTAAAAACGTGTTTCAATACAACAACGGTATCATCCTAAATTCCAATTTCACTTTTGATCTGACCGATAAAAAGTCACCTTGATTTAAGAAATTTCGACTATCTTTTAAAAAGATGAAATACCACTTTTCATCTAACTGACGTTAAAAAATACGGGACAATTTAAGAAAATATGAGTTCCAGGTAATTTTGAAAAACTAATCGGAAGATTTTAATTCAATTTTAAGAAAATGCTAAGGGACCACTAAGACATAAAATCTACTTTTGATAAACTACCTAATCCTCATTCCATATGAACGAAAAAATGAACCGGCTAGAATTTCTAAAGAGCCTTGGGCTCAAAGGAGCTTCCCTTTTTGCTGTCTATTGTGCTGCCTCCGGCTTGAGTAGCTGTGTCAATGAAAGTATAGATCCTACTACCCCTACCGGAGGCACGGCAAATGAATTGTCACTAGATTTGACTTCAGCCGCCTACAGCAAGCTCAATACAGTAGGAAACTATGTGATTGTGAGTGGTATCGTCATCGCGCGCGTAAGCACAACAAGCTTTGCTGCAGTGACCCAAACCTGTTCTCATGAAGGGCAAAAAAGAGTAGTGTACAATGCAGGTGAATTTTACTGTCCTGCACACGGTGCTCGCTTTGACACCGCAGGAAGAGGACTTAATTCTACGGGTTCTAGAGGACTAAAAACCTATGTCACTACCCTTACGGGAACAACCTTAAAAGTGACTTTGTAATGCTCAGGCTGTTTATCAATAAAAAATATTTCCTTACGTTGATGTTCCTTTTGCTGGGAACTATCCTTAGCCCTTGGAATTTAATACAAGCCCAAGATGACTTGTTGAGCATGCTAGAGGAAGAGCAATCCAAGGAGCCGGTCTACACGATAGCGACCTTCAAAGCCTCACGGCTCATCAATGGACAAACCATTGAGACGATTTCTAAAAACCATCTCAATTTTTGGATTTCTCATAGATTTGGAGCAGTCAATAGTGGTTTTATAGCCAATTTCTTTGGCTTGGATGAGGCCAAGATTCGCCTGGGTCTTGAATATGGTATTACGGACCGGTGGCTCATTGGTGCAGGCAGAAGTTCTATGGAGAAGACGTACGACGTATACACCAAGTATAAGGTGCTACGTCAGACCAACACCTTTCCTGTGACAGTTACAGGACTAGCGGGCTGGGGGATCAATACCATGCCTTCGGGCTATGTGATGGAGTCCGGTGCGACCATGAAGTTTGACAACAATATCGAACGCTATTCCTATTGGGGTCAGGTGCTGTTGGCACGCAAGTTTACTGAAAAACTTTCCCTGCAATTGATGCCCACGATGATTCATTTCAACAAGGTGGAGGACCCTAGCATTTCCAATCAGTTGCTTGCTCTTGGTACGGGAGGGCGGTACAAACTAAGTCAGCGGATCACTCTGTCTGCAGAGTATTACTATTCCTTGGTCGATATGGAAGAAGAAGGTGAGGATGACGACGATTACGTAGGGGTAGCGCAAAAGCCATATCCCTACCGAAATGCCCTCTCTTTGGGGGTAGATATTGAAACAGGCGGTCACGTGTTTCAGTTGCATTTTACCAATGCCAGGGGTATGGTAGAAAAACAATTTATTGGTCAAAACATGGGGTCTTGGGGCAAAGGAGATATCTTTTATGGATTCAACATCGCCCGAACCTTCAGCTTTGATAAATCAGCTAGACAAACGCACAAATGAACTACTTTCGATTTTTCCTTGCCCTTTGGATGACCTGTAGTGTATCCTTGGCAACATCCCAAACCTTGTTCAGAACCTCTTCAGGAGAAATATCTTTTTATTCTAAAACTCCCTTGGAAGATATACAGGCCACTAACCAAAAAGTGGGAGCCATTTTAAATGCAAGTACCAAGGAACTGGCGATACAGATGCGAATTACTGACTTCCAGTTTCCCAACAAATTGATGCAGGAACACTTCAATGAAAACTACTTGGAAAGTGAAAAATTTCCAACAGCTAAGTTTGTTGGCAAGGTGAAGGAGCAAGTAGACTTGAGTAAAGCAGGCAACTATGCGGTAACGGCAGAGGGAAATCTTACCATACATGGGGTCACAAAACCCGTGGTAGTGAAAGGTAGTGTGTCGTCCACAGGCACCGAGATGAGAATTAATTTTGCCTTTCAGGTGCGACCCGAAGACCATAATATCGAGGTACCCTCCTTGGTATTTAACAAAATTGCTGAAACGATAGATGTTTCAGGAAAGTTGAATTTGGTGAAGTAGTAAAAAAAAGTCGCTAGGTTTCAATTTTGGAAAACTAGTGCAAGTGATACACATTAAGGTTATTTTTTTGGTTCATCGCAAGGGCTTAAAGATGCAAAGGAGTTTATTCTTTGCGCTTTCTCTCGGAATGTCAGGCTTTCGGTCTTTGCGAGATTTTTTTTCAATCCTAGTAAAGAATTGTTGATTTTAGTTCTCGCAAAGCCTTAAGGATTCGAAGGTGTTTTTAGCCAATTTTTTGGACTCCTGCATCAGTACTACTTTGTCTGTTCACTTACTTGATTGGGTACATGTTAAAATTTTGGGCGTCAAAATACTTTATTCGATTTGGAATTGTCTCTAAAGTCTTATCCTTTAGCGATGAGCTAATTCGCTCAGACCTATAACGAATCGCTAGGTATAAAAGAAAGGTCTCCGCGACATCTTCTCTTTTAGGATTATCACGTGCATAAGTGGAAATGAATCCAGGATCTAAATTTTGTGCCTTGATCCAACCTGATGAGGCAGCATGAGCAGCATCCAGAGAGGTATGAGCTGCTTCATGAACCAATGTTTCTTCCAGTATTCCATCTTTTTCATAGAGTGTGGATTGACCAATATGAATCAGTAGGTTATTATTTCCACCTCCAAATGGTTGAGTTCCCAAGTGAATCCAGGAGGTCTTTACATCTTTACGTAAAGCAGTTGGAAGTCTGCCGAATACTTCAGCATATTTTAAGGCTTGGATTTCAGCTTCTGCAACAGTTTTGAATTCAGGATTAATTTGAAATTCTATGGACAGGCCATCGGTGTAGTTGGCTTTGAAAAGAAAGGGGTTTGTAGTGATCCAATCATTGACTCTTCGGTCAAACATTTTTCGTTGGGCCTGCCCAGCATAGGTAAGGTTGGTGAAGGTGGTAGGATCGGATGAAGTAAGGATATCAGGATCAAGAAAAATAGTACCATTGAATGGAGGGGGAACTTGAACTTTTGGGGTGGCTGGTTCTAGATCACTTGTGCAGCAAAAAAATAGACCTGTTAAGAGAAGGCATAGATTTGAAATTACTGGGTGTTTCATAAGAAAAGCAAGTGTTGAATTCTTTTGTGTCTTACCATGTTATCCACAAGATTTTTTAATTCCAAGGGCAATTTACAGGTATTCTGCAAAATTTAATGTCACAATAGGTGATAGGAGGCCCTACTAGATTTTATTCTTAACCCTTTGATTCTAGATGACAAATCGTATCCAACAAAAAAGGCACTTCGAGTTAAATACTCGTAAGTGCCTGAATCTGAAGTGGGCCCACTTGGAATCGAACCAAGCACCTACAGCCCCGAAGGATCGGGGGAGTCAGTTGCTCACATTTTAGATATGTTACTCAGGAATTGGTTTTTTAAGTTATTAAATTTTCTAAGACAAAAAAAGTGAAGACAAGCAGTAAGCCGTAAGTCCGCTAAGGGTGGAATTACTTTGTGTCCTATTTGGCCGAAAGGCAGGATCTACTACTTGGCGAAATAAAAAACAAAAAACCCCTTCAAAACAATTCTGAAGGGGATTAGGAAGTGGGCCCACTTGGAATCGAACCAAGCACCTACTGCCCCGAAGCATCGGGGGAGTCAGTTGCTCACATTTTAGATATGTTACTCAGGAATTGGTTTTTTTAAGTTATTAAATTTTCTAAGACAAAAAAAGTGAAGATACGCAGTAAGCCGTAAGTCCGCTAAGGGTGGAATTACTTTGTGTCCTATTTGGCCGAAAGGCAGGATCTACTACTTGGCGAAATAAAAAACAAAAAACCCCTTCAAAATCTTTCTGAAGGGGTTTTTTAAGTGGGCCCACTTGGAATCGAACCAAGCACCTACTGATTATGAGTCAGTTGCTCTAACCGAATGAGCTATAGGCCCAACTAAGGAGATTTTTCCAAATCAAAATCTGGGGAGATTACTGTCCTGACCTTGGTTTTGGGTCTGCAATGTTACATATTTGAGTTGAATTTATCAACCCTCCCTGAGGATGAAAATAAGGCCAGACCTAGAGCTAATCGTCTTTGACTTGGGCAATGTGCTGATCGATATCGATTACGCCAAAGCCATGTCCACGATGAAGTCGGTAATTCCAATTCACCTGCATCCCAAAGTGGATCAATGCTATTCGGCCGAATTCCATAAGGCTTACGAAAGGGGAGAACTTGATAGTTCGACCTTTAGAAATGAATTTAGAAATTACTTTGAGCAATACTGGTCTGATGATGAGGTAGATGCGCTTTGGAATAGTCTTTTGGGAAGTCTGCCTGCTTACCGATTGGACTTGATTAGGCAACTCAAAACCCATTTTCAAGTGGCCATCCTCAGCAATACCAATGAAATTCATATACATGCGGTAGAAGATATGCTTGCCAAAGAGTATGGGATGGACAATTTTGCTTCACTTTTTGATTGGGTTTTTTACAGTCACCAGGTAGGCTTGGCCAAGCCGGATCAGGCGATTTACCAACACCTAGTGGATACAGTGGGTGTTGATCCATCACAGATTCTTTTTTTTGATGATCTTGCGGCCAATATTGAAGGAGCTGCCGCTTTAGGGATTCAGTCCATTCGGGTAGAAGGCCCCCATACACTTTTAGATTTTTTTGCAGATGTATACCACTAAAGAGTACGTAATTCATGCCCTTTTATTGCTTCTTACCCTTTTGACTACCACCTTGGCTGGGGCAGAGTGGTTGTACGGAAAATCCATCTTGGACTCAGGAGAAGCCGCTTTGACCTGGACCTATTTCATCCGTTCTTTAACCTTTTCCGTCCCTTTTGTAGGAATTTTATTGGTACATGAATTGGGACACCTGTTTACTTCAATCTACCACAAAGTACGCTGTACCCTCCCTTTTTTTATTCCTGCTTGGTTGGGATTTTTGGGGAGTCCTTCCTTAGGGACTTTTGGTGCCATCATCCGGATGAAAGGAAGGGTCAGTAGTCGTAAAAAATACTTTGATATTGGCATTGCAGGTCCCCTTGCTGGTTTTGTGGTAGCATTTGGCGTCTTGACCTATGGCATGCTGACCTTACCTGGACCTGAATACCTCTATAAGATCCATCCCGAATATGCAGATCCAAACTTTAAAGGCTACGGAGAAGATGCATTGGAGTTTGAGTTGGGAAATAACTTACTCTTTTGGGCTATGGGAGAGGTGCTTGCTGACCCAAATCACTTGCCTTCCATGTCGGAATTGATCCATTATCCCTTTTTGTTTGCAGGCTATTTGGCTTTGTTTTTTACAGCACTCAACCTTTTGCCTATTGGACAGCTGGATGGGGGACATGTCCTTTTTGGTCTATTTCCCAAGTCCCATGCACGAATTTCTCTAATTACTTTTACTGGCTTTATGACTTATGCTGGTTTGGGGGTGATACGGCCTTCCTTACCCGTGGACGAATTACTCCTTCGGATACCTTTGTACCTTGGATTTCTATACTTTTGCTTTTCTAAATCTAGCCTATCTTCCCTCAATAAGGTGACACTAGCCTTGAGCGTAGGTGCTTTTCAGTACCTGGTGGTATTTTTACAACCTGCTTGGGAAGGGTATCAAGGCTGGTTGTTTTTTGGATTTTTATTGGGAAGGGTAATGGGAATCAAGCATCCTGAGGTGCAAGGATTCCAAGCGGTAGACAAAAAGAGAAAAGTGCTAGGATGGATTGCCATTTTGGTGTTTATCCTTTGCTTCTCTCCCCAACCGTTTAAGATAAGCTGATTGTCAGACGGTCTTCAGATTTCAGTACAATGTACCAAGTATGGATTCGAGTTGTTCGATGTACCAGGTAGGTGATCAAATGTTAGGTATGAAATACAAACTTAAGACTAATGTCAAACATCCATCGTCGATTGAAGAATGTTGAAGTCGTTCTTTGCCAACCCATTTTGAAATCCAATATTCATTCATAAGATACTTTGTACATTGTACTTAGTACTTTGTACAATTTGATCTTGCCTAGAATTGCTTTTTACTATTCCGCTAAGGAGCGGAAGGCTAAAATTCCACCCAATACGTTCCGGACCTTCGTAAAACCTTTGGATTCTAAAAACTGTTTGGCATTGCCACTTCTTGCTCCTGAGCGACAATGGACGATGATTTCCTGATTTTTTAATCCATCCAGTTGAGTCAATTGCTGAGGAAGTTGACCTAGGGGGATATTATTGGCGCCCAAGTTGTCTTCTTCGTATTCCCACTCTTCACGCACGTCTATGAAGTGAAAGGGTTTACCACTTTCTATTCTTTCTTTTAATTCACTTACAGTAATGTCTTCCATATTAGTTGCTTACAATGATTCGATAGGTTGATGTGCCAGACTCGCCCTGTACATACAAGAAGTATAGTCCAGGAAGCTGCCCTGTAAAATTAAGCTTTTCTCCATTGGCTTGAGAGCTTCTTGGGAGGATTACTTCCCTTCCAAAGGCATCCATCACCTGGAGCTTGGTAAATTTACCCTCTACCATCACTTCTTGAACTACAGGATTGGGATAAATCCTAAGTGTATTTTCTGGAATTACCTCTCCACTGGCTTTGCCCGTCTTGCTGATGTGTGGCCTAATGAGCAATGCCCCTTTGATCTCCTTATTTTGCTGCCAACCTCCTCCAACATTATAATATATTCGATCTCCGCGGTCATTGCTTTTATCGAGTCCTACCTGTAGGAAGTCGTTGGTAAATTGGGTGTAGCCTACATAAAACGTGCCTGTAATGGGTAGGGCTTGCTCCAAGGGAAAATAATGAATGGATTCCCCCTGCTTTTTGGCTTGTATAACCACTTCTTTCGAATACAAAGGTTTTTTGCTAAGGTCAGACCAAACTTTTAAATCTATTACCTGATTTATTTGCTTGGCATTGGTAAAATCTATGGAAATCCCCTTTAGAAAGACACTTTCTGGACTGGTATATTGCACAGCAAGTTGCCCAGCTTTTTGATTTACACCCGCAGCATAATCTGCTACGCCTTGGTCATAGGCAAAGTAATCACGCAAAGCAAAGCGAGTACTTACCCGATCGTTGTCTCGAAAATCAACTTGAGGGTATCGTACCGTATCCGAAGCATTGATTTCGAAAAGAAGGCCATCTCCAGTAATGAGGGAAGTTTCTACGAAAAGATCTCCAGCTTGCTTAGGAAGGGGAATTTCTGTAAAAGTCCTACTCACTATACTTCTTCTTTCCAAGGCATTGGGTACAGGATTGAAGGGGGTAGTAGCATTGATAGGCAGCAAGGTATTACCGGTGCTATCGCGTAGGGTAATGGAATATTCCATGGCCTTAAATCGATTTTCTAGGTTCTGAAATTCACTTCTTACGGGCGTCCATTTTCCTGTCTGGTTTTTTTCTAGAAGTTCCCATGGATAAGCCCCAAACTCTCCCAATCTCAGGGTAGAAACTTGAGTGATGGCTCGATCAGGATAGCTTAGGTCTGTAGCATTTCGCCGGGTGTTTAGGTACACATAATCTAGCAGCCAGGCATCAAAAGGTCCACTCCGCCTTCCTGAGGAAAAAAATCTAAATTGAAAGGAAGCATGTTGCCATTCTGGTTTTATGTGAATGATTTCCTGAAAAAAACGAGTTCTATCTAGTTCCGATCCACCCTGTTTTTGCCAAATAGTGATCCAAGTTCCTTGAGGATCCAAAATTTGTAGTAAAAATTGGTCATTGCTATCTGGAGCTTCCGCTTTTCCTCCCGCCTGCCAAAAAAAACTCAAATAAGTACTTTGTTGGGAACTGGAGTAGCTCAAGGTCAAGTCTATAGGTAAGCTTGTCAGAAAATCAGCTTCGCCTTGGTCTTTGGCTTGAACGGAATATGGGGATCCTTCGCTGTCTACCCCATTAAATACTACCATACCTAGGGAGGGAGGCCTGTTGCCAATGCTTTCTGTATAGCTTACTCCTTTGGTAATCCATTTTGAGGCTTGAATTCCCTTTGAAAAATCATCCCAAAAGGGGAGCGTGGCTGTGTTACTTTGCCTAGCTAAAGGCTGGTTAGGAGAATGCTGAATCCAGGGATTACGATCAATGGGCCCAAACTCTACTACCTGGGCAAGAACGTTTGCATTCCAGCCAAGCAAGGCTATACAACTAAAAAAAACATGGTAAAATCCCTTCTTCACCCCTTATTTTTTTGCAACCCAAAGATCCACTAGGTCTCCAGTTCTTACTTCTGTTCCTGCAGGGGGGCTTTGCAAATAAATTTTCCCCGGAGCCACGGAGTCTGTTCTAGCATAGGTCTTTCTACCAATGCGAAGTCCTGAACCCAATGCCAAAAATTCCGCCTCTTCTTCCTCCATGCCAACGAAGTTGGGAGCATTTAGCAATTGATTTCCCATGCCATCGCCTACCACCAAATCGACTTTAGACCCTTTGGGGATTTCAGCACCTTCTCTTATGGGTGCTCCTTTGTATCGTTGCTCTAGGACTACATTGATACCAATATCTGGGACATAGACGATGTCTCCTCGCTCTAAACCAATGTTGGCCAAAATTTCTTGCACATTTTTCAAAGGCATGTTAATCAAGCTTGGCATTTTAAGGATGGGAGCATTTCTAGCATTGAGCGTAAGGTAGATTTTACGATCTTTTTTCACCAAGGCATTCGCCTCTGGGAGTTGCTTTAAAATTGCCAAAGGATCTTGTTCGGTGCTGAAACTAGAGTCTGGAGAAACTTCATATTGCAGGGAAGAAGCTTCGAGCAATTCAACGGCTTCTTCGTAATCTAGACCACTTAGGTCAGGTACAGTTACCGTATCTCCATGGTTGGTATATAGGGGCAAGTAAACCTTTAGAAATAAAAATCCAAGGGTAATCGAAATGGCAAGGATGATGCCCAAATTGATCCCGACTTTTTTTAGTTGCTGGGTAAATGGTTTCATTTTTCTAGAACTGCTGAAGTAAAGATTTCCGCATGCTGTATCAACGTACAAAGGTGGTAAAAAGTAAGAATATCCTAAAAAAAATACGCCGAACCCTAAGGCTCGGCGTATTTGAATTATTGGATAAGAACACGTTTGATTTCCTGCAGGCTTGAACTATTTATTTTGAAAATATACAGTCCTGAGGTAAACATCTCTCTACTGAAGGTATAGGTTTGGTTTAAGGTATTAGGAAAGGATAACTCCCTCACGATTGCACCTGTAGAGGAGATAATTTGAATGCTTACATTTTCTCTTTTGGGGAGATTGAAAGCGATATTAACAAACTCAGTAGCAGGGTTGGGATAGATGATCGTATTCCTTTCTGCTGGAATTACAGGGTCGGGATTAGCACTCAAAAACAGCTCAAGGTTGTCCAAGTAAATCGGTGAATTTTGCGATCCAGCTACGTCAAGTACAAAAGCCAACCGAATTTGTTTTTTTCCTTCTCCGGCGAATTCGGTAAGGTTGACATATTTTCTTCGGTAATCCGAAGCACTATTGGGGTTGGCTGCTCCTGAAGTAATGGTGCTGAGGGCTGCCCCCGCAGCTGACCACATTACTTTGTACGTTTCCCCTTCATTGGCACTGGCAAGGAGGTAAAGTGTGGTGCCCGGATTGACTGCTCCTGCAGCCAAGTCAAAGAATACACTGGCTTGTCTGCTTACCGATAGATCAAAAATTGGAGTTCCCATCCAATAGGAGTTTCCATCAGAAGCATTTTGAATCCTAGCTACATTATTTGGTCCTGTTGGACTGCTTACTGAAGTTACTTGCCATGCATTCTGATCGTTTTCAGGATTGATGGTCAGCCAAGGTGCCAGGTCTGAGCTAGCATTGAAATTTTGCCTCCACGGTACTTCCAATCTACCAGTAAAATTTTCAATATTAAACCAGTTGACTTGAGGAGCGGCAGGGAAATTCTGGTCAAAATTGGGTTCTGAAATTCTAAATTTTAGGTTATTCTTTCCATCCACTGTGGAATTGGCCAAGGTTACATTGACAGATTCACCAGGTTTGATGGCTGTTCCCGAACCTACAAAAACACGGTTACCCGAATTATTTGTATTTCTGGAGAAAAGGAATTTGGAAACTGGAAGGTTGCCCGTGTTTTTTATCCGCACGATTTCCTGCGCATGATTACCAGAACTAATTGGAGTTGGCGCAAGGATATCCTCAATCACTAGCTCGTATTTAAATTCTTCAGTAGGTACTACCCGAATGTTTCGGAGGTATATGTTGTTCCCAAAAGCATTTTTAGTCACAATAGCCAATCGAATTTTACCTAAATCTTTGAATTTACTCAAATTGACTAGTTCGGTTCTGAATTGAGTATTGCTTGTAGGAATAAATTCCTCTGCTGTCGCATCTGAAGTTTGAAGTCTTGTACCACTTTTCTTGTAGGGAGGGGTAATGATGTCAAAATCCAAACTACAATCTGGAGCTATAGCAACCAACAATTCATCTTGGAATCCTACTTGGTTGAAAGGGCCATGTGCTATTTCAAATACCAATTGGGCATTTGGGTATTTGTCTAGGTCAATTTGCGGAGAAACAAAGTAGTCGAGCTGTCCCTGCGCCTCGTATTCGTAATGACGAATAAATAAGCTGGGCTGAGCTACCCCATCCAAGGTAAGGGTAGTTTTTTCCCAGGTCAAGGATTGATCTGGATTGCCAATAATCCAGGTGCTGGGAAGTGTGCTCAAAGAAACAGAATAGGGGAGAGTCAATTGACCTTGTTGTACCGGTTTGGTGGTTAGGGAATTATTGCTAGGAACCAAGTCTTCTAGGTCATTGACTTGTACGATGGTAAATGCAAATTCATTGGATTCTCCATTGGTATCCAAATTACCGAAACTTAAAATAGCTTTTTCTGATGTTCTTAGGTTAGTTTCAAAGCGCTTGGTTTCAATCAACCTTCCGTTCCATCTGAATTCTATGCTTACGGAACTCACCAAATCATTTCCACTGTTTTGAACCTCTACTTGGGGAGCAATGATGGTCTGACAAAGTGCATCTGAAGGATATACAACTTTCGATAGGGATACATCTCTAGTGGAGAGTTGAGGATCTCTTGTGGCCCTATTATTGACCAAGGTCGCTCTTCTAGGACTATTGGCTAAGACTACATCAAAGCGTTCCACTTGACCCTTGGTAAAGAGGTTCATGCATGGATCTGGGGTGTAATCCATGTAGTTCTGAATCATGTTATTATTTCCACAAGAAAACCGAGTTGGGTTATCATTGCAAATGGTATTGTTGGGATTGTCTTGATTTGGCGTGTCGAGAACGAAATCATCTACCTCGCAGCCTCCATCTCCCCAAATGTGACGCAAGCCGAGGTAGTGTCCTACTTCATGGGTAGTAGTTCTTCCATTGGTATTGGCAGCTGTGCCAGGCCCAGTTCCAAAAAATAGATAATCCACAGTTACCCCATCACGAATAGCTGCCGAGGGTGCAAAATTAAGTCCAGGCAGGTCAGAGGTGGGAAAGGTTGCATAGCCTAAATAAGGATCCACTAAAGGCACAACCCACATATTCAAGTATTCTTCAGGATTCCATTGGGAGGTCTGACCGATTAGGGTTGCGTCTTCTGGTCCATAAATGGTTTTGGGCCCCTGTTTCCGGACAATTCCATTGGTGGGAAGCCCGTTTGGGTCCTGTTTGGCGAGCACAAATTCAATGTTCGCATCTGCTGCTACTGGAAGAAATTCTTCGGGGGTGCGGTTAGCATCTACATTTTTTCTTCGAAAATCTTCATTTAGTACCCGAATTTGCTGTAAAATCTGCGCATCTGAAATATTGGCTTCGACACCTACTGCTGTCCCATTATGCAGGACATGAACTACCACGGGGATGACTCTTGGAACTGCTTGGGTCATCAAAAGTTGTGGCTGTCGATTTTTTTGAGCTATTTTTTGATTGATCCAATCTTCAAATACGGATTTGCTTCCCAAAACCCCAAGTTCCTTTTCTTGCTGGGCTTCGATTAGGGTATGGGCACATTTTTCAGAGTGATTGTGGGTGCTAACTTGACCTATGTTGGCATTAAAGTCTTGAAGGCTAATTTTTTGTCCAAAAGCAGAAAGAGTTGAACCTAGAATAAGGCTTATTCCAAGAAAATAAAATAGACTTTTTTGATACCAATTTTTCATTTAATGTGGGTTCAAGCGACAGTAAGGTTAACGGCCTCAACACGCGCGATTTCTGGAATGGCTCTTTTTATTGCTTCTTCTACTCCTGCTTTTAAGGTCATGGAAGACATGGGGCACGAACCGCAGTTTCCCAACATTTCAATTTTCAATACAGCGTCATCGGTAAGCTCTACCACGCGCACATTGCCTCCATCTGCTTCCAGATAAGGCCGAATGGTATCTAAGGCAAACTCTATTTTTTCTCTCAATACTGCTTCCATCACTTAGACTTAAGGGTTAATTTCTACGGGTTCTGTTTTTTCTAAAGAGGCATTTCGTATGGCGACTTGTCGGGCAACTTCCTGGGATAGGGCGTGGTAAGCAACTTGCGTTGCCCCTGCCTTTAAAACTGCCGGAAATCCAGTATCCCCACTTTCGCGAATACTTTGCACTATCGGAATCTCTCCTAAAAAAGGTACCTGGTAGGTCTCGGCTAATTTCTTGCCTCCATCCTTTCCAAATAAGTAATATTTATTAGAAGGAAGTTCTTCAGGCGTAAAATACGCCATATTTTCTACAACACCTAAGATAGGAACGTTAATTTGTGCCTGTTTAAACATAGAAATTCCTTTACTCGCATCGGCCAATGCAATTTTTTGTGGGGTAGTTACTATCACAGCGCCTGTAACGGGCACTGTTTGCACCAAAGTCAAGTGAATATCTGAGGTACCTGGAGGCAAGTCAATCAACAAATAATCCAATGCGCCCCATTCCACATCGGATATAAATTGACGCAAAGCGGAGCTTGCCATGGGCCCTCTCCAAACCACTGCGCTGTCGGTGGGGGTCAAAAATCCAATAGACATCATTTTGACTCCATACTGTTCTACTGGGACGATGCTATTTTTTTCTCCTATTCTTTTTACGGCGGGCTGTTCACCTTCTACATTAAACATGATAGGTATAGAGGGACCAGAAATATCCGCATCAACCAATCCCACTTTCGCTCCAAGTTGAGCCAAGCCCACGGCTAAATTGACCGCAGTAGTTGATTTTCCCACTCCTCCTTTACCAGAGGCGATCGCGATGATGTTTCGAACTTCAGGTAAAATTGGGGTTGCCTCTCGGACGGTGGACACTTGAGCAGACATGTGAATGTCATAGGTCCACGAATTCCCGAAATCTTCTTCTAAAACTTGTAGGCAATTGTTTTTAATTACTTCCTTAAGCGGGCAAGCTGGAGTGGTCAAGACCACTTTAAAGCGCACCTGTTTGCCTTCGATGTGGATGTCTTGAATCATTCCCAAAGAAACCAAATCTCGCTTGATGTCGGGATCTTGCACTTTGGAAAGTGACTTTTTCAACAATTCTGCCGTCAGTTGCATCAAATTCTTTTTTTTTGCAAGTTAGGTTAAGAATGCCTTATAGAAAAACCCTTCTTGACTCAAGATGAAATTACCTTAGGAAAAGAATTCGTTTTCTAGACGGTCCATTTTTCTCGGTATAGTGATTACCTTTACTTTCTAGTTTCCCCCTATGCCCATCAGCAAATTCACTTCAGATAAAGTAAAAGAACGCGCAGATATTGTCGAGGTGGTAGGGGATTACATTCCCCTGAAAAAGAAGGGGCAAAATCTTTGGGCTTGCTGTCCTTTTCATGGGGAGAAAACCCCTTCATTTTCCCTGTCACCCACCAAGCAAATCTATAAATGCTTTGGATGTGGAAAGGCAGGTGATCCCATCCAGTTTGTGATGGATATTGAGGGGATCGGGTTTCAAGAAGCCATCAGGCAGTTGGCCAAAAAATATGGCATTGAAGTAGAGGAAGAGGCATCCCTCAGTCCGGAGCAACACCAAGAACACAACGAACGCGAGAGTCTATTTATCGCAGTAAATTTTGCAAAAGATTTTTTTGTGCAAAACCTCGGCACCGAAGAGGGAAAAGCCATAGGATTGAGTTATTTCAAGGAAAGAGGTTTCTCCCAACAGGTACTTGAAAAGTTTGATCTAGGCTATGCCTTAGAGGGTTGGGATCACTTGTTCAAAGCAGCAAAAGCAGCTGGCTTTGAGGAAGAAATATTGCTGAAAGCAGGACTAATATTACAGAAAGAAGGGGAGCCCGAACGGCTCTACGACAGGTTTAGAAATCGTGTGACCTTTACCATCCATAACGTCAGTGGAAAGGCCATAGGGTTTGGAGCTAGGATCCTTACCAAGGATAAAAATCAACCCAAATACATCAATTCCCCGGAGACTCCTATTTACCACAAAAGCGACGTGCTTTATGGCATGTTTCAGGCCAAAAAAGCCATTCGCGAATTGAATAATTGCTATTTGGTAGAAGGGTATACCGATGTAATATCCCTACACTTAGCAGGAATTGAGAACGTGGTGGCTTCTTCAGGCACTTCTCTTACGGAAGGACAAATTAAGTTGATTCAACGATTTACCCATCAAGTCACTGTACTTTACGATGGGGATGCGGCAGGTATAAAGGCTTCATTGCGAGGAATAGATTTGCTTTTGGAAGGAGGGCTGCAGGTAAAAGCGGTGACCTTTCCTGATGGGGATGACCCTGACAGTTATTCCAGAAAAGTAGGCACTCAAGCCTTCCAAGATTATTTGAAGGAGAAAAGCCAAGATTTTATAGCCTTCAAAATTAGCCTTTACAAGGACGAAATAGCCAAGGATCCAATTCGCAAGGCGGGAGTGATTCGGGAAGTGGTTGAAAGCATTTCTAAAATTCCAGACCCCATTCTACGTTCTGTGTATGCCAAGGAAACTTCTCTGCTTTTGGATATAGAGGAAGAAATTGTTCACGCTGAATTGAATAAGCTGCTTCTTAAATCTCAAAAGGAATCCTTCCAACGCAGCAAAGAACAAAAGGAGATGGAGGAGCAGGTGGCTGATTTACTGCCTCCCAAGCAGAATTTGGACTCTCATGACATTTTTCGCATTCAAGAAAGAGAGACCTTGAGGCTCTTGATCAATTATGGTGGGCATCCTTTGGAACAGGAGGAGGGGTATTTTTGTAACTATATTTTAAATGAAATCAAAGAGGTGGAGTTTAAAACTCCTTTGTACAAAAAGATGCTGTCCCTCTATAAAAATTGGGTAGAACAAGGAACACCGCCTACCCAGGCTATATTTTTAAATCAAGCAGACGCAGAAGTAAAGCAGGAAGCCATTGCACTTATGTCCCAGAAACATGAAGTTTCGGCCCATTGGAAAGATAAGTTTCAGATTTTTATTCAATTTGAATCTGATGATTTGGCGCATACTGCCTTTAAATCCATTTTAAGACTAAAACGAAGGCTCTTACAAAAATTGATGGAGGAAGCCATCCAGAAAATCAAGGAAGCTGAGTCTTCTGGACAAGACCAAGATCAGGTTGGGGAGTTTCAAACCATTTATTTGGAGCTTAAAAAAATGAAACTTTCCATGGATAAGGAATTAGGCATTGTGGTGGGATAGGCACAAACTTTATTTGCTTACTTCCTGTTTTAGATAGAAAGAGGATACATTTGTCAACCCAAATTAATTTTTAAAAAAATATTGTGAAAAATTTCATTCTTGATCCCATTGAAGATGCCATAGACGCCATTAAAAATGGTAAGGTGATTATTGTGGTTGACGATGAAGATCGCGAAAATGAAGGTGATTTTGTATGTGCCGCCGAAATGGTGAGTCCTGAAATTATCAATTTTATGGCTACGCATGGGAGAGGACTTATCTGTGCTCCGTTGATTGAAGACCGATGCGAACAATTGGGATTGGACCTTATGGTAGGCAACAATACCGCCGCCTTTGAAACCCCATTTACCGTTTCTGTAGATTTGATAGGGCATGGCTGCACTACCGGAATATCCGCTTCTGATCGTGCCAAAACCATCCTTGCCTTAGTGGATGAAGGTATTCACCCCAGTGAATTGGGAAAGCCAGGCCATATTTTCCCATTAAAAGCTAAACGTGGAGGAGTACTTCGCAGAGCAGGGCATACCGAAGCGGCCATTGACTTTGCACGATTGGCTGGTCTAAAGCCAGCAGGGGTGCTAGTTGAAATCATGAATGAGGACGGAAGTATGGCACGTCTTGAGGATTTGATCAAGGTTAGGGATAGATTTCAGTTGAAACTGGTATCAATCAAAGATTTGATTGCTTACCGTTTGAAAAATGAGACCTTGATTACCAAAGAAATCGATGTAGATATGCCTACGGAATGGGGTAATTTTGACCTGGTAGCCTATCGGCAAACCAATACCCAAGAAATTCATTTGGCCTTATGCAAAGGCACTTGGGAAAAGGATGAGCCCATTTTGGTGAGAGTACATTCGTCCTGCGCTACGGGAGATATTTTTGGTTCTTGCCGCTGCGATTGCGGTCCTCAACTTCATGCTGCCATGCAGCGTGTGGAACAGGAAGGCAAGGGAGTAGTTTTGTACATGCATCAAGAGGGTAGGGGGATTGGTCTGATCAATAAATTAAAAGCCTACAAACTTCAAGAAGAGGGAATGGATACCGTACAGGCTAATTTGGCCTTAGGATTGCCCATGGATGGAAGAGATTATGGGGTAGGGGCACAAATACTGAGGGATTTAGGAATAAGTAAACTTAGGTTACTTTCAAATAATCCTCAAAAACGTGTAGGGCTTTTAGGATATGGTTTGGAGATCATAGAACAAGTTCCCATTGAAATTCAACCCAATCCTCACAATCAAAAATACCTGCAAACCAAAAGAGATAAGATGGGGCATTCCATTTTAAAATAGTAATTTTTCCCGTTAGGTTGCCTTATTTGAAAAACAAAAAAAGCGACTTTTCCGTGTACATGCTAGTGAATCGTATGAAAAAATTAATCCTTTGTTCTTTACTGTTTTTAAGCTTCATCGCTGTACTTGAGGCTCAAAACAAGTTTCCCTCCCAAACCTGGCACAAGGGCAATCTGCAACTTAACGATGGAACTTCGTATTCTGGATTATTGAAGTACGATTTGGATAATAATTTGCTTCAGTTGCAAACTGAAACCGTAATCACTTTTACAGCCTCCAATGTGGCAAATTTTGATATTTACGATGAAACCTATGGAGGTATACGAAAATTTTACAGCTTACCTTATGCTTCAAATGGAGATTATGAAACACCATTTTTTTTTGAAGTACTCACCCAAGGCGATTACTTAGCTCTACTTTGTAGAGAATACATTGCCACCGACACCCGAGGCATGAACAATTGGGGAGCTATGGGGATGAATCCCTTTTGGGGACCTCAAAATTTTACAGGATATCGGCTCGCTTTCACTTTTTACTTTTTAAAGGAGGGTCGTTTGGAGAAGTACAGTATGAAGAAAAAGGAGCTCTTTGATTTGCTTCCAGGATACGAGGAAGAACTCCAACTCTACATGCGAAAAAACCGTCTTGAACATGATAAAAGAGGTGATTTGCTACGCATATCAGCTTATTACAACGAATTAAAAAGAGGATAAATATGCTCAAGCCCCTGATCCTGGTCTCCAACGACGATGGGATTACTTCCAAAGGAATACGCGTACTGATTACGGCTATGAAAAAAATTGGTGAGGTGGTCGTTGTGGCCCCTGATAGTCCACAATCGGGTATGGGACATGCCATCACCATAGGCGAAACTCTACGACTCTATCCAGAGGATATTTTTGAGGAGGTTTTGGCATTCAAGTCTAGCGGTACTCCAGCCGACTGTGTCAAACTAGCCAAACATTACGTGTTAAAAGATAGGACTCCTGACTTGGTGGTATCTGGCATCAATCATGGTTCCAATACTTCCATTTCGGTGCTGTACTCCGGCACCATGTCGGCAGCTATCGAAGGGGCCTTGGAGGGATATCCTTCCATTGGATTTAGCTTGTGCGATTACTCCTCCAAAGCGGATTTTTCTCATGTGGAGGAATGGGTAGAAAAAATCGCTTTGCAAGTTTTGCAAAAAGGAATCCCTAAGGGAATAGCATTGAATGTAAATTTTCCTCCTAAGCGAAACGAACCGATTCGTGGGATCAAGGTATGCAGGCAAGCAGATGCAAAATGGCAAGAAGAATTTGCCGAAAGGCTAGATCCCAACGGAAGAAAATACTTCTGGATGGCAGGAAATTTCGTGAATTTTGATTTGGGAGAGGATAACGACGAATGGGCTATTGCCAACAATTACATTTCTATCGTCCCCTGTCAATACGACCTGACCGCACACCATGCCATCTCCCAAATCAACAAAAATTGGGATTGGGAAGCATTAGGAAAGTAGCTTGGGTGATGCCTTAATCGTGTGTGGCCCTACGGTCTGTAATAAACAAGTTGCAGAGACCTGCTACAATCAATAGCGAGCCAGCTAAAATCATGGTATGAATTACTTCTTCTCCGAAGAGGGTCTTATACAAGAAATTTGCACCTCCTAGGGCTGCCACGATTTGTGGGATTACGATAAACATGTTGAAAATCCCCATGTATACCCCCATTTTTTTAGGTTCCACTGAGCCGGAGAGCATGGCATAGGGCATGGACAAAATGCTTGCCCAAGCTATTCCGACCAAGGCAAAGCAAATATGCAGCATCCAAGGTTTTGGATTAAAATGAATTAACACATTGTCTATTTCTTTATTAGGAAGGGTGAGGTGAAGCATCCATGGCTCCGAAATGAAATAAATCAAGATAAAACCTATACCTCCAGCCACCAGGCTTATCAGGTGAAGGAGCTTTCTATTGATTTTTACTTTTGCAGTCACAAAAGAAAGGAATAAGGCAAAAAACATGGATGCTAATCCATAGGTACCCATATAATTCCCCACCCGATTTGCTGCATCTTGGTAGAGGGCTGAATCCACATCAGTAGCTCCAAAGATGTGTTCGGTGATGGCAGGGGTAGCAAAGCTCCACATGGTAAAGAAGGCAAACCATGAAAAAAACTGTACCAGTCCCAGTTGAAACATAACTTTAGGCATGTGCACAATCAAGCCGAAAAGCTCTATTGCGCCAGAAAAAAATCCTCTTTTCTGTAATTTTTCTCTTTCAAAGGCTTCTTTGTCCTCTGGAGGATATTCATCGGTAGTGAGAATGGTATACAAGATGGAGGAAAATAAGACAAAAGCACCGATGGCAAAGGCATACTTTACCGAATCTGGGATAACCCCTTCAGGAGCTTCATTGGCCGCTCCGAGTTGGGTCATCAACCAAGGCAGGTTAGAGGCTATCCAGGTACCTACACCGATGATCAGGGTTTGTACCATAAACCCATACGAGCGCTGGGATTCAGGTAGTTTATCTGCAACCAAGGCCCGAAAAGGTTCCATGGAAATGTTTATAGAAGCATCCAAAATCCAAAGAGAACCAGCTGCCATCCAAAGCGCTGAGGAATAAGGAGCAAAAAATAGCGCTACTGTACTCAGAACTGCACCAAATAAGAAAAAAGGTTTTCTTCTCCCAAACCTGGGATGCCAGGTTCGGTCACTCAAATAACCCACTATGGGTTGTACCAAAAGCCCGGTAAGGGGAGCTGCAATCCACAGGAAAGGAATGTCATCTTTTTCAGCTCCAAGGGTTTGGAAAATTCTAGACATAGAACTTCCCTGCAGGGCAAAGCCAAATTGAATCCCTAAAAATCCAAAACTCATGTTCCAGATTTGCCAGAAACTCAATCTCTTTTTTTCTTGGGTCATGTTGGGTGTATTTTGGGCAGAATTTATTTTTTATTTCAATCCTGTGATCATGGTTTCGGCGGATAGGTGGGGTAGCTCAATAAAAGGAAGTGCCGAAATTTGGTGAAAGGCATGCTGACGTTCTGGCAAAGGGTCAAACTCACTTAATTTGTCCAGAAAGGTATAATCCTCGTAAGCTACTGGATGTAATTTTCCATCTACTTGCACCTGATTTAGGTCGAAGCCATGCAAATAGATTCTCAATTTGGAATATTGACTAGGTAAGTTTCCTTCGCTAGTGCCGATTTTTAAGCTTCCAATCTTGGCCTGATACTGGAATTTTCTAGAGAAAAAAGCTCCTTGGAGATAATCTAATCCATCGCCTGCATCTTCGAAATGCAGAAATTCAGCATCTTGCTTTCCTCGGTAGAGGTGCACGCGAAGCAAGCCATCGTGCGAGGAATCGGTATGCATCACCACAGATTGCTGGGTAAAAATCCCCCCTGCCTTGACGTAAACAGGAAGATAATTGAGGGGACAATCCTGATAGATTACTTGCTTTCCAGAAAATATTTGGTCAGAATAGAGGTAATACCACTCGCCTTCAGGAAGATATACTTTGGTGATTTCTTTAAAACTTTCTACGGGTGCAACCAAAAATACCTGGCAAAATAGGTATTCGTTTTGGAAGGCCTGTTGATAAATAGTGTCATCTTGAGAATAAGGAAGTGCGAGGGAAGCGGCAATAGGAAGGCCAGTATGGGTACTAGAATAAATATTACTGTATAGGGTAGGAAGAAGTGAATACCTGAGCTTCAGGTAATTGCGGCTAATTTCCTCTACTTCTTCTCCAAAGGCCCAAGGTTCTGCATCTTTGGTATTGATCATGGAATGGGCTCTGCACAGGGGTGAAAATGCCCCAATGCTCATCCAAGGCGCAAAGAGTCCTTTGCTGGCTTCCCCTGCAAATCCTCCCACATCAACTCCTGAAAAAGATACTCCGCTTAAACCAAGGCTGGTAACTAGTCGTACTCCTGCCAACATGTGTTCTTCCGAAGAAGTATTGTCCCCGGTCCAAGCGGCTGCGTAGCGTTGAATTCCAGCAAATCCAGAGCGTGTCAACACAAAAGGCCTTTTGTTGTCAAGTCCCATGTAAGCGCCCTCTTGGGTACTTTTTGCTACTTGTAGGCCATAGATATTCCGTGCTTTTCTGTGAGATGCTCCTTCATGATCAAAATCAAATTCAAGCAAATTAGGCGTGCATTGACCCCAAGAAGCAGGTTCGTTCATGTCGGTCCAAAATCCATCCACACCAGCTTCTGTGTAAAATTTCATTTTTTCTGCCCACCAATCTCTTGCCTTCTCTTTGGTAAAGTCTGGAAATGCACACCATCCTGGCCAAACCTGAGCTTGGTATAGTTCTCCATCGGGATAAGTCACAAAAAGATGTTGAGCTACTCCTTCCTCGTAAGGGAGGTAGCCTTTTTCTACTTTTATCCCTGGATCCAAAATCACCACGACTTTAAATCCTTTTTCCTTCAATCGGGAGATCATCGCCTTGGGATTGGGAAATTTTTCTCCATCGAAAGTAAATACCTTATAGGCTTCCATGTGGTGAATGTCCAAGTAGATGACATCTGCGGGAATGTGCTTGTCTCTAAATGTATTGGCTACGGCATGTACTTCCGATTCTGGATAATAAGAATAGCGACATTGCTGAAAGCCGAGGGACCATTTGGGGGGCATTTGCATGCGACCCGTAAGCCAGGTATAGTCGGAAATAATTTTTTCTAGCGTAGGTTGGTGGAAAAAATAGTAATCCATATCTCCATCTTCCGCGCTGAAATAGACAAATCTGTTCGTGGAAGCTCCAAAATTGACTAGCGTTTTATGGGTATTGTCAAAGAAAATCCCATAACAACCTTTATCGTGTACACCTAAATAAAAGGGGATACTCATGTATAAGGGATCGTCATTGACTCCGTATCCAAAATAATCCTTATTCCAGTGGGTGTATGCTTTACCTGCCCGATTGAGATCGCCCGTTTTTTCGCCCAAGCCTAGGAATTTTTCATTCTTCTGAATTTTCTTGTAGGAGCTTACTTCAGTTCCTAACCAACAAATACCTAAACTATCGTCTTGGTTGAGCAATTTGCCTTGTGAATCAAAAAAGGATAAGGAGAAGGCGTCCAAATGTAAGCGGACACGCAATAGGCTTGTGGTCAATTCTACCTGCTTCCCAAAATCTTCTATTTCAAACGGAGTGTTTTTGGGTTCTACGATGACTGAATAGGGATTGGATTCAAATGAACTAAATCTGCTCGCTTGTACTCGTATGATTCCCTCAGAGTAAACGGATAGTTTGAAATAAGCAAAAGCACTACGTCCCTGCAATCCATCGGAACTGGGATGCCAGTCGATTACCTTTCCAAAGGATTGGTTTCGAAAAGAATTTCTAGAAAGTTTGGTTTCAGAACTTAAAGATGTCATTCATCAAAAGGATTAAAATTCCAAGAGGAATGGTGCTAAATTATAAACGATTATGTAGGATAAAAATCGAGAGATCGAGCGAATGAGGGGCTAGCAAATATCAAATCTGCTTGCTGGGTAAAATTTAAGCTATTCAAACGTTTGCATTTTTTTATCTCCATTTTTGAAAAAATTAGTTTGGATTTACCCTCACGGATGATTTTCGGATCAATAATTCGGTAGAAAGAACCACGGGCTCTTGATATTCATCCGCTGATTTTTTCTTTTCAATCAGGTCCAAGAGCAGCTGGGTTGCCGTCATGCCCATACGATAGCCAGGTTGAGCAACTGAAGAAAGACTTGGTTCTACCATAGAGCAAAACTGCCAATTACTAAATCCTACGATACCTATATCTTCAGGAACGGAATATCCTGCCGCCTTACATGCCATGAGAGCTCCTACGGCTGCCATGTCATTGTTGGCAAAAAAGGCATCGGGACATGGATTTAAGGTTTTAAGTAGGTTGGAAGTCAATTTATTGGCTTCCTCTTGGGTGCCTTGAGTACATTCTACAACCCAAGATGGGTTTGCTTTGATTCCAAAATCACGAAGGGCATCCAAGTAACCTCGGGTACGCTCTTGGGAAATTTTTAAGTTAGAAGGCCCTGCCAAATGCAGTACGTTCTTATACCCTTGAGATAATAAATGATTGGTAGCTTGATAGGCACCGGAATAGTCGTCTACGATCACCCGAATTGCAGAGGGGATATCTGGCATGCGGTCAAAGAAAACTATGGGATAACCTTTTTCCAAGAGATTGGTAAAATGGTCAAAATCGGAAGTCTCCTTGGAATAACTGACTAAAAAACCATCTATTTGATTGGAAAGCATCGTCTCCACGCTTGTCTTTTCTCTAGAAAGCTTTTCGTTGGTTTGTGTGAGAATAACCGTGTATCCTCTGGAATTAGCCACTTCCTCAATACCACTTATGACGGTAGAGAAAAAAAAGTGTACAACCTCCGGTACGATTACCCCGATAGTAAAAGATCGACTTTTTCTCAAAGAAAGGGCAATGGCATTGGGTCTGTAATTTAATTTTTTTGCCATTTCTTTGACCTTAATTTTGGTCTCATCGCTTATGCCAGGATAATCCTTCAATGCCCTAGATACGGTAGAAGAGGATACGTTTAATTCCCTAGCAATGTCTTTTATAGTAGCTTGTTCTAGTTTCATAAGAAATTATACTATTCGTAGAAAAAACATACTGAAATAAGTTATTTTTTCCTTGCTTTTACTTTTGCCTAAGTTAGCCTTATTTTTTTGTTGAAATGGATAATTTTTTTTTATCAAAAAAATAATTTTCGAATGCAAACGTTACCGCAATCGTGTGCATAAAAATTAATAAGAAAAAAAAACCTCTGGGTATTGCGTTAGGATTATTCAAGATTTAAGTTTTGTCATAAGTGGTTTTAGAAGTTTTTTTTTGATAAAAGGAAGAATTCTAAAAAATAATTATTTCAATAAAATATATAATTTAAAAAAGTAAATTTAAAAGTAAAACCCAAAACTCAAACACCATGAAAATGTTACAAAAAATGAAATGGGCGCTTGTGATTTTCCCAATCCTTATAGCTTGTGAGCCTTATGAAATGCCGCCCATTATTCCTCAAACTGGAGCAGATGTTACCCTTCCTGCTACCACCACTTTTGCTTTGGTTAAGGCAAATGCAGACAAAAATACGGTAGATTTTACCATCTCTGCCGCAGACTTCGGTACCACTGGATCCATCAAATACGAATTAGAAATGGACCTTCCTGGATCCAATTTTGCAGCTCCAGTAAAACTTGGAGAGTCTACCTCCAATATCGTTAAGGTGAACGTAGCCGAATTCAATAAAGCTCTTTTGGCTAAGAAATTGCCTTTCGGTGTAGCAGCCAACGTGGACTTTCGCGTAAAGGCTACCATTAATTTGCCTTTATCGGCCATTTATGGAAAAACGACTACCTATAAAGTAACTCCATTCGATGCGACGGTAGAATTACCTTTGCTTCGTGTCCCTGGTGATTACCAAGGTTGGGATCCTGCCAACTCAAAAACTGTATTGTATTCCGAAAATATTGACGACAAATTCAAAGGATTTATTCACATTCTTGGTGGATCTAGAGAATTCAAGTTTACCACCGGACCAAACTGGGATGTAAACTTTGGAGATAATGGAGCAAATTTAAGTTTGGAATCAGGAGGAGATAATATCAAGGTGGCTGCTGATGGAACTTACGAAATCAACGTAAATATGGGTGCTAAAACCTATACCATTGGTGCAGTTAGACGTTGGGGTATCGTAGGATCTGCTACTGCCGGTGGATGGGATACTGACACTCCTATGAATGTGTTTGATAAAACCACCAATTCATTGAAAATAACTACAGACTTAAAGGCTGGTGAATTTAAGTTCAGAGCCAATAACTCTTGGGACTTCAATTTTGGTGGAAGTAATGGTAACTTGACCGCAGGTGGTGCAAACATTGCCATTCCTGCTGCAGGTAACTACACCATTACCTTCTTCTTAGGACCTAAAGGTGAAGCTAAGTATACACTTGTTAAAAATTAAGCAATTCAATTTTACTTAATTTAGTTTCATTCCAGTAGTTTTAACCGGCATTCGAGCACTTTTCGAATGCCGGTTATTTATTCAATCCCAACCCTCATGACCTATTTTTCAAGACTCCTTGTTTTCTCAAGTTTTTGCTTCCTGTTTGGATTAAATGGGATAGCACAGGTAACTAAGGTGACTGGTCAGCCCAATATCTACACCTATGAATTGGTTCCTAACACCTTTTTTACGAATCCCAACAACCTCACCATTTACCGTCTTGGCCTGGTATTTAGAAATGCTGATGGAAGCAAGGAGGGAAAAACGACTGCCAACGGTGATTTTTTTGTAGACCTGGCACAAGGCTTTGATGTAAAATTTACAGACCCCCAATCGGCTGGTTCCATTTCCTTTGAAGTGGGAAATCAGTATACGTTCAAGGCCTCATCCAATGAAATAGCCGATTTAACACTAGAATTGGACGGAATTAAAGTCGCTGAAGCAAAAAATAGCCAGCAAATCAGTTACGCCTACACGGCCACTGCACCTGGAAATTACAAACTGAAAGTAACTGCAGTAAAAGGAACCACTACCGATTCACAAACGCTTGACATCGTTGTATTTGCTCCTTCAGAAGTAGCTCCTTTGCCTGCAGGTGCCAAGCTCGGCATAAATTACTTATCCCCTACGGAGGTGATTTTAGCTCTTCAAGCCCCTGGCAAAAGTATCGCCCATGCGATAGGAGACTTCAACGATTGGAAAATACTCCCCGAATACCAGCTCAAAAAAACACCGGATGGAAAGGTGTTTTGGATTAAGATCTCCGGGTTGGTACCACAAAAAGAATATATTTTTCAATACTTAGTGGATGGAGATATTCGAATAGGGGATCCTTATGCAGACAAGGTTTCGGATCCTTTCCATGACCAAGAAATCATCACCCAAAACCGGCACCCGGGTTTACTTCCTTATCCCAGTGGGAAAACCGAGTTTCAAGCCACCTACCTCCAAACGGCCCAGACGCCATATCCTTGGAAAAACACATCCTATACACGACCTAAGCCAGAAGAACTGCTGGTGTACGAACTTTTAGTTCGTGATTTTGACCAAAAAAGAACTTATCAGGCAGTGATCGATAGACTTGACTACCTCAAAGATCTGGGAGTCAATGCCATTGAATTGATGCCCATAGGAGAGTTTGAAGGCAATCTTTCTTGGGGCTACAATCCTTCCTTTTTCTTTGCCCCTGACAAATACTACGGCACTAAAAATGACCTCAAGCGTCTCATAGATGAAGCACATGGAAAAGGAATGGTGGTAATTTTGGATATGGTGCTTAACCATGCATTTGGTCAAAATCCTATGGTACGACTTTACAACGATGGAGATTATGGAGCGCCGACAGAAGACAATCCTTGGTTTAATCGAGTTGCCAAACACCCCTTTAATGTGGGCTATGATTTTAATCACGAAAGTCCCTACACCAAGACCTTTGTAGATTCGGTCAATGCCTACTGGCTTACCGAATACAAAGTCGACGGGTTTCGATTTGATTTGTCCAAAGGATTTACCCAAGTTAATTCAGGATCTAATGTGGGTATTTGGTCACAGTATGACCCTTCTAGGGTTAAAATTTGGAAAAACATCTACGATAAGATCAAATCTAAAAATCCAGAAGCTTACGTAATCTTGGAGCATCTTTCGGTGAATGAAGAGGAAAAGGAATTGGCTGACTACGGCATGATGCTTTGGGGAAATTTGAATGGGGCTTCCAGAAATCTTGCTAAGGGGAATAATGATAACGTAGAATGGGCCTATTTTAAGAATAGGCAATGGAATAAAAATGGTCTTATTGCCTACCAAGAGTCACACGACGAAGAACGGGTTTTTTGGGAAACGATAAATTTTGGTGCAAGCAGTCCTTTAAATCTCAAGGATTTGGAAAATGCGGTCAACAGAAATCAGTTGATGACTGCTTTTTTCCTTTCCATCCCTGGCCCAAAAATGATTTGGCAATTCGGTGAGTTTGGATATGATTTAGAGTTAAACAACGATCGATTAGGAATCAAACCTACTCGTTGGGAGTATTTGGCTAATTCGGAGCGTCAACGTCTATTTAAGCTCTACAAGGAACTATTCAAACTGAGAACTAAGTATCCCGTATTTAACTCCCCAAGCTCGGTTAACCTTAATCTGAGTGCCTCATTGAAGACCATAAGTTTGCAACATCCAGAATTGAATGTTTTTCTTTTTGGAAATTTTGACCTCAGTACCCAAGGAAATCAACAAATTCAATTTCCTAAATCAGGCAAATGGTACAATTACTTCACGGGAAAGGAACTTACAGTCGGCTCTACCCCAGTATCCTTTGGATTGAGACCCAATGAATTTTATATGTTTACAGACAAGCCATTGCCCATCCCCGAAAAGGGTATTCTTCAGGCAGATTTTATCACCTCAATTCCCGAGGAGGTAGGCCCAGGGGACTGGACTATTTATCCCAATCCGGCCTTTTCACAGGTGGAAATTGCGCTTCCTCAGGACATGAAAGAAGCTTCTTATCGAATTTTGGATATGACCGGAAGAGTAGTTTTAGACGGAAATAAAGAGAAAGATCAAGCTATTTTGGGAATAGATCTTGAGGGAATTCGACCTGGGATCTATATCTTTGAGGCGTTTGATGCCAAACGAATCTTGCATAAGCGTTTCATCAAGCTCTAATCAAACCTAACTAAAATCATGAAATTTAAACCTGGAGTAAAATACGGACAAGAACTTAGGGAGATGTTTGCCTATGCCAAGGAAAATCAATTTGCTTTTCCTGCAGTAAATGTCATTGGCACCAATTCCGTAAATGCGGTTCTTGAAACGGCCAAAAAGGTAAATTCACCAGTAATTATCCAATTTTCAAACGGAGGCGCTCAGTTTTTTGCAGGCAAGGGATTGTCCAACGATGCCCAGCAAGCAAGTATTGCAGGTGGAATTTCTGGGGCTCATCACGTGCATCAAATGGCCGAAGCCTACGGTGTACCGGTGATTCTTCATACCGATCATGCGGCGCTCAAATTGCTCCCTTGGATTGATGGATTGCTGCAAGCAGGGAAGGCGTATCATCAGGCCTATAAAAGACCCCTTTTTAGTTCCCACATGCTCGACTTATCCGAAGAGCCCTTGCATGAAAATATAGAGATTTGCAGTTCTTATTTTAAAGAATTTGTCAAGTTGGATATGGCCATTGAGATTGAATTGGGAGTGACTGGGGGAGAGGAGGATGGAGTAGACAATTCCGATGTAGATTCCTCCAGGCTATATACGCAGCCCGAAGAAGTGGCCTATGCTTACAGCCATTTGAAAGAAATTGGAGATTTATTTACCATAGCTGCCGCTTTTGGAAATGTGCACGGAGTCTACAAACCCGGAAATGTGAGTTTGAAGCCCGTGATTCTCAAAAATTCTCAAGACTACATCAATAAAAACTTCGGCACTACAGGAAAGCCACTCAATTTTGTTTTCCATGGAGGATCAGGTTCTTCAGTAGAAGAAATTCGTGAGGCCAATAGCTACGGCTCTATCAAAATGAATATCGATACAGACATGCAGTGGGCCATGTGGGAAGGAGTGTTGCATTACTACAAAAAGAACGAGGGCTATCTTCAAAGCCAACTGGGAAATCCAGAAGGCGCAGATAGTCCCAATAAAAAATACTACGATCCACGGGTATGGCTTAGAAAAGGAGAGGAAAATTTCGTTAAACGATTGGAACTTGCCTTCGATATGCTCAATGCGGTGGGAAGAAATTAAGTTTTAATTTTATTTCTATGGTCCACAGGGGACCAAGGAAAGTAAACTATCCTTATTGAACTCAAAAAAGTCACTTTTCCGAGTGACTTTTTTATTCTTCTAAATTATTTATGAAAAAGAACATAGCTTTTTATTTGTTTCTGATCCTTGGTTTAGGCAGTGCTTTTGCCCAACAGCAACACCAAGAGATAAAGAACTATTGGCCCAAAGCGGGAATCACCTATGAAATTTTTGTTCAGTCCTTTAGAGACTCTAATGGGGACGGCATAGGAGATTTTAACGGAGTCATCGAAGGCCTAGACTACGTCAAAGAATTGGGAGCCAATGCCATTTGGTTTATGCCCATCATGCCTTCTCCGACTTACCACAAATACGACGTAACCAACTACAAAGCCGTGCATCCCGATTACGGGACCATGGAGGATTTCAAGCGCCTGCTTGAAGAGGCTCATAAGCGCGACATTAAAATTGTGATTGATTTTATTATCAATCATACCTCTAACTCCCACCCTTGGTTTGAAGCTTCAAAAATGGGAAGAAACAATCCTTACCGAGATTACTACGTTTGGGCTCAGCAGGATACCATTGCTTCATATTTGAATAAAAAGACCGTTACCCTGGACTCGGACAATATTCGCCAATGGCATGATCCCGGTCAGGGAATAGATTACTACTATGGCTTTTTTTGGGGAGGAATGCCCGATTTGAATTTTGATTCTCCAAAAGTTCGAGAAGAGATCTACGAAATAGGTAGATTTTGGTTGGAGGAAGTAGGCGTAGACGGATTCCGCTTGGATGCTGCCAAACACATTTTTCCTGATGACAGGCCCTTGGATAACCATGCCTTTTGGAAGGAGTTTCGTGCAAAAATGGAGGCCATAAAACCGGACGTGTATTTGGTGGGTGAAGTGTACGACAAGAAGGAAATAGTTGCTCCCTATTTACCAGGCTTACCTGCTTTATTCAATTTTGATTTTCATTACACTCTTATAAATTCCATGAATTCGGGGCATGGACAGCTCTTGGTGGAGAAGCAGAAAGATGTTTTAGATTTTTATCAAGCCATCACTCCCGATTTTATTGATGCTACCTTTTCGTCTAATCACGATCAACCTAGATTGCTCAATGACCTTCAAAAGGATCCAGCAAAATATAGGCAAGCCATCGCTATTCTCATGACTTTTCCTGGGGCACCTTACCTGTATTATGGAGAAGAAATCGGAATGTTGGGGCTTAAGCCTGATGAACACATCCGTGAACCCTTTTTGTGGAACAAAAAGGAGCTGGATCAGGCCAGGGCCACTTGGATTGCTCCGGTAAATAGCACGGACGAAACTGTTACTCCATTGGCCTTGCAACGGGAGGATCCCCATAGCTTATTTAATCATTATAAAAAATGGATCGCTCTTCGCAATTCTAATTCAGCTTTGGCCATAGGAAGATTGGAGTCTGCTCCTTTAACTTATCCCAAAGAAGTGATGGCTTTTTTGAGAACATCTGATGATCAGGAGCTCTTGGTCCTTCATCATGTGGGTAAAACAGCTTTAAAAATATCCCTTCCTAAAGGATTTGAAGAAATCCTTGCGGCCACGGATGGCGTACAGGTAGGAGAGGGAGAAGTTCTCCTTGCTCCGCATGCTAGCTTGGTACTAGCCCATAAAAAATAAAAAGAGGCTTAGGCCCCTTTTTTAGGTAGATAGAATACTTGCCACACGCAAGTCCTCTTCGTCTATTTCTTTGTCGTCGACTATGGCTTTTACAATGGGGGTGTAGATGATTTTATTATTGATCATTCCTGCCATTACATCAAATCTTCCTTGAAGTAATGCCTCAACGGCAGCTACTCCCAATTTGGAAGCCAGGAGTCTATCAAAACTGGTAGGTGAACCTCCTCTTTGCAAATGTCCTAGAATAGTAACCTTGATATCGTAGTTTGGGAAAATGCTTTTTACTTGATCGGCAATTTCTTGAGCCGATCCGCTTTTTCCACCTTCAGCTACAATGACGATGTTGGAGGTTTTTTTTGCTCTCGATCTCGTTTTTAATTTTTCTACTAAATTTTCAATGGAGGTTTTGCGTTCTGGAATCAATATGGCTGCAGCTGCACTTCCAATCCCTGCATTGATGGCAATAAATCCTGCATCCCTTCCCATCACTTCCACAAAAAATAAGCGGTCGTGAGAGGTGGCTGTATCCCGTATTTTATCTATGGCCTCGATGGCAGTATTGCATGCCGTATCAAAACCAATCGTTAAGTCAGTACCGGAAAGATCATTGTCAATGGTACCCGGTAGACCCACAGAGGGAATTCCGTATTCTTCATAGAACAGGTGAGCCCCTGTCAACGATCCATCCCCTCCGATGACTACCAAAGCATCTATTCCATGACTTACCAAGTTGTCGTAAGCTTTCCTCCTTCCTTCTGGAGTTCTAAATTCCGCACTTCTGGCAGATTTTAGGAAAGTTCCTCCTCGCTCTAGGATTTGGGTGATGTGTTTGGAATCTAGTTTTTTGATATCGTTTTGAATCATGCCTTCGTAGCCTCTGTAGATTCCATACATTTCGATTCCGTAGTAAAATCCAGCACGAACGACAGCGCGGATGGCTGCATTCATCCCCGGAGAATCGCCTCCAGAGGTGAGTACACCAATTTTTTTGATTGATTTAGGTTCCATAGGTTTGAGTCAAGGCTTTAAACATAAGAGCAGCCGATGCAGGATTGGTAGCCAAGGGAATGTTGTGTACATCACAAATTCTCATAAGCATCTGCACATCAGGTTCGTGAGGATGCTTGTCCAAAGGATCCCTAAAAAATATAACTGCTGCTAACTTCTTCTCAGCTGCCATAGCAGCGATTTGTGCGTCGCCACCGTAAGGCCCAGAGAGGAGTTTTTCTACCTTAAATCCAGCCTTTTCGATATGAGAGCCTGTAGTGCCAGTGGCCACTAGGTCAATAGCACTGCTCTGCAAGGCATCACGGAATCCACTTAAAAAATGCACCATGTCAGCTTTTTTACCGTCATGGGCAATTAAGGCGATTTTCATGAATTAGGATTTTTTAGGTTTGCATTCAAAGTTAGAGAAATTTTAACTTTAAGTACTTTCCATACATAGAATATCCAAGCAATTCTTCCCTAGCAAAGTTCCTTTGACCTCCTACCCGCTGCTTCGAGTTTATTCTTTCTACATGCTAATGCTTTTTGTGTCCTTAGGATGAAATTTTATCCTCTAGGAGCAAAAGAAAGGCATATTCCAAGGCCAACTCCTTCAAGGCATGGAACCTTCCAGAAGCCCCACCATGTCCAGCTTCCATGTTAGTAAAAAGTAAGAGAAGGGTATCGTTGGTTTTCAAGTGTCTCAGTTTGGCTACCCATTTGGTAGGCTCCCAGTACTGTACTTGGGAATCATGGAGGCCTGAAGTAACCAAAAGATGGGGATAAGACTGTTTTTTTACTTGATCGTAGGGAGAATAGGAAAGCATGTAATCGTAGTATTCCTTATTTTTTGGATTGCCCCATTCTTGAAATTCCCCAGTGGTCAGGGGAATACTTTCGTCCAGCATAGTGGTCACCACATCCACAAAGGGAACATTGGCAATAATGCCATGAAACAATTCAGGCTCCATATTCATGACCGCTCCCATCAATAATCCTCCGGCACTTCCCCCCATCGCATACAGATGCCTAGCTTGCGTATATTTTTGTTCTATAAGGTATTGAGCACAAGCTATAAAGTCAGTGAAGGTGTTTTTTTTCTTCAATAGCTTCCCTTCTTCGTACCAATGTCTACCTAAGTCTTCGCCCCCTCGGATATGAGCTATAGCAAATACAAATCCTCTATCCAATAAACTCAGCCGGTTGGAAGAAAAGTAAGCATCCATGCTGTATCCATAGGACCCATAGGCATACAACAGCAGGGGAGCATCCCCATTTTTTGAGAAGCTCGATTTTTTATATACCAAAGAGATGGGTACGCTCGTACCGTCCTTGGATTTTGCCCATATTCGTTCGGAGTGATAATCCTGGGGATCGTATCCTCCCACGATTTCTTGTTGTTTTAATAGTGCTCTTTCTTTAGAAAGCAGATCGATTTCGTAGACCGAACTGGGAATAACCAGGGAATTGTATCCAAATCGTAAAATATCTGTATCAAATTCTGGATTGGCACCTATCCACGCTGTATAGGTTTGGTCATCAAAAGGCAAGCTAAAAGAATCTCCTTTCCAAGGATGGATGTGGATTTGAGTAAGTCCATTGTACCTTTCTTGTACTACCAAATACCTAGAAAATAAATCTATGTCTTCTAGCAAAACATCAGGTCGATGTGGAATCACATCGGTCCAATGCTCCTTTGAAGTAGCCCAAATCGGTGTCTTCACCAATTTAAAATTTTGAGCTTGATCGTTGGTACGGATGTAAAAATGATCTTCAAAGTGATCGACAGCGTATTCAAGATGTGGAATTCTTTGTTGTAGAAGTCGGGGTTCTTGAAAAGCTTGTGAGGCTTTTATGATCCATACCTCGCTAGAAATGGTACTGGAAGAATGGATGAGAATATACTTTTCTGATTTGGTTTTATGTACCATGCAAGAAAACTCCTCGTCTTTTTCTTCGTAAATAAGACGGTCTTCGCTGCAAGGCCTCCCTAACCTGTGTTGGTAAATTTGATTGGAGCGAAGCGTATCGGGATCTTGTTTGGAATAAAATAGGGTAGCATTGTCTTCCGCCCAGACAAAATTTCCTGTAGTTTCTGGAACTTGATCTTCTAGGATTTTTCCAGAAAGCAGGTCCTTGAAATAAAGGGTATAAATTCTCCTGCCCACCTCATCGGCAGAAAAGGCCAAAATCTGTTGATTGCTTGACGTGGAGGTTTGACCTACTTGGTAGTAGGACTTATCTTTTGCCAGTTGGTTTACGTCCAGAAGGATTTCTTCAAGCTTACTTTCTTTGGATTTTTTTCGGCAAAAAATAGGGTACTCGCCTCCCGTTTCGTAGCGGGTATACCAATAATACCCCGATTTAAAATAGGGTACGGTTTGATCTTCTTCTTTTATTCTCCCCTTCATCTCTCGGAAAAGAAGTTCCTGAGTGGCGGCAGTGGGCTGCATCACCTCCTTGAGGTAAGAATTTTCAGCGGTGATATAGGCAATGACCTCCGAGTTTTCCCGCTCGTTTAACCAATAGTATGGGTCTATCCTTTGGTGACCATGAATTTCTAGAAGTTTCGGTTTTTGGGAGGCTTTGGGGGCTTGCATGAAAATTGAATTAGGCACAAGGATAAGAAAAATTAGGGGATTCTGAGACTAGAAACAGATCTTTTAGCCTAGGTGGTTGCGGTTGCTACTAGCTATTTTTTAATTCACCAGCGCAACTGGTTTAGTGCACCAAGCAAGATTAAAATTTTTTGTATTTTCAGAAGGCAAACTACATGGCTAGTTCTATTACTCATTCACATCAACCAAAACTTTAGGAATATGAAATTTTTTAAAGAATTTAAAGAATTTGCGGTCAGAGGAAATGTCCTTGACCTTGCCGTAGGGGTTATTATTGGGGCTGCGTTTGGGAAAATTGTTTCCTCCTTCATCAGTGATGTGGTCATGCCACCTCTTGGATTACTTGTGGGTGGAGTAGATGTGAAGCACTTGTCATTGGTCTTAAAAGAGGCTTATACTGATCAAAGTGGACAGGTAGTAGATGCGGTTACGCTTAATTATGGCATGTTTATTCAAAATGTGGTGGACTTTACTTTTATCGCATTGGTCATATTTATTGTCATAAAAGCCATGAACACCTTAAAGCGAAAAGAAGAAACAACAGGACAAGTCTCCGAAAAAACTCCAACGGAAAAGCTTTTAGAGGAAATAAGGGATTTACTTAAAAAAAAATAAGCTCCTAACCTTCGCTAGGAGCTTAGTGGGTAGCTTTAGAATTAGTTTAATTTTCCCCACCTCTTTGGCGTTGGTAAATGTGTTTGTTAAAATCTTTGGCTATGTTTTGCAGCAATAAAATTTGCTTGTAACTCAAGACTTTTGCAGAGGCAGCAATAAAGGTCTTCTCTTCTTCAAGAAGTTTTTGTTGGAGTTGTAGCCTTTGCTGTAGGCGAGATTTGGCATCTTCCTCACTCAGGCTTTCTGCGCCTTGGCCCAAATCTCCCATAGATCTCATAGTTGCTTCTCTGAATTCAGTGAACTCATTGAATATGGGCCAAAATTTTTCTGCTTGCTCTGGTTTCAAACTTATTCTTGAGGTGATAAAGGCAATTCTTGCAGCTTGCACACGTTCAGGATCTACATCCCTGGGGGACCTTTGGGCCCAGAGATGCCCTGTTCCTACAATCAAAGTAAAAGTTACAAGGAGGAATACATGTTTGATGGTGCTTAGTACCAGGTTTCTTCTTCTGTCCATAGGGGTTCTGTTTTTGATAATTCTTCTTCTATAATTTGATCAAGTAATTCGTTGGGATTATCTGACATGCTCAGAATATCTTCTGTACTCCATTGCCCACTTTCAATGTAGAGTAAGGCTTCTTCTTCTACGCTTATCGGTGTAGGCTCCTGCTTTTGATTAAGAATTTTTTCAGGCAAGGTGTCAAAATATCCTTCAGGTACAGGTAGTGGCTGTAGTCGGGGTAGAGATTTCATTTCGTTATTAGACCAAATATTTAACGCAGGGTTTATTCTTGTTTTAAGGCTTCTTCAATTTTTTTCACAGCGTGATGGTAACTTGCTTTTAATGCTCCTACACTGGTACCTGTGATGTTGGCAATTTCTTCGTAATTAAGGTCTTCCTCGTATTTTAAAAGAAACACAAGTCTTTGTTTATCAGGAAGATTAACCAAAGCTTTTTGAAGTTTATGTTGAATTTCATCTGCGCTGAGAGCATAACTTGAATCCAGGTAATTGGCCACTTTTTCTTGGTAATCGTCCCAATTAAAAACAAATCTCTTTTTCTTTTTCTCTAGAAAAGTAAGAGACTCGTTGGTGGCTATTCTATAGAGCCAGGTAAATAATGAAGAGTGGCCTTCAAATTTATCCAAGCCTTTGTAGGCTTTGATAAAGGTGTTTTGTGTGAGGTCATCGGCATCCTCATGGAGGAGTACCATTCTTCGAATGAGTTGATAAACTGGCCTTTGGTAGGTTTCGATCAATTGCCTAAATCCCAATTCTCTTGTAAGGGGAGTTTGAATTCGATCTAGGATTTGTCGATCTATTTCCTTCATAGGTAGGGTTTAGACCATAAACACAGTCAGGGGTTTAATCCAATGGATTCTTTCCAGTGAGCTAAAAATTGATTTGGTTTGAACCCTAAAAGACTAAATTTCTACCAGGTAATCTAAAATTCCAGCATTTTTTCCTTTGGGTCTCACCAGCAAAAGTGGCAAACGGGTATTGAATTGTATCAAGCGCTCTGCCATACTTCCTATAAGCAGGGCAGTTGATGCAGTCTTTCCTTTGGCGCCTATAATGATACCATCTGCCTGATGTAACATCGCAGCTTCTACTATTTCATGCACTGGATTGTCGTCATCGTCCTTGGTATATATGGGTGTGATGGGAACACCCTTCGTATCAATTTTTCTAATAAATTTTTTGAAAGTAGCTTCTGCATGCTGCTGGAGGACTTTGCTAAACTCCTCGTAGCTTTTTCCAGTGAAATGATAACCGGAAGGAATGGTAAAAACATTTTGAAAAATGATTTCAGAGCCTTCTCCATTTTTCTTGGCTATCTGAATAGCTTCCTCCAGCGCATTTTTTGAAAAGTCAGAAAAATCACTGGGAACAATCAACTTAGTAAGCTTCACTTTGGCTTGTTCGGGAATAATAAAAAGAGAACATGAGGCTCTTCTTGCCATACGCTGGCAAGCTACTCCTGTACCTGGTAGAAGTTCTTTTTTGCCAATCAATATCAAGTCTATAGATTTTGATGCAGCCAGTTTTAATATTTTTTTAGAGAGGTTTCCTTCTTTTACCAAAAAAGATAATTCTACAGAGGAACCGCTTGGAAAATATTTGGCTACTTCCGCTTTCATTTCCTCCTTCTTTTCCTCCAGCATACGATCCATGAGGTCTGGAAATTTTTCCAAAACTTCTGTGGGTAAGGAGAGATTTTTAATGATGTGCGTAAAGTAAATTTTCTTTACCTTATTGGCCTTGGCCAAAAAAGCAGCATAGGTGATCAAGGTTTGATCAAGGGAGGAGAGATCCAGACACACGAGCAACTTCTTTATTGGAAGCATGATCCAACTTGTTTGAAAGTCTAGGGCTTATTTTACTTGTAATTCAAAGCCTAAGTATAAAAGAAAATATTGGACTTGATTCGTGCTAAAGGCAAAAAAAATAATTCTTACTAAAAAAATAACTGATTTGAATCGTTTTCTTGGGTTTTGATAATGCTTAAGAAAAAGTTTCTTGACTCAACCTTAAAATAGAGCTTATTTCTCTATCCTTTGTATCTTTATGTGGTCCGGGCTGTCGACTTGTTCGAACTTCACAATTAAAAAACAATACCGAGTAAAGCCCTCTTCAAAATCAGGCCTCACCCCAACCCCTTGGGGCCTCGCTCAAAAGGCAGGATAACAGTGGAAGGTTGCGAATTTAAGGCAGCTCAAATCTTGTCACTACTAGAGGTTTCGTAACACTCTTAAGCCCGGATAATTTTATTTTTTATCCATTTCCATTCTTCTTTTCCCAATCCTAAAAGGAAAGAACCTCCCACAAAAAATCCTACAACGATTATGGAGTTCACTAAAATGTTGAGGATAGGAAATTCAAGACCAGGTCGAAAAGCAAGAGCAGCCATGGTGAGGATACCTAAAGCAAGAATTTTGATGGTTTCTTTACTAAATGGATCTAGCCTTAATCGGACTTTTAGGAAGGTGTATTTTACCGCATTGAATGCCAGCATGACGGCAGCCGAACCTATGGCAGCGCCTTCTATATCATAGATTGGAATTAACCAATAGTTGGTTGCTATGAGGAGCAAACTCATTCCCACGGTCATGATCAAATTAAACCTGTAGTATGAAGAAAACACCAATATTTCGCTGTTGACGGAGAAGGCTACATCTACCAATTTTCCAATGGCAATAAATAGTACCACCCACTTACCGGCTTGGTAGATTTCAGGGTTAGGAACAAAGGAATAAATTTGGTCAATATTGGTCCAAACCAGCGCAAACAATAGCAAGCACACATAGAGCTGTCTGTTGGATAGCTCTTTGTACAAAACGTTGATCTCTTTCACCTGATCATTCGCAAAATGAGAAGCAATGAGCGGCATGGCTACTTGAGAAATGGCTCTTCTAGGCAACTCAATGACCAAAGCCATGTAAAAAGCGATGGAATAGATGGCATTGGCTTCCAAGCTTACCATAGCGCTGATCATCACGGAGTCAATTTTCATGATGAGGGTAGAAGCTGCAGTAGCTAGAAAAGTAACCAAGCTGTACTGTAAAAATGAGCGTGTAAACCCTTGTGGAAAGGAGGTCCAGGAAAAATTAAATTGGAAGACTCCAAGCCAAATCAAATACATCCAAACTCCAAGGAAAGATAATCCATAGACCACAACCAATCCCTGCATAACTTGGTCAAAAGTAATCCAGCTTAACAAATAACAACTCACTACCATCGAGGTGAGGAGACGAAGAAACACTTCTCGAAAAAAGGTAGGCACCCCAACCTTTACATAAGACCTGGCAAAGGCATCAAGGACACTGCTCCACACGGAAAATAGGGCAACCAGTAAGACAATACCTAGAAAATCAATCACCTGCGGGGAGTTGGTGGCAAAAAGGGATACGATTTGGCTCTTTCCTCCAAAAAAAATCAAAGATACTAGGCCAAGTCCCAACAGGGAGAACCCCAAACTATAGGTAAGTAGGGCGGCTTGGTTGGATTCTAATTTGGGAAAATACCTAGTAATTCCATGGCCTACACCCAATTGGGCAAAGGGAACCAATAGGATACCTAGGTCTTGAATGGTCCTAAAGATTCCTAATTCGGTAGAAGTAAGGGCATAAGGAAAAAGCCATAATACATTGATATAGCCCAATACCACACCTATGTACGAGAAAATAGTAGTCTGTATGCTTTGATAGGCTATTTTACTCATGGACTAATATTCAATAAAAAAATCGGGAATTCCATGGCCTCCCTAAGGAGTTTAGGGTTTAGCACATTTGTCACAGCCCTCAGAGGCTTTGGGTTTTCTGGCCAACTTCCAAATTAAGTAGCCCAACGATGCGAATAGTAAAAGGACTAATGTTATTTCTTGCCACATCTTAGGAAAAAATTTGGAAAGTGATAAATGCCATAATATAGGCCAGAGCACTCATATAAAGGGTTTGAATCACAGGCCATTTCCATCCCTTCGTTTCTCTTTTTACCACGGCCAAGGTACTCATGCATTGCATAGCAAACACGTAAAATACCAACAAAGAAAAGGAGGAGGCTTTGGTAAATGTTTTTTCCCCAGTGGAGGCATTGATTTGTTGACTTAACTTTTCTCGTATGGTCAAATCATTTTCTAAATCCCCTTCAATGCTGTAGATCGTAGCAATAGTTGAAATAAAGACTTCTCTAGCGGCAAAAGAAGTAATTAGGGCGATTCCAATTTTCCAATCGTACCCTAAGGGCTGAATGGCGGGTTCGATGGCTTTTCCCATAATCCCAATAAAAGAATTTTCCAGAAGCAAAGAACTCGTTTCTGCTTCTATCCTCTCTCGCTCCAAGGGGTCTGTGATTTTTTCTAACTTGGCAAGCCCTTCGGTTTGTACTTGCTCCATTTTACTTGGGGGGCCATAGGATGCTAGCACCCAAAGGACGATAGAAATGGCTAAAATTACCTTACCTGCTTCAAAAACGAAGGTTTTTGACTTTTCTATCATGGTGAGTCCTACGTCTTTCCAACGTGGAATTCTATAGGAGGGAAGCTCGGTAATTAAAAAACTTTTTTCTTCCGTTTTTAAGATAATTTTTAAAAGGTAGGCTGTTCCCAAAACCCCTAAAATTCCTAGAATATACAAGGCTAGCAAGGCTAAAGCTTGGAGTTTGATCACTCCAACTACGGTTTCATTTGGAACTGAAATGCCAATAAGAATCACATACACGGGTAATCTTGCCGAACAACTCATCAATGGAGTGACCAAAATGGTAATCATTTTTTCCTTCCAGTTGGCGATATTACGTGCGGCCATTACTCCAGGAATGGCACAGGCAACTCCAGAGACAAGGGGTACGATACTTTTTCCGTGCAATCCAAAAGGACGCATCCAGCGATCCAATAAAAATACCACCCTAGACATGTATCCCGTATCTTCTAGGATGGCTAAAAAGCCAAAAAGAAGAGCGATTTGGGGAATAAAAATGACGATACCTCCTATACCTGGTACCACTCCTTCTGCAAGCAGGGAAGTGAAAGGCCCTGGGGGAAGGAGCTCGACCACACGCACACTGAGATCTGCAAAAAAGCCATCAATCCAATCCATAGGAAAGGAAGCCCAGGAAAATAGAGCCTGAAATATTAGAAGTAGAATTCCAAAAAAGATGAAATAACCAACCAAAGGATGTAAAAACACCGCATCTAAACTAGACTTGGGTTTGGGTATTGCTTTTTTTACCAATACAGAAGTTACCAGGTCGGTAATTTTTTTGTAGCGGATTTTTGTCTCTTCCAATTGTGCCTCTTCTAAGCCAAAAGATGAGCCGGAAAGGGTATCCACAAGCCAAGATCTATTTGGTTCAGATACTGCTTTATCTTTGGCTCCAAACCGAATCATTTGATAGGCCTGGTACTTATTTTCAAGTGAGAATCGGTTTTTTACTTCTTCTAATAAAGCATCGGGAACAACTGTAGTAATATCTACGAAGGAAGTACCTATAGAAAAATTTCGTTGGTGAATTAGTTCCTTCACCTCGCTCAAACCTTTCTGATTTCTAGCGTCTGTTTGAAGGATGGGTACTCCTAAGCGTTTAAACAATTCAAACGTTCGAAGTTCAATTTTTTTCTCTTGTGCCAAATCTGACATATTGAGCAAAATGGCCAGAGGCAAACCTAAATCAATCAACTGGGTTGCTAGAAATAATCCCCTAGAAAGTTGAGTAGAATCTATGACCATCAACACATAGTCAGGTTTTTTCTCTAACTGGGGATTATTGAGTACCCGGTGTACGATGATTTCATCTTCCGAATTGGGAAATAAGCTGTAAGTACCTGGGAGATCTAAGATTTCAATGGTTTCTCCTGCCACCTGGCAGAATCCAATTTTTTTATCAACCGTTACTCCGGGGTAATTGCCAATTTTTTGATTGAGCCCTGTGAGGTAATTGAAAATCGTAGATTTTCCAACATTGGGATTTCCAATGATGGCAATTCTTGGAGGGGTATTCTCTGTGGAAGTGGAGGAAGTTGCCGCCATAGGGTCAGATGAGTTCAATCCGAATTAAAGCGGCCTCATTTTTTCTCAAGGCCAACAGGGTGTCTTCCATTTGAAAGGCCAAGGGGCCTCCAGAAGGGGCTTTATGCTGTAGAGTAAGGGATTTTCCAGGAAGAAAGCCCAGTTCCATCAAGTTTATTTTTAGAGGAGAGGAAAAAACTTCCACTATTCTTCCCGATTGATTTAGCGACAATTGATCTGCAGTCATGAAAATAGGCGAACCTGTACCCAAAAATAGTGGTATTTGGAATCAATCTAAAGAAAAAAAGAGTAAGAAATTTTATAGTCAAAAATAAAGTAGGAGAGAAGGACACCTTTAGTTCATCTTATAGCCTTTTTAACTACAATAAAGCCGTTTATTGTTAAAAGTTGCCTTTTAAAGTCAACTGAAAATTTCTTCCAGGGCTTACGAGTCCAGAACTGTAGGGACGGTACTGAAGGTCACCTATATTTTCAATTCCTCCTACTAGGGAAATCCTAGGACTGAGTTGGAATTGTCCGTTCAAGGAAAAAATAATCCAAGAAGGTGAATACAAGTTGCCTTCAGCATTGGTAGCATAAATGGCCGGTTTGCCAAGTTCTTCTTGGGGCATTTTTTCGAAGGGAACCTCTGCACTATACTGAGTATGGAATTCTATCTGAAAATTAGCCTTATTGAAGCTCAATTTGCTGGTACCAAAAGCAGGCGCAGCATGCCGGGAAGGACTTGTACTCTTGTCATCCAATTCTTCCTTTCCTCTTTGCCAATTGTATCGTGAAGTAAACAAAAGGTGTTTGTGAAGAACCAGCTCAATTCCAGCTTGCAAGCCTTTTATTTCTGCAAAAGCTGCATTTTGAAGAGCAAAAACCTTGCTAAGTTGTCCATTGTATACGATTTGGCTTTGTCCATTTAAGGTGCTTTCTCTTCTGACCATGGCTTGGTCTAGGAGGGTATAATATCCGGTTAAATCAACTTTAAGTATTCCTCCAATTTGATGCTGCATGTTCAATTCTGAATTATAGGCATACTCGGGTCCAAGGGAAGGATTGGGAATTAATACCGTACCTGGGGCTGAATCAAAAATCTTTCCCATATCGTCTACGTTAGGTGCCCTAAACCCTGTGGAGATTAGTGGGGAGAGTGAAAAGTTGGGATGGGGTTGAAATACAATTCCTAGATTTCCAGTTAGGGAAAAATATCGATCCCTAAAGGATGATACCGGAAGAGGATAAAAGGAAAGGTTTTTCGTAAAGTCTGCTTCCAAAGCATTAAGATTTACCCGCAAGGCCCCTTGCATTTTCATTTGTGTAGAAAGCTCGGTAGAATAATTGCTATATAATGCCCAGGAGTCCCAAATGGATTCTGGATATCGGGAAGAAGTTGGAGATTGAGCAAGAGTTGTGATGTTTGTAGTCTCTCCATTGGAAGACACCCGATTTTGTACAGCTTCAATACCATAGCTCAAAAAGTTTTTATCTCGTATTGTTTTCAAAAAATCAGCATTGATGGAAAAGGCATGTACTTGTTCTTTCCGTCTAAATTCAATAATACTAGCCACTCTCCTTTCTATCCTACTTTCTTCAAAATATTGATAGGCCAAATTCAGTTTAAATTCATCGTAGAGAGGAGAGGCTGAAGTCGTTTTCCAGGCCAATTGCTGCATCATCCATCGTTGAGGTCCGTAATCCCAACGAGCAAACCGAAGTTTACCGTCTCTTTTTTCAATAAGTCTATCGTACCTAGGAACATTGCCGGTGGTGGAATAATGGAAAGCATAGTCCACTTGGGTATGCTTTGAAATTTGCAACCTAATTTTTTGCATTAGGTTGACCTGACTGTAGGCAGTGCCTACTTGTTTTCTTGGATTAGGATTGGCAAGTTCTACATCCACCCCATTTTGCCTACTAAGGTATTGCCCACGTAGGTAGGAGGGTTGGCCTTTATTTTTCCCCATGATCAGATCTCCGTAATTAAAATAACTTGCACTACTTAAAAATGACCATTTTCCTTTTCCAAAAGTAAAATCCAAATGGTAGGTATTTTCTGCGTAGGCTGAGGAATAGCGGGTAAGTACATTTCCTTGGAAGGATTGATTTTCTACATCTGGACTTAGGGTTTCAAATAGCATAACTCCTCCAATGGCATCCGATCCATACATGACGGCACCAGGTCCGAAAAGAATTTCTGTATTCTTGATAGCAAAGGGATCTATGGAAATCACCTGTTGGAGGTTGCCACTTCGAAAAATAGCGGTATTCATTCGAACTCCGTCAATGGAGTAGAGGAGCCTATTGGCAGAAAAGCCACGAATCATCGGACTTCCTCCGCCCAATTGGCTTTTTTGAATAAAGACTTCGCCAGATCCACCTAACCAGTCGGCAGTTGTAACAGGATGCTTCAGGAGCAATTCTTGCCTATCAAGGCCTCTGATCTTGCCAGGCACGTCCTGGGCGTTTTGATTCCAACGCGAGGCAGATATGACGGTGGTTTGAAGAGTAAAGGGACTAGGCTCTAAGAAAACGAGGTAATTTTTTGCTTCTAATTGTTCCCAAGTAAGCACCAAGGTTTGGTATCCAGATAAGCTTAAAATCAAATCGTTTTTTTCCGTAAAATCGGAAAGGTTGGCTTTCCCTTCATTTGAGGTAAAAATGCTTTTTTTAGATTTTTTGACTGTAATTTGTACTCCAGCTAAAGGATTTTTATGCTCTAGCTCCTGAACTTGAATTTCTTGACTAAAGCCTAAACTGCCTACAAGGAAAACTCCGATAAAAAGTAAAAGAAACTTTCGAGTCATAGAAGTGGTAAAGGAAACAAAATTAATGTTAGTTCTTTATTACACCTCCATTTTTTGGTTGAATGGTAATTCAAATGATCAACATCACCTTAGCTTTCTCTTGCCCTATGAGACCATGAGAAATTCCGCACAGGGAATCCCCTTGTTTTCCTAGAATGGATGATTTTTTATCGAAGTAGCTTACTTTTGAATCATGAGTATAGAAAAGATCTCTCAATCACTTACTTTCCTAGGTGACCAACAGCTTCAAAGAAGACTCTTGGAACTAGGTCAGCTTGCAACTTTTTCTGCAGGTAAAATCATTATGGAGCCTGGTCAATTTATTAAATCTGTTCCATTGATTCTAGAAGGCACAATTAAAATCTTGCGTACCGATGCGGAGGGCAATGAGTTGTTTTTGTATTATTTAGAAGAGGGGGAAACTTGTGCCTTGTCTTTAACCTGTTGCACCGCGTCTAAGCCAAGCGAAATACGAGCGATCGCAGAAAATGAAGTAACCCTACTGTTTATTCCTATTCAAATCCACGAACAGCTAATGGATGAATTTAAAAGATGGAAAGAATTTGTGTCTTCCACCTATCAGCATCGATTTCAAGATTTGCTCACTGCATTAGATGCTGTAGCTTTTAAACGGATGGATGAGCGTCTGATGCGTTACCTTGTAACTAAGATGAAGCAGTTGAAATCCAATGAATTGCATACTACACACCAAGAAGTGGCCAAAGAGTTGGGAACTTCAAGGGAAGTTGTCTCCCGGCTTTTAAAACAGGTAGAGAAGAAAAAATGGATAGAATTAGGTAGGAATGTAATCTATATACGTGATGACTTCGAAGAATTGATTAGCAAGTAATTACTGCATAATCAAAACTGGAAGGTGGGTGTGAAACGCCATTTGAATGGATTGGCTTTTTTGAAAAATTTCTTTCCAAATACTATGATGAGCATGGGCCATTACTAAAATCTGGTCTTGCTCTTGATTCATATAGGTCAAAAGTCCCTCCAATACTTGATCGGACTTAAAAATTTTTAGTGGATATGAACTTTTTGGATAGGTCTGGGCTAGGTATTGCTTCAGGCCTAAGGTCATCAATTCCTCGGTGAATGTTGGGCCAGCCACCTCTTCCACGTGGAGTAGGCTTAGGCTACCCTGCCATTCGCTAACCCAAGCAATTAATTTATTGAGCAGTATGGATTCGTGATTTGCATATGCTACTGCGAAGGTAAAATTCTTCCTAATTGAGGAAGAGGCTTGAGCAGGGACCACGAGTACAGGACAATCTACTTCCTTAAGTAGGCTAACCGTAACCGAACCCACCAATGATTTTTTGAGACCTGAAGCTCCTTGGGTACCCATCACTACCAGGTCTACCTCCTCTTTCTTGGCTAAATTATAGAGGGTAAGAGCAACGTGACCTTCTTCGTGGAAGAAACGCATTTTTACCCCATAGTTTTCATAAGCTGCCAACAGTTTTTTTGCTCGAAGCTTCGATTCTTGGGATATTTGAGCGACGCTAATTGCAGCAGGAGCGGCAAAGTTATAGACTGGCTCAATCACATGAGCTAACAAGAGGAGATCCTTTTCTTTAATAGCCAGGGAAAGTGTCAATTCTAAGGCTTTGATAGAACAAGCAGAAAAATCAATTGGCACGAGGATAGTCATATGGATTAAAAAATGTTCATTGATTTTTACTCCAATTTGAAAGGATTTGTTGCGCTTACATGTACATTTATTTTAAATTTTGAAATCGCCACTTTTTTGGCTTGGTTTCCTATCTGCAGAAGTAACTTTTGTCACAGCAAAGAGTACCAAAAGAATCTAATTTTGTATTTATAATTACTAGGTATTAGTGCATGGAACTTCACCTAATTTTAGGATTTTCAGCAGCCCTTTTTATTGGAATTACCTTAGGTCTCCTTGGTGGAGGGGGATCTACCTTGACATTGCCTGTATTGGTGTATATTTTGGGCATAGATCCAATTTTAGCTACTGCCTATTCCTTATTTGTTGTAGGCAGTACCTCCCTAGTTGGAGCAATTTCTTATTTGAATAAAAAATTAGTCGACTACAAAGCTGCACTTGTTTTTTCTATACCTTCTTTTACGGCAGTATTCCTAACCCGTAAATTTTTGGTTCCCTCCCTACCTGATCCACTGGTGCAATTAGGGGATTTTGCGGTAACGAAAAATTTGGGAATTATGGTATTTTTTGCCTGTATCATGTTGGCCGCTTCGGTAGCTATGATCCGAAATCCAAAACCTAGAAATGAGGGGGAGGCAGGGAAACCTCAATTTAACTTTCCATTGATTGCCGGAGAAGGCGTTTTGGTGGGATTGATAACAGGAATTGTGGGCGCCGGAGGAGGATTTTTGATAATACCGGCTTTAGTGATATTGGCAAAATTGCCCATGAAAATGGCGGTAGGTACCTCTTTGGTAATTATTGCAGCAAAATCTCTGATTGGATTTTTAGGAGATCTTTCCAACCAGAAGATTGATTGGCCATTTTTATTGCTATTTACCCTTATCTCTATTCTAGGTATTTTTATTGGAAGTAGCCTGTCAAAAAGGATAGACGAAAAAATTCTAAAAACAGCCTTTGGTTGGTTTGTGTTACTTATGGGAATTAGTATAATTGCCTTGGAGTTGAGTGCTGTTTGACGTACACTATGCAGGAATACATACGCATTTTGGGAGAGGGGTATCAGGGGTATTGGAATTACCTCCTTTCAGAAATTCTATACCCTTCTTGGCACAATTATTTTTGGTGGCTTTTAGGGATATCTTTATTTGTTTGGGCATTGGAACTCTTATTTCCTTGGCGAAAAGATCAGGCAGCATTTCGAAAAGATTTTTGGTTGGATGCCTTTTACATGTTTTTCAATTTTTTCCTTTTTTCTCTGATTGGATACAATGCAATTTCCAATGTAGCTGTAGAGGCCTTTAGTGATTTTTTAAGATGGATAGGAGTAGAAAATTTAGTTGCCCTTGAGGTATCATCTTGGCCGATTTGGATTCAATTCGTGTTCATGTTTGTATTGGCCGATTTTATTCAATGGAACGTGCACCGATGGCTTCATTTTAACCCTTGGCTTTGGGAATTTCATAAGGTACATCATTCGGTGGAGGAAATGGGTTTTGCAGCCCATTTACGATTTCATTGGATGGAAACGGTCATTTATAAAGCTGTTCAGTACATTCCCTTAGCGATGATTGGGTTTGGCTTATCAGATTTTTTTGTGCTGCACATGGTAACGATCTTGATTGGTCATCTCAATCATGCCAACCTGAAGCTTACCTATGGTCCGCTGAAGTATCTGTTCAATAATCCAGTAATGCATTTGTGGCACCATGCCAAACAAGTTCCCGAAGGTAGTAAAGGAGTCAACTTTGGTATTTCCCTAAGCCTTTGGGATTACCTCTTTGGAACGGCTTACCTGCCGAATCAAAATGAACACGAGCCCTTGGGATTTGATCAGGTAGAGATATTTCCCAAGACCCTTTGGCAGCAAATTACGTATCCTTGGAGTAAAAAAAATTAATATCGCAAGCCATATAGTACCTAAATTAAGTCACTAGAAGAGCTGAAAGAATTATCGTTTACTAATTTTATTTTGAGAAATTGTTCTCTGTGAATCAGATTTGAAGGTCACTACCCCCTCGGGACTTTTTTTGCGATGTTTCGTTGCACGGCCTTGCATTCGCTCCCTCCACATCCGGAATGAACTTGCTTTCATATTTCTACGCATAAGGTCGATGGTCTGAGACTCTGTAATACCAAATTGACAGTAAATGGCATCAAAGGGCGTGCGATCTTTCCTTGATTTCCCTCATAATTTTCAAACTTTGAAGCAGGCTGAAAGGTTTAAATTTCAAAAGATGCTTTCCAAATTTATGTTGTAGCCATTTTCTATTCATGAAAAAACAACACCTGCCCTCTAAAATTTGTATCCACTGTCAAAGGCCATTTTCGTGGAGGAAGAAATGGGAAAAAAATTGGGAAGAGGTTCGCTATTGCTCCGAGCGCTGTAGAGGGGAGTCAAAGAAAAAAAACAAAGCTTAGCGATACGCAGCGATGTAAAAACCTAACCAAAGTAGAAAAGGAATCCCATAAGCTAGAAGAACTACTAGGATAGATTCTCGGATACTTCTTTTACTTAGGGTATGAAATCCAAGAACCCAAGCAGCCATGTACAATACTTCGAACGTATTGAGATGGGATAAGGCATAGTGATACCGAAGGTTCATTTGATCGGCTCCTAAAAGCCATAAAGCTGATAAGGGTTCGAAATTCTGAATTTCTAAATAAGTGGTAGAAGGCGATGGACGGAGAAAAACTAGAAAGCGTATCAATTCTGGTAAAATAAATATGGCCTCAGCAACCAAGGCGAATTGCCAAAGGGGTTTGTACCTGACCTTAAAACCAACCGCCAAACCAATGGACCAAAACAGAAATGCGATCACGGTACACTTCCAAAGCAAAGCAAAAGGAGTCCACAAGTAATTTAAGGTATTGAAAATATGAAAGAAAATAAGGTCGCCTTGAGCATCCAATCGTTGACCATCTGGAATAGCTTCTAAGATCAAGGTATTGGTCAAGTACCGGATGCAGATGAAAATGAGTACGATAACCAGAAAAAAAAGCCTTTTATCGAATTCTAGAATTTCTTCTATCTTTTGGGCCAAGGGGGTATGGACTTTTGCCATTTTTGTTTTTTCTACACCTAAAGCTAAAACTTTGTTTTCATTTCACCGTAGATTTGCTTGACAAACGGAAGATTGACCATGCGTAAGGGCTTGAAATGGGCTGTTTTTTTTATCACCACCAGTGGTATGCTATCCTTGGCAACAGGGCTATCAGCACAGACTACGGGTACTCCTACTTCTCCTTATTTACTCTTGGACAGAGGGTTACAGTACCGAATTACCAAATCCATCAACAGCATGTACAATTTCGATTTTGCGACAGCGGAACGAGATTTTTCGGTCATCATGTACCAGTATCCCGAGCATCCCCTCCCAGACTTTTTAATGGCACTAGGATACTGGTGGAGAATTGAAGTAGATATCACCAACACGCGCTACGATAATATTTTTATTCAATACCTGGATCGGGCCAATTCCAAGGCCAAAAAGATGCTGAATGAGAATCCTAAAAATAAGGAAGCTGCATTTTTCTTAGCAGCAGGGTATGGTTTTCAAGGAAGGTTGTATAGCGAAAGGAAAAATTGGACTAAGGCCACATTTGCCGGAAAAAATGCTTTGAGTTATATGGAAATGAGTAGGGGGGAAGCAGAGTTTAATCCAGAGTTATTATTAGGGGATGCCTTATTTAACTATTTCGCCGTCTGGATCCCAGAAAATTACCCCTTACTCAAACCCATTTTGGCTTTTTTTCCCAAGGGAAATAAAAAATTGGGACTAACTCAATTGGAAACTGTAGCTTCCAATGCATTTTATACCCGAGTAGAGGCGCAAAACTTTCTTTTTAGACTTTACGGTTCAGAGGAAAAAAGACCGCAAGATGCCTTGCGAATAGCAGAATACTTGCATGAGAAATTCCCTAACAATCCCTATTTCCATAGATCCTATGCTCGTTATCTGTATACCGTTGGCAAGTGGACCACAGCCATGGAGGTCTCTTTAGAAATCTTAGATCGTATTGATAAAAAACAATTTGGTTACGAAGCGACAAGTGGTCGCTATGCAGGATTTTATTTAGGGGAATATTTCAATAGAATTGGCAATTCTGCAGAAGCAAAAAGATATTATGCAAGAACAGTCACATTTGGTGAAGAATCCGAATCTCAGGAAAGTGGATATTACTTATATTCTTTACTCGCCCTAGGTAAAATTGCTACAGCTGAAAAAAACAAAGCACAGGCTAAAATATATTTCAATGCCTTAAAAAAGTATGCTAACCGCAAGCATCCTGCCCATGAAGAAGCGAGGGCGTTTATAAAGAAAAATAAACTTTGAGTCGCTGGATGGGAGAATTCTGGCTCTACACAGGAGATAATTTGATAGACTCTGACTCTAAATCAAAAATTAAATGGATTATTTGTTGAAATACCTATTCACTTCTACAAAATTTTGGATAAGTGGTAAATTTCCTTTCTCGAAATATAGAATTTTAAGCAAATTTTGTAATTTTGCACCCTATAAAATTTCGTAAATCGAACAAAAATGGATAGCAGCATTCGAATTAAATTTGACAAGATAGACCGAAGCATCCTTGAAATCCTTCAAGGCAATGCAAAGATTACCAATGCCCAGCTTTCTAAGGATATAGGTCTTTCTCCTGCGCCTACCCTGGAGCGAGTTAAAAAATTGGAGCAATCTGGTATTATCAAAAGCTACCATGCCAAGCTTGACCCTGAAAAAATTGGTTTGGGAGTAAGCACTTTTGTATTGGTAAGCCTCATTGGACACAATAAAGGTAATATTGATGCCTTCATGAAGGAAATTAACTTGATCCCTGAGGTAATTGAATGCCATCATATAACGGGTACTGGTGATTTTATTTTAAAGATTATTGCCAAAGACATTACGGCCTACCAAAAATTGATGTTGGAAAAGGTTTCTGAGATTAAAGAGGTGGATTCCATGCAGTCCATGGTCATATTATCTACTTTTAAGGATTCAAAAGTTCTTCCGATTCCTGCGTAGTTTGGTAAATACACATAAGAAGGGTGGCTAAGCCACCTTTTTTTTTGAATAATTGATCATGGAAAACCCTTGGAAAACAAAAAAGATTACACCGGTCTATGAAAATCCCTGGATTCGCGTGGAGCATCATGAGGTGATTAACCCTTCAGGTAAGGAAGGGATATATGGAAAAGCTCATTTCAAGAATAAGGCCATCGCTATTGTTCCCATAGACAAGGAGGGCAATACCTGGTTGGTGGGGCAATACCGCTACACGCTCGACACGTATTCTTGGGAGATTCCCATGGGTGGGGGCCCTTTGGGCAGTGATGTCCTGGATTCAGCACAGAGAGAACTTAAAGAAGAAACGGGGTTAAAAGCTTCTTCCTGGACACTGCTTCAAGAAATACATACCTCCAATTCGGTCACGGACGAAAAGGGATATATTTTTTTAGCAGAAGATTTGGATATGGGAGAACCTGAATTTGAGGACACCGAGGACATTAGTATTCTTAAAATCCCATTTACAGAGGCATTAGAATGGGTTATTTCTGGAAAAATCACAGATTCCTTGAGTGTAATTGGTATTTTATTGGTAGCTAGAAAATTAGGGCTTTGATTTTATGGCCATACGGAATCAACTCAAAGCAACTTTTTTATTGGCTTATCCGGTGATGTTGAGTCAGCTGGGGCAAGTTTCTGTAGGGATTGCCGATTCCATGATGGTAGGTAGGTTGGGGGCGCTTCCCTTGGCTGCATCCTCTTTGGCCAACAGTATATTTTTTGTAACCATGATGTTTGGCATAGGGATATCTATGGGCGTGACTCCCTTGGTTTCTAAGGCCGCTGGCAAGCAGAAAATAAGTAGAATTACCCGCTTGTTTGGTCATAGCTTTTGGATCAATGTACTTTCTAGTATCCTTTTATTTTTACTTGTTCTTGGCTTTACTCCCTGGATGTCCGTCCTGAATCAGCCCGAAGAAGTGACCGAGTTGGCCTTACCCTATTTGCTGATTATTACTGCATCCTTGATTCCCTTGATGATTTTTCAAACCTTTAAGCAAGTGGCTGAGGGACTCTCTATGACCAAACAAGCCATGGTCATCACCCTTTTTGCAAATTTGGTCAATGTGTTTTTTAATTGGCTACTGATTTGGGGTATCTGGGGGTTTCCAGCATTGGGCTTGAATGGAGCAGGCTGGGCCACTCTATTTTCTAGAGTGGTGATGATGATTTTGATGGGAGGATATGTCCTGTATGCCAAACGATTTGAGGTATATAAATTGACCCTCAGACTCACCCAACCAAGCCTAATCCTTGCCGCTAGAATTTTAAAAATTGGAATTCCTACAGGCTTTCAGTTTATTTTTGAGGTGTCTGCATTTAGCGCTGCAGCCATCATGATGGGTTGGATCGGTGTCAAGGAGCTGGCAGGCCATCAGATTGCCTTGAATTTAGCCTCCATCAGTTACATGATGGCTACGGGATTGGCAACGGCGGGGATGATTCGGGTGAGCTATTTTGTTGGAATGGGAGATTATAAAGGAATGCGGGAAGCAGGTATGGTCGCATTTGGCATGGTGATTTGTTTTATGTTTTGCTGTGCACTGGTATTTTTTGGAGGTAGATTTTTTCTTCCCACCTTGTACATCCAGGATCCAGAGGTGATATCCTTGGCTGCGTCTTTATTGGTGCTTGCAGGTTTTTTCCAAATTTCTGATGGTATTCAAGTGGTTGGCTTAGGGGTGCATAGGGGCTTAGAAGATGTAAAAGTTCCCACCTTCATAACTTTCGTAGCCTATTGGGGATTGGGTTTGCCTTTGGGATACCTGATTGCCTTTCCTCTTGGATATGCCGAACGAGGCATTTGGGTAGGTCTGGTAATTGGTTTGAGCGTGACTGCCGTCCTTCTGTTGTATAGATTTCATCGACTCAGTAAAGCCAAGGTAAAGGATCTGATGGTATAGTAGATTTTCTTTAGTTTACTTTTCAAAGAGGATCTTCTCTGTAACTTGTATCTTAGAATTAAACCTACTCCTAGAAATGAAACGATACATATTTATCTTTTCCCTTGTTCTTTTTTACCAATTCGCCTTTGCCCAAGCACCGGCTGTCCTTTCTACTCGAGATCAAGCGCAAGTCGTGGATGCCTGGCTAGAAGATCGTATCCAACATCTCCTGCCTGCACTCATGAAGGAGACGGGAATAGATTGTTGGATCGTCATGTCTCGGGAGTACAATGAAGATCCGGTTATTCGGACCCTTTTGCCTGCTACTTGGCATGCAGCGCGAAGACGAACCATATTGGTCATGTACCAAGCCCATCCAGAGGCTGCGGTAGAGACCTATGCCATTGCACGCTATGATGTAGGAAAATCGTTTAAAAAGGCCTGGAATCCAGAAGCACAGCCTGACCAATGGTTGGCACTGATGGAATTAATTCAAAAATTAAATCCCAAAAAAATTGGCCTCAACTATTCCAAAGATTATGGGCATGCCGATGGATTGACCCATTTTGATTACGAAGAATTTAAAAAATACTTACCAAAAGATCAGCACAACAAGCTGGTTTCGGCCCAGACATTGGCGGTTAGGTGGCTAGAGACAAGAACACCCGCTGAAATGGCCAGCTACAAACATATTCAGGAATTGGCTCATTACATCATTTCAGAAGGTTTGTCTGAGCGGGTCATTACTCCAGGGGTAACCACCACAGAAGATGTGGTTTGGTTTTACAGAGAAAAAATAAAAGAAATGAAGTTGGATACCTGGTTTCATCCCACGGTAGATATTCAAAGACCAGATCCCAGCTCTCAAGAAGCCTCACGGTCATTTGCTCAAGGTCCCAGCGAACAAGTTATTCTTCCAGGTGATTTACTTCATATTGACTTTGGAATCAGCTATCTAAGACTCAATACAGATACTCAGGAATTGGCCTATGTGCTCAAGCCTGGTGAATCAGAGGTGCCCAAGTACTTGCAGGAGGCCTTTCAAGTGGGAAATCGCCTTCAGGATATCCTTACCTCCCAGTTTGTTGTAGGAAGAACAGGAAATCAAATTTTGAAAGCTGCTCGAGAACAAATGCAAAAGGAAGGGATTAGGGGGAGTATTTACACGCATCCCTTGGGATATTATGGACATGCAGCAGGTCCTACTATAGGCATGTGGGACAACCAAGGGGATACTCCCGGCGCAGGGGATTTTCCTCTCCATGCATCTACGGGGTATGCCATAGAATTAAACGCGGTGGTTTATGTCAAGGAATGGCAGAAGGACGTGCGCATAATGCTCGAAGAAGGTGCCTTTTTTGATGGAAGCCAAGTAAGCTATTTTAATGGGAGGCAACGCACCATAATGCCCATTCCTAGGCCAAACAATTATTTAGGAAATTAAATCGGATACCTTATTTTTTGATCTCTTTTGGTTCCTATTAAGATCAGAAAACCAAGGGCTGCGACACCAGCAGCAAAGAAAAATACAAGTGGGAAGTTTTCTGGGTTATTTCCATAAAGCCATGCAGCTACTATGGCTCCAAGTCCTATACCAACTTCTAGAAAAATATACATGGTTGCCAAGGCTCGGCCTCTAAATTGATCGAGAGATCGGTCCACCACCCATGCCGTAGTGGTAGGGCTATACATACCAACTGCTGCACCAAATAGCACTGCAGAGCCAAGCAAGATGTTTTTACTTGTTGCAAATCCTATGGCCAGCATGGCTGCTACCATGACTAGGCTGGCAACCCGCATCACCACTACACGACCCAGACGATCGGAGGTTCTGCCTGCGATCAAACGAACTCCTAAGGAAGACAAGGTAAAAACAGCAAAGAAGAGCCCTTTATTCTGTATCCCCAAGTGGGTGGAAAGGTCGGGAATGATGGTAAGCACAACCCCAAAAGAAAAGACAGATAAAAAAAGTATTCCTGAGGGCAAAAGAACCCTTTTTTCAATCAATTCCTCTTTTTTAAGGGAAAACATCTTCCACTGAAATGCAGCTTTTTCTGTAAGCGTTTCTTTAAGCCTCAATAAAATTAAAATGGAAAAAATCGAGGTGAATGAAGAACAATAAAACAAAACTTCAACGGGCCAATAACTTGCAATCCAGCCACCTATGGCTGGCCCTGCAGCCATACCCAAAGATCCAAACAGAGATTGCAATCCCATGGCTTCGCCTCTTTGATAAAACGGAACAATGTCTGCCACGTAGGCCGAAGCTCCAGTAGGGGTGAATCCTGCGGAAAAACCATGCGCAAATCTCAAAAACAAAAATCCTCCCACAAAGCTGAGCACTGGATAGAGTAGGCTCACTACAAAACATACACTAGCTCCCACCATCATCACTGGAATTCTACCTAACTGATCTGCTAACTTCCCACTAAAAGGCCTAGAGAGACCTGCTGATAGCGTGAATAGTGCAATAATTAGGCCTTTGTAATCTTCTCCTCCCAAGGAACTCAGGTAAGAGGGGAGTTCAGGAATGATCATGTTGAAACTTGAAAAAAATAAAAAGCTACTCATGCAGAGTAAGAAAAAATCAAGAGTAAAAAAGGTGGGTAAAATCCTCATGAAAGAAATATAGGGAAATAAAAGGCCGAAGAAGATCTCTTCGGCGATTCAATTAATTTTTTGAGGCATCCTCCTCACTTTGCGCGAGCAAATAAGCTTTCATGAATTCATTTAAGCCTCCATCCAATACTCCTTGCGCATCGGAGGTCTCATGTCCTGTTCTATTGTCCTTGACCAGTTTGTAGGGATGCAGCACATAGTTTCGGATTTGTGAACCAAAGTCTACCCGAAGCTTGGAAGATTCAATCTTGGCGATTTCAGCATTTCTCTTTTCTAGCTCCAATTGGTACAATCTAGATTTAAGCATTTGCATGGCCTTTTCTCTGTTGGCCAATTGAGAGCGCTCAACCTGGCAAACCACTACAATCCCGGTAGGCTTATGGGTTAGCTGCACCTTGGTTTCTACTTTGTTGACGTTTTGTCCACCCGCTCCTCCCGATCTAGAGGTATGAAGTTCCACGTCTGCAGGATTGATTTCTATTTCTATGGAATCGTCTACCTCGGGATAAGCATACACGGAAGCAAAAGAAGTATGCCTTCTTCCTCCCGAATCAAATGGGGAGATTCGAACCAAGCGATGAACGCCTGTTTCTGATTTTAAGAATCCATAGGCTAAAGGTCCTTCAAAAAGTAGGGTTGCCGATTTGATTCCTGCAACTTCTCCGGGCTGTAGGTCAATTTCACTTACTTTAAACCCATTTTTTTCGCCCCACATGATGTACATGCGCATGAGTATCGACGCCCAATCGTTGCTTTCTGTACCTCCTGCACCTGGATTTATTTCTATCACCGCATTGAGTTGGTCCTCTTCAGCCGAAAGCATTTTTTTCAATTCCAATTCTTCAACGGCCTCTTTTGCTTTGGAGTAGTCTTCCTTAATTTCATCTTCAGATACCTCTCCCGCTGAGAAAAATTCATACAGCACGTCAAGATCTTGTATTTTTTGATCCAAGGATTCAAAAGAAGTCGTCCATCCTTTTCTCGCCTGGATTTGCTTCATGGTCTTTTCTGCTTCCTCAGGATTACTCCAAAAGTCTGCTTGGGCCGACACTGCCTCTAAGTCTTGAATTTCTACTTTCTTACGATCGTAGTCAAAGGTACCTCCTCAAAGCCGAAGTGCGGGCTTTCAAGTCTTTCAGTTGGTCTGAAGTCATCTTTCTAGTGGGTTAATGAAGGTGCAAAAATCTATAAAAAATATGGCTTTTACCAGAAATCTCTATTACTACATGCCTAATTCCACCAATTGCACTTTATTTTTTGAGGAGAGAGTAAAATAAGTGTACTTCCAGGGGATTAATCCAATACCTACTCCCAACAGCACTGCCGACACAGAAGCCAAGCCAGGATTTATATAAAATCTATTTTCCCGGTAAAGATTATTGATGCCTTCCAAGGCAATGGCCATACTTCCTGCTCCCAAAAATAAGGTGGATAGCTGTTTTAAGGACCTATTTCTTGGGTCCTTGTCCCGGATATCAATAGCCACAAGATCGGAGGGCTTGAGTATATTTTCTGAAAGGTATATATAGTCCGTATCTATGTCTACCACCACATCGCTGACAAAATATCCCAGGGCTTTACTTTTATAAGTAAGGGTCTCCCCAGGATAAATTCGAAGTTGGGTATGCTGATTATTTCCTCTTTTTAGTAGGATAAATTTCTCTCCTTGGCATTGGGCTTTTCCCAAACTTAACACCCCCAGCAAAGCCCATAAAAGAAAAGTTTTAAAGGATAAAAAAAAGGCTATCCTGTTCATGTCAAAACAGACCTAGGTTAGATTTTTATGATCCAGGAATGGGGATCTGATATCTCCCCGTATTTGATTCCATCCAATGCAGCAAGTACTTTTTTAGAAAAAGAATGGGAAGAATAGGAGGGTAGAAGGTAGTCTTTCCCTTGGATTTGTATCTTTTCGATAAAAGCTATCGTAGCTGCTGTACCTACCCCAAACGCTTCTTCTAAGGTTCCATTTTCTAAGGCTTCTTGCAAGGCAGCTACCGAAAGAAATCGTTCTTCAATAGGCTGCCCCCAGTCTTTGGCAAGTTGAATAACCGAATCCCTTGTTACCCCCTTCAGAATGGTCCCTGTGGTAGTAGGTGCTGTGATTACTTTTCCATTGATTTTAAACATTACGTTCATGGTACCACTTTCCTCGATCTGGGTATGGGATTTGCCGTCGGTCCACAGCAATTGGTCGTATCCCTCCTTTTGCGCCAGTAATGCAGGATAGAGCGATGCGGCATAGTTGCCTGCAGCCTTGGCTTCCCCTGTACCCCCTTCTACTGCTCTTGTGTAGGTAGTTTCTACTTTTACCGATACGGGTTTGCTGTAGTAAGCACCTACCGGACAAGTAAAAATCATAAATCGGTAATTTTCAGAGGGTTTTACTCCGATGTAATTGTCCATAGCAAACATAAATGGACGAATGTATAGACTTGAACCTTTTTCTTGGGGCACCCAATCCCTATCCAGGTCCAATAATTTCTTTAGCCCTTCCAAAAATACTTCCTCTGGAAGCTGGGGCATGCACATTCTTTTTGCTGACTCATTTAACCTTTTGGCATTTGCTTCAGCTCTAAACACCAACACCTCTCCCTTGGCATTTTTGTAGGCTTTCATCCCTTCAAAAATGGCTTGTCCATAATGTAGGGTAGCATTTGCGGGATGAATTTCCATAGGTCCATAGGGCTCTATTCTAAAATCACCCCAAGATCCATCTTTAAAATCCGCCACAAACATGTGGTCAGAGACTACTTTACCAAACGCCAAGGAGGTAAAGTCAATTTCTTTGATTTTTGAATGAGGAGATTTAAGTATGGAAATGGAAATGGGAGAAGCCATAGGTAATAGGTGAAGGTGGGTAATAATTTTCTAGTTTAATGTGATTTTAAAAGGTAAGCATTACCTCCTAGGCTTCCAAGTCAATTCTTCGACTTGCAGCTCTTGGCACATTTTTCTACCTAGCACAAATAGATAATCGGAGAGTCGATTTAAATAGCGAATTACCAATTCGGAAACATGTTCTTCGGAGGCCAGTTCTACCACCACCCGTTCTGCTCGCCTACACACTGTCCTAGCCACATGGCAAAAGGATACAGAAGGATGACCTCCTGGAAGAATAAATGCAGTCAATACGGGTAATTCCTCATCCATGGCATCGATTTCTGCTTCTAAGAGTTCAACGTCTTTTGCAAATAAATCAGGTTTTTTCACATTTTCTTTGCCAGGTACTGTGGCCAAATCAGCTCCTATGGTAAATAACCTGTCTTGAATTTCTTTGAGAACGATAGCTCTTTTATGATTTACTTCTTGATCTCTTAGCAAGCCAATGTAGGAGTTCAATTCATCGATTGATCCATATGCATCTATACGTAGGTCTGATTTGGGCACACGCACCCCTCCTAAAAGTGAAGTGATTCCTTGGTCTCCTGTTTTGGTATAGATTTTCATTTACTTCTTATTTCAACTACGAATGGATTTTTAGGTTGAGGCCTGAAAGCAAAAGCAATTAGGCCGGAACTGCCACTCCTCGGGTAGGGTTGGGATTGACCTTATCTGACTCCACCAAACCATCCCTTAGCCTAACTACTCGGTGGGCATAATGGGCAATATCATCTTCGTGGGTAACCATAATGATGGTATTTCCTTTGGAATGAAGCTCATGAAAGAGTTCCATAATTCCATAGGAAGTTTTTGAATCTAGATTACCTGTAGGCTCATCGGCAAGAATGATAGAGGGGCTGTTGACTAATGCCCTGGCAATGGCCACACGCTGTCTTTGTCCCCCGGATAGCTCATTGGGCTTATGACTTGTTCTATCTGCCAAACCCACATTTTCCAAGGCTTTGAAAGCGATTTCTTCACGCTCTGCTTTGGAATAGCCCGCGTATACCAAGGGAAGGGCTACGTTATCTAAGCAGGTAGCTCTAGGAAGGAGGTTGAAGGTTTGAAAAACAAAGCCAATTTCTTTATTTCGGATATCTGCAAGTTCGTTTTCACTCATATCGCTTACGTCCTTGCCTGCCAAAATATAGGTTCCTGAAGTAGGGGAGTCAAGGCAACCGATAATGTTCATCAAAGTTGATTTTCCTGATCCTGAAGGACCCATAAAGGCCACATATTCGCCTTTATCTACAGTGATACTTACGGACTTAAGCGCTTGAATTATTTCAGAACCCATTTTATAGGTTTTGTTGATTTCGTGGGTTTCAATGACCTTGCTCATGTCAATTTTTCTTTTCTAGTGGTTTAGTATTCTAATCTATGCGGAGATGGTGTTAAAAATACAACAAAAGTCTTAATTCTTGGTAGCTGATTTGGGTTGAATGGTATCATCAGGCATCCATTCCCGTAGCTGAAGCAGGGCTTCATTGGCATAATTCACCAATCCCAATTGGCTTGCAGCTTCAATTTTTCGCATCCAAAGTTGGGGATCTTTGTTGAATTCGCTTGCAGCATTTAGGATTTCATAGCGAGCCAACAGGTCCTTCTCTTGATCCGCTGCGCTCATGATTAGGGGAGTGAGGTAGGGATTGGCCGTTAGGACCTCGCCAACGTTTAAAAATTCAAGAAAAGGCTTCAGGGAGCCGGGATTGCTCCAGTCTACTTCCTTAAAAAAAACCAAAAGATCATCAGGAATCGAATTGCCCTCTTTAAGGTAAGCAGTAAGGGATTGGAGTTGGTCTGAATCTAAACCATGTGCTTTTTGTGCTAGCAGGCGCTTGGCTACCACTTGTTTAAAAAGAGATGTGGGGAAGGATTTCCATTCTTGAAATAATTTTTCAGCCAAAGAGGCATTAAATCGAGAGAGCCAATTTTGCTTCCATAAGTCATTTTGAACCGTTTCTGTTTGATTTTCTACAGCCAAGGAATCCTGGCTAAGCAAGGCAAGGTGTACGGTTGTAGGAGCTGAAAAGCCTTTTTCTTTAGAGTAGTTAAAATCTCTAATCGCCTTTTCAAAATCAAGTTGCTGGGCGTGAATAAGTCCGGTAAGGTTTAAATAATAAGCTGCATCTCCAGGATTTCTAAAAGCGAGTCCATTTAGATTTTTTATAGCCTCGGCTATTTTACCTGCCCCTAAATTTCTTAACTGGGCCGTTTCCTGAAGCTGCATGGTAAAGGGGAGAAATTCTTCTTGTAATACCAAGGAATCTAACAAGGCAATCTCCTTGCTTGGATCATTCAAATTTGGGTTAGCCAATAAATTTCTATAGCCGGCATGAATCAGCATGGGAGAAGATTCTTTTTCGATTAAGGACCTTAGCTTTTCCCATTCTTCCTGGGAAATTTCTTCTCCTTTTTTTCTACGTGCTGCCACCTCATTGATTAGGCCAACCAAATCTCTATGTTGGTAAAGTGAGAGGTCAGGGATATTACCCAGTTTGAGTTGCATAGCTAACCAGGTGGAGGGTAAAATCGCTGTGGTGGAAGGACTATCGGTGATCAAGGCTAAGGCATCTTCCTTGCGCTGCAAAAGGGTGTATACCAAAGCAAGATTTTGGCTTAAGAAAGGATTATTGGGAAATATTTTTAAGCCATTTTCCAAATAATACAATGCCTCCAAGGGTTTATTTTCCCTTTGTAACCGCTCACTTAGCAGGATAATATTGTCTACTTGTGGGGCTTCGGCAAAACTTTCTTCTAGGTGTTCTTTCGCTAGGCTAGGCTGCTTGAGTTGCATCAAGAGTTGCGCAATGAGGTACTTGGCCTTAGGATTGTGACGATACTGATCCCAACTATCTTCGTAAAATATACTTGCTGCCAAGGGTTCTTCCGTTTGGTAGTAATAATCTCCTAGAATATTGCTTGTAGTGGAGCGGATTTGGTTGGCTACAATGGCATCGAAAAAGGTGATTAATACCAACATACCAATCGTACCTCCCAGTCTAAGGTGGTAGTAGGGCAATACAAAGGGTTTGTAAAGTACGAGATGTACTGCCTTACCCTCTTTGAGTAGGGGGGAGAAATTTACCAACAGGTAAATGAAAAAAAACACGGAAAACCCCAGTTGGGAATACAAAAAGACATGGGTAAAAAGATCTTCTGCAGCTTGATTAGCAGCCATACTAATTTTCCATGTTGTCCATAGGGAAAGTCCAAATCCAAGGATATATAGACCGGAAAATTCCTTTATACTTCCAGCCAAAGATGCTGACTGCTTGATTTTTTCTTGGGTTGAGATCCACCCTAAAACTCCCAATGGAAACAATAGCCAGAGGCTGTAAGAAGCAGGAAATCCTAAATTAAGATCTCCACTTAGTTGAAGCACTAAGCAAAAAAGTAGCCCAAGCCAAAAGATTCCTATACATAAGATTTGAATCCATGTCTTTGTTTTTAAACCCCGATTGGCTTTTGAGATTAATATAATACTTCCAGAAAGTAATCCATGCCCTTGCCAAGCTACCCAAACCAAACTCATAGCTAAAGCCAAAATCAAGCTTTGTTCAGCAAGGTATAGACTAGGTTGGGAGATGGAACTTAAATAGCAAAGTAGGCCTATGGTAATACTTGTAAAAAAAGCGATAAGCAGCCATCTTTTCCAAAATGACAGGCTAGTGCTCCAAAATTGAAGGTAAATTGTGGGCCCTAGAGTTCCAATTAGTAATAAAATGAGAGGGATGTTGGCATTGGCTCCTCCTACATTTAGGCCATTGGCATTGAATAAGGTAAGCAGAATAATCCACCCAATCCCTGCCCCTAAAAATTGAATTCTTTGAAATTGACTGATGTATGCTAGTGTGGTAATGGAGACCAACAGGACCACACTTCCAAAAATTAAGCTTTCAAGAAGCGTATAAGGTATTTGTAAGGCATGATAATTTTGAAAAACCAATACCAAATCCACTTCAATAGGTACGACAAATACACCAAAGTCTACTGTATTGAATGGAACAGGAAGTCTATCTAAAAAAGAAGCCAACTGAAGGTTAGGATAAGGAAGTTGTATTCCAATCCTAGAAGAACATGCCAGTAAAACACCTATCCCAAGGAAAATGATGCTTGGAATAGAAAGAATTGATTTTTTAGTTGAGGAATTCATGTAGGGTTTACTCTACCACTTTGGGAACTCTAAAAAAACTACCGTCTTGTTTTGGTGCATTTTCTAAGGCTTTGCTGTGTTCCAAATGCATTCCGACTTTGTCTTCCCTTAGTGCATTGACTTCTGAGGACATGCTAGTGAGGGGTTTCACGTCTTTGGTATCTACTTCTTGGAGTTGCTCTACCCAACTGAGGAGCTGCTTCATGTCTTTTAGCATGCTTTCTTCCGCACTTGGATCAAATTTCAATTTTGCCAATTGAGCAATTTTCTTAAGAGTCGTTTTATCAAGCGTCATGTTGGTATATGCTTTACCTTAAGCCAAATCTTGGCCTTTTTAAGGCCTCAATTTTGAATCAGGATTATCTTCCAGCAATTGCCTTTGAATTACTTCGAAACACTTTTCTTTTAGAACTTCTAATGATTCAAATTCATTTGGTTGTAAGGGAGTATGAATTACCATTTTGGCAGGAGTTCTCAGAAAAAGAATTTCCTTTTCGTTGGGTAAAATTACATGATTGTAGGATAGTGTGACCGGTACTATAGGTATTTGTTTTTCTATAGATAAGCGAAAAGCCCCATCTTTGAAAGGAACCATGTAAGGCGGATCATCTGTATAGATACCGCCTTCAGGAAATAATACGATTCCACTACCGTTTTCCAAGGCTTCTGCAGCTCTCCTCATGGTCTCAGCCCTGCTTTTCACATTGCTTCGTTCAACAGCTATATGTAACTTTTTGAAATAATATCCGAAAAATGGAATTTTTCGGATAGATGCTTTTCCCACAAAAAGAACATCTCCAGGGATAAATCCCATCATGGCCACGTCGAGGTAGCTAAAATGATTGGCTAAAAAAATGTAAGGAACATTTTTTTTCAATTTCTCCTCAGACATTACTTGTACGGGCAAAAAAATCATAGAAAAATAAACCTTGGCCCAGATTCGGTTGATTTTCCTCCCCCATTTCTTCCACGAAGGCACCCAAATACAGGTGAGAAAAAAAGGAAATATCGTAAAGAAGGTTAGCAGAAAAGATGCCCCCGCGAAGTAGGTGTATATTCTTCTATTCCATTTATTCATGGGCAACTCTTTAGTTGGGAAAATACAGAAAGAATATTGACATCATTTCCTTCACTTTTGGATCAATTGCAGCAGGCCACTAAGTATTTTATGTAAGTCCTTAGTACCTGTACTTCCTTCTCTGATTTATTTTCCTATTCGATTCTAATGGTTCAAAAATAATTAAACATTTAGCTTAGGTTTCTATTTTTTTTACCCGCAAGGAAGTTCCCTCGGTTGATATTACTTCTATATCTTCACCTTCTTCCAAGAATTCCCCCCTAGAATATGCATCATAAATCACACCCTCAATATCTATTCTTCCACTAGGCCTTAATCGAGAATGGACTTTTCCTCTTTTACCTAAAAGGTCACTAGCATAGCTAGAGGACACATAACCAGCATCCCGATCTAGGGTACCTGCAAGTGTCAGGTGCTTGAAAGCACCCCATTGATTCACTTTAGGCGTAAGCCAAATCAGGACTCCCACGGATGCTAATGAGGCAAGTATTACGGTGAGTATCGAGGAGAGGAGTTGGGAGGTAGGCACATAATCAAAATTAAACACTTCGTTTGGAAGCATTCCCAATACCAGTCCAGTCAAGATCAGAACAATACCTGCTACACCAAATACCCCAAAGCCGGGCAGAACAAGCAATTCTATAGCAAGCAAAACGATACCCACTATAAATGCCAATATTTCCCAGTTATCTGCCAAACCATTGAGGTAATAGGGAATAAAATATAACAAGGTTGCTACAATAGCCAGTACCAAAGGAAATCCAATCCCTGGCGATTGCAATTCAAAATAAATTCCTCCAATGATCATTAAAATCAGAATTCCGCTTATCGCTGGATGTAAGAAAAATCCAATAATGGAATCAATAGTCTTCTCCTCGTAGGTAATTACGGTAGCGTCGCTTAAGTTTTGAGCTTCCAAGATGGCGGATTGGCTTGAAAACTCCCCTTCGCAAAACCCATTGGCTATTGCCTCAGAGACAGAAAATGTGACGACTGAACTAGAATCAGAAATCCCTTCGACCACAATTTTTTCATCTACCATGGCCTCTGCAATTCTAGGATCTCTTCCCCTAGCTTCTGCTGTACTTCTCATCATGGACCTCATGTAGGATTGGTACTTATCTGGAGCAGCAGTACCGTCAGCTCCATTGACCACTGTAGCAGCACCTATACTGGATCCAGGAGCCATATAAATGCTATCGCAGGCAATTGAGATGAGGGCTCCAGCAGATGCAGCGTCCTTATTGATAAATACATAAACAGGGATTTTAGATTCTAAAATTCGAGTTCGTATTTCATCGGCATCGGTCACAGCTCCACCATAGGTGTCCATTTCGATTAAGATTAGGTCCGCTTTTTGTAATTCAGCTTGTTCCATAGCCAATTGTACCTTCCGATTCATGACGGGATCTATGTCTTGATCAATAGCGAAGGTAAAAACCTTTTTCCCGGTTCCTTGAGCAAAGAGAACACTTGTAGAGGAAATAAGTCCAAAAAGAAGAAAAAGAAGGTTTCTATACATGCCTAAAATTTTCAAATCAAAAGATAGCAATTTGAAGGCTATCCTTCTATAGTTAAATACAAAAACTAACCTTACATCCAAGCAAAGCTTTTATTTCGGAAGTAAGTCATTTTTTAGTTACTGACTTTTTTTAGCATTATTTTTGTTAATACGAAGAGAGCATTCTTTTTTTTATCCACCCAAACTCTTTTAATCCTATGTTTTCATTTGTCCGCTTTGCATCTCTTAATTTTCTTATGGCGGTATGCAGCCTTTCCATTGCCAAAGAAATGCCAACTTACGAAAGGGATTCCATTGGAATGCAACGAGTAGGGGACAAAATGTACATCGTTCACCAAGTGTCTAACCAGGAAACCTTATTTTCAATTTCAAGGAGGTATGCGGTTCCTATAGGTGCCATTCAGAGTGCTAATGAAATACTTAAGCAAGGATTGAAGGCAGATCAAAAGATCTTGATTCCTTTTGGAACATCTGAAACCGTAACCAATGAAATACCCGGAAATGAGCAAGTTCAGGTAAACAAGTCTGAATCAATCACTCCCCAAGTAGAGGTGTCGATTCCAAGTACTGAATCAAAATCCAGCACACGTCATGTGGTGAAGGCAGGTGAAACCTTATTTGGCATTGCAAAAAAATACGGAATTACCGTTTTTGATTTAAAATCCTGGAATTCCCTTACGGCTGATAAGGTTATTGTAGGCCAATCCCTTGTGGTATTTACCTCAACTCCAACTCAAGATTCATCTTCCTCTACTTCGAATTCCTCCACTCCCTCGTCAAATGTGGAAGGCCAGCCTGCACCTAGGGAAAGTAAAAGGAATGAAAGTCAAGAAAAGAAAGAAAATGCAGATAACCAGGAAGTAGAAAACCGACCTAATTCAAACCCTACACCGATTGCTTCTTCTGCTGCAGAGTGGCTTGCGCATGCGGTGAAGCAAGGAGAAACTTTGTTCTCCATCGCAAACCTATATGGATCTTCTGTGGAAGATTTGATCCAGTGGAACGCCCTAAATTCTAATAATTTAAAAGTGGGTCAATCCCTTAAGGTGAAGAAAAATGTAAGTTCTCCATCTTCACTGCCTACATCATCAGAAGAAGAGAAAGTAAAGTCTACTGACACACAAATTACTAATACTTCAACACCTATGGTGCCAACAGGATTCACTAATACCAAGGAAATGGGTCTTGCAGAATTAATTGAGGGCACCTCAGGTCATACTAAATACTTAGTTCTACATAGAACTGCTCCGGTAGGAAGTGTAATACGAGTAAAAAATGAAGAGAATGAACTAACCATTTTTGCTCGTGTGGTAGGAGTATTGCCAGATATAGGAGACAATTCAAAACTGTTGATAAAGCTTTCTCAAGCAGCATTTGATCAATTGAAGGCGGTTAATCCCAGATTTCCTGTAGAGATTGCCTACTAAATAAAAGCTAAATGAAATTTTTATTTTGCCTTATACATAAAAATTGAAATCTAAACCCCATTTATTCTTTTACCACATTTTCCGTGTGATTTGGAATGGAATTTTTATTCTTTCCTATCCCATTTTGGCAAGTTTTGGTTTAGTTTTCATTGGCATTACTTACTTATTTTCCGCATTCTCAAAGATAATTACTAGAATAAAACCCGACAGAACCAAGAGAATTGTGGTAGCTTCCGAATGGGAGGTTCTGCCTCAATCGGAAGATTTTTTTGAGGCTAAACTTGAGAAGCAAATTCTCTTTGGACCTACCGCAGTAAAGTTGCGGAGAAAGGATGGGGTTCCTTCGGTATTGAATGATTACGTTTTTGGAAAAAAAATTAAGGTTTTAGAACAGGGATTTATTTTAGAAAAATGGAATTCCCTAGATCTGAAGGAGCTCCCCAATTTTGACATTTGTCTATACGATCCATCAAAAGATAGCCTAAAAATCCTTACCACCATTACTTGTTTTGATTGGCATCTTGCCGAAGAAAAAGAGCAACAGCTTTTGTTTAAATGGTTTGATGGAACTCAGGGAGGGGAATGTCTGGTAGATGTATGAGGAAGAATCTCCAGTCCTTTTTAGAGGAAAAAGTGATTCAGTACAATCGCCCTGGCTTTATAGTACATGATCCTATTTCGATTCCTCATATGTTTTCTAAAAAGCAAGACATAGAGATTGCTGGATTTTTTGCTGCCATTTTGGCTTGGGGACAACGGAAAACCATTCTCAAAAAATGCAAGGACCTCATGGATCTTATGGAAAATTCTCCATATGAGTTTATCTTACATCATCAAGATACGGATCTAAAGCCCTTTGTTTTTTTTAAGCATCGTACCTTCAATGATGTAGATACCCTTTATTTTATCCATTTTTTATCTTGGTTTTACAAGTCCCATTCCAGTTTGGAAGAGGCATTCCTTGGTACTCAAAATGAGGATCCAAACTCCATGGAAAGTATGCTGATCCATTTTCAAAATCTATTTTTTAGTTTGGAACATGCCCCTAGGAGAACTAAAAAACATATTTCTTCACCGGCCACTAATTCTGCTTGCAAACGACTCAATATGTTTTTGAGATGGATGGTTCGTAAAGATTCCCAAGGCGTAGATTTTGGAATTTGGAACAAGATTCAACCTTCTCAACTCATCTGCCCTTGTGACCTTCATGTAGATCGGGTAGGGAGAAAGCTTGGTCTTATTACTAGAAAGCAAACCGATTGGCTCACTGCTTTGGAGTTGACTCAGGCCCTAAGGGAGTTTGATCCTTTGGATCCTGTAAAATTTGATTTTGCGCTTTTTGGTCTAGGTATTGAAGAAAAATTTTAACTCTAAAAATAAAATACAGTTAGATCAAGCACAGAAGTAGCTGAAAAGGAAAGGAGTAAGTTAGTTTTTTGAAAATTGATGGCCTAGCACAGAGTCTCTGTGTCAGGAGATATCATTTAATCACTTCACTAATCCAAGCCTTGCTGTTGGAGACCCTAATAAAAACTGAAATATCGCCATAATTACTATCTTTTTGCCCTACTATGGGTTCCGGTACTCCCCCAGATAAGACTCCAGCGACCTTCCAAACCCCATTATCTTTGATAAATAGTGGACCTCCACTGTCTCCGGGAACAGTAGCCCCTTCAAGATTAAGTGCGGTCGCAGCACTACTTCCTGGCCCTAGTAAAGCCTCGTCTTCTCCTACATAATCGTCACCTAGGGTATTGCTTTTCCCAGAAGGGGAATCAAAATCAAATGCCAATAAACCACCGTTGTAGGTGATCCCGTTGATTCTAGTTACAATCCCAGTTGCTTTCCTATCAAGCACATTTTCTACAGCATGCTTTTTTGAATAAAAATCTGGATTTTGACCTTTAAGCCTAGAATAATCTCCAAATCCACCGTACCAAACTTTATTACCAATGGGTTCTTCTGTGCTTGTATAGAGTTGAGCAGGGGTAATATTTTTTGCAGCTGTTTTTAACTTGACTAAACACAGGTCATTCGCATAAACAAAATCCATGTTGTTTTGAATCCAGGTGGGATGAAAAAAAATCTGTTCCACATTTAGCGTTTGCTCCGGGTTGTTGGGATCATTGCCTACGTAAACCGTAATATCTACAGGATTTACAGGGTTTTTCTGATCTTCCTTTTCATAAAAATTATGGCCAGCCGTGAGAATCCAGTTGGGGGCAATTAAGGTACCCGAACCAATATATTCGTCTGATTTACCGGCTATGGTATAGCTAAACATCACCACAGGTCCAAAATCAGGTCTATCGATAGTGGCAGTGATGGCTGATTCATAATCTGTAAGACTTCTATCGTGCCTTATTCCAAATGTTTCGTATTCGGCAGGCTCAATTTGTTCTATGTCGCTACATGAATAAAGTAGAATTGTCAACAGAAGAACGTATGGAATTACTTTGAACTTCATCAGTTGCTGATAATTAAGTGGTTGTATATTTTATTTTAAACCACATGGTAAATCATTGAAGATGATAAGGTAAGAATTATCCTTTCGTTTTAAAGTATTTAGTTTCTCAAAAGAGCTCAAATTAAAATGGTGCTTTGATATTGAAAAAGAAATTTCCCTCACCTTGTTTGTTGATAGAGTATTCAAACCTAAAAACAGAGTCGTAGATACTTACCAGGTCAAGACCTATTCCATAACCATACAGGTATTGATTGGATAGCCTTAAATTTTCTGGAATGCAGTTGCGGTCCCAAACTGCTCCATGATCAAAGTTACCACTGAGGTAAAAGCTCAAGGGAAAGACGTTAAATTGCTCGTTGGATAAAATGGAGGAAAGGTCAAAAGATGTGGAAAAAAACTTTGTTCTAAGGCTGTTTTTATGAACGAGTAGTTGCTGTCCTTCAATAACATACAATTCATATCCTCGTATAAAATTGGGAACATAGCCTATTCCCCTAACCAAAGGGTAGGGCTGATTTTTGCTTAAAAACCACGTTCCACTCAATCCGGAGGCTACATGTACCTTATCACTTAAGGGAAGATACCGGTTTGCAGTCAGATTGAGCTCTACTTCATTCAGTTTTTCCTTGGGTAGCAATCCATAGGCAGTAGCTGTGAGTTGAAGGAGTTCTCCTTTGGTGGCATAGGCAATATTGTCTCGCTTGTCGTGACGAAAGGAATATTGGAGATAGCTGAAGTCTAAGGTATTTCCTTGGTGTTGAAAATAACTTGGATTTTCCTGCAAGACCTTTGGGTTGATCCAAATGCTTGAGTACCCCAGAGTGAGGAGATGAAAATTGTAAAAAGTCCTCCTGAAGGTATACCTTAAGGCAGTGGTAAATGTTTTTCTTACTACTTCTTCTTCTGGTGTTGTATAGAAAACTTGTCTATTGAATCGGGAAGCAATGGGTAAGGTTTTTTGGTCACCGTAAGTAAGTTGAAAGGATAATCCATGCTTTTGCTTCCTGTCTATGTAGGGTTTGGAATAAAGTATTTCTAATCCTTTGGTAAATCCCAATTGGCCGGAAAACCTGAATTTTTCATTTCTACCTCCTACATTGGCGTGGTTTATCCTGAAACCGTAATTTACTCGAGACCAATCTCGGTTTTGGTTGGTCCACCATTCTGCAAAGTTTCTATCCGCCAATTGGAAAATTAAAGAAGGGAGAATGTACCACCTTTCTTTTACAGTAATGAGGACATCTACTTGCTCGGGTCCTGTAAAAAGTGGGGTAATTTCGACCTCATTAAACAGGCGGAGGTTGTAAATTTTTTGTTGGTCTGCCTTTAGTATTCCCAAAAAAGTTTCCCAATCGTAGGTATAGTTGCTGATAAAATCCAATTCTCGCAGAATGATTTCTCTTTCTGTTTTTTCATTTCCAACGATATAAATTGCAGAAACGCTTATTTGCTTGGGAGGTAAAGTGGATAGGGAATCCTGTGCTTTACTCGTAAAGGGAAGAGCAAGCAAGCCCAGCACATAGAAGCCGAAAAGAAAAAAAATAAATTTTGACTTCAATTGAATTATATGTCTCCAAAATTGGTTCAATTCCTGCATATTTGATCGCAAAGGATCGCCTCATGTTTACCAAGTACCTCAGAAAGATAGCCATTTTCCCCGTTTTGGTATACCAATACCTAATTTCCCCCTTATTTCCCTCAAGCTGTAGGTATACTCCGACATGCAGTCACTACATGAAGGAGGCAATTTTAAAGCATGGAATAGGGAAGGGTGGGGTACTGGGCATAAAAAGAATCATGAGATGCCATCCTTGGGGCGGGCAAGGTCATGATCCTGTTCCCTAATTCACTTTTTGATGCCCGATTTCAATGCTTTGAAAACCAAGAAGATTCCAAGAAGTACCAAAGGTACAGAGAGCAATTGCCCCATGTTCCATTGCATACCCTCCTCAAAAGATACCTGGGCTTCTTTGAAGTATTCCCAAAGGAAACGTGATCCAAAAACAAGGATTAAAAATAAACCTAGCAATAAGCCATCGGGAAGCTGTGATTTGTATTTTATCCAAAGTGAGAGCAAAAGGATAAAAATCAAAAAATAGGTGCCTGCCTCATAGATTTGTGTAGGGTGCTTGGCTCTTCCGAATGTTTTTACTTTAACCACATACCGATTGGCCTCTTCTTTTACCTCAAATTGAAGGGGACTAGTTGGGGATTCTGCTAAAAATTCCTGTGACGAGGGAAATTCGGTAAGCGCATATTTGATATTCTGAGATAGGATGGTGGTCAAATTTTCCTTAGTGAAATTTCCCTTAGCAATTTCCAAGTCAAAGTTTACCGGAACAATTCCATTCCCCTGCAATTCAGAAGCACGATCTTCTGGCTTGTAAGCTTCTATGGAAAGTATGGGGACCTGTAAGGTACTCAGAATTTCTTCAGCATCTCTGGCATATACAATTCCTACATCTGAACCAGTATCTTTACCTCCAATTTCAAGGAGTATTTTTAGCATAGATCCATAATGCTAACAAAATAGCAATTGCAGCACCATGAGATGCCAATCCCCCTTCCCAAATTTTCAAAATGTCTAGAGGATTGCTCAAGTACTTTTGAGGCTCATAGAAGAGGACATGGCCCAACCTTGCGCCTATTATGGTTGCCAACACCATGTAGATGGTGAGTTTATCCACCAATTGTGCGTCTTTATTTTCTTTCTTGAAAAAATACACCATGATTTGTTGGGAAATGATAAATCCCAAAGCAAAGAGTAGGCTATACCATCTCAGTCTATCAAAACCTTCAATCACAGAAGGACTTGCATCCCAAACGATATAAGAAAGAAAGGAGCTTAGCATGGTTTATTGTTTTTCTAGTTGTTCTAATTCTTCTTTGAATCCTCCGGAGAGGATAGGAAATCTACACCAAGTTTTTGGATCAATATTGAATTCATCCAGATGAAACGAGGGTGCTAATCGCTCCCTCTTCCATTGGTTAAGTGACCAAAGTTGAAAGAATTTTTTAATAAAACCTTTTAGTTCTTCCTCTGAATGAGAAACTTTTCCTCGGAGATGAAGGAAAATGGCTACTGGGGATTGTCGATCCTGTAGGGCCAAACGCTCTATTTTTACAAGCAAACCGTATGGCATCAGGTCATTTTCATCTGTTTGTACCTGTTCGGATGGGCGCAATTCCGCGGTAGGTGTGAGGGCGTTGACCAGGCGAAGTCCTGGTCTATCTAGGTGATTCTCTGCCCAGCGAAGCCAATGCCTAATAAAGTCTTTATCTACCCCGGCAATAGGGGATATGCTACCGCTGGTATCTCCATCCATAGTGGCATAGCCTACGTCTCCTTCACTTCGGTTGGACGTGGCCAAGAGCAAGGCATTTTTCTTATTGGCAAGCATCCAAATGATAGGGGAACGCGTCCTAGCTTGAATATTTTGTAGGGTAATGTCATCTTCTTCCCAGGTCAGAGGCTGTCCCGTCGCCTTTTCTATTTTTTGGGTGTAAGAGTTCACCTCCTCGTCTATGGACCAGGTATAAAATGTAGCCCCTATACTTTCTGCCAAAGCTTTGGCCGATAGAAGGGTTTCCTTGGAGGAATTTTTTGTGCTTTGATAAGCTGTGGTCAAGAGTTGTTGGACCATATCTTTTTCCTCCTCTGCTCCAGGCTGGGGTGCCGGTAAGCCAAGTTTGGATGCAAATGCAGCAGTCCCCAGTTCCTGTATCCCTCTGCGGACCATTTCTGCCACCAGGATGGCTAGGGTAGAGGAGTCTGCCCCTCCAGAAAGGGAAAGCACAAAACCCTTGGATTTACTTTTTCTGAGATAATCAAATAAGGCTAGCCCTGTAGCCTGAGCAAATTCCCATTCTTTTGAAAGGATAGGTGCGATGGATTGAGGGATAGGCTCTACTTGGAAAGAAAGGATTTGTACGTCTTTGAATGAGAGTAAGGCATTTCTTGAAAGCAGGGTTCCATCTTTTGCAAATAGAATTTCTCCATCATAAATCATTTTGCCTGCCTCATTTCCCAAAAGATTGACATAGCAATAAAAGCAAGAGAATTGCCTAGAACTTTCTGTGACCAACTGTTGGCGAAGGGAAGTTTTCCCCATAGCAAAGTGAGAAGCGCTAGGATTAAAAATTAAATCTACCTTTCTCTCGCTTAATCTATGTCCAGGACGTAAGTCTCCCCTCCAAGCATCTTCACAAATTTCAAATCCATAATGTAGGCCCTTATGCTGAAAGGTGAGGTCTCCAAAAAGTACCTCTTTCCCAAAAAGGGTTAATGTTCTTTGTTCCTGAGCTGGCCATGGGGTAAACCAACGAAATTCGTAATGTACTCCATCGATGGCTAGAAACTGCTTGGCTACTAATCCTTTGACTTGGGTATCCTCTACCACAGCCATCACGTTGTAAACCTTATCTTCTATGCGTAGGGGTAGTCCAACTGCTATAGTGATGCCTTGACAGAATGGAAGTAGGCGTTCGAGTTGAGCAAGAGCTTTTTCACAAAACCATGGGCTTAAAAAAAGGTCTTCTGCTCCATAGCCTGTGAGAGATAATTCGGGCAAGCACAGCACTTCTACCTGACTACTTTTAGCTAGCTGTATAGCTTCTTGGATACGCTCCAAATTTCCCTGCCAATCCAGCGGGGTTTGGTTGAGTGTAGCTCCGGCTATTTTTAGTGCAGCCATAGGTATTTTTTCTGTTGGCGATTTAGCTGACCAGTTGAAGCTTTTCACAGGCATTTTTAGAAGCTTCTTGTTCTGCCTTTTTCTTTGTTTCTCCTTTACCCAAGGCAATGGATTCCTGGTCTAGGAGCACCTCTATAACAAACTCTTTGTAGCGTTGGTTAGAATTAACCTGTACTACGGAATATTCCACTTGTTTCCCTTCACGCTGAGACCATTCCAAAAGTTTACTTTTGAAATTGGAGATGGTACTTACCATACCCTCTAAGTCCATATGAATAAGGATGCGTTGTAGGATTAATTTTTTTGTAAACGCATACCCTCTATCGAGATAAACAGCTCCCAAAAAGGCCTCTAGTATATCCCCATAAAGGGATTTATTTCCAACAAATTGCCGATTTCCCACCACCTGGGAAAATATTTTTTTAAGTCCAATCTTGATACCTACATCGTTTAGGGTTTCTCTATTGACCAATTTGGACCTCGTTTCGGTAAGAAACCCTTCGTCTCTGTAGGGGTATTTTTTAAATAAATGCTCGGCAATGACAGCTCCCAAAACGGCATCTCCAAGAAATTCCAATCGTTCGTTGGATTTTTTGAAACCGTTGTCCGATTCTTCTCCTAAGCCCGCTGGAGTAAGAGCAAGACGGTACAGAAACAGGTTGAGAGGCTTACTACCTAAGATCATTCGGATCGAGGTAGCAAGGTGTTTGTCTTTTGTGCTAAAGAAGAGTGCTTGTAGTCCTAATCGCTTGAAGAAGGTCACGCGGATTAGTTGAATTTTTTGAAAATAACCGAGCAATTGTGACCTCCAAAACCAAAGGTGTTGCTCAAAGCGTAGTTGATTTCTCTTGACTGAGCTTCGGTAAAGGTCAAATTTAAACCTGGGTCAAATGCCTCATCGTCGGTAAAATGATTGATGGTAGGAGGAACGAGGCTATGATTGATTGCCATAATGCAGGCAATCGCCTCAATAGCTCCAGCAGCACCTAGCAGGTGACCGGTCATGGATTTCGTGCTGCTGATGTTAAGACGATACGCATGGTCTCCAAAAACCTTTTGTATAGCCATGGTTTCGCTTACGTCTCCAAGAGGGGTAGATGTTCCATGAACGTTGATGTAATCAATACATTCAGGAGTAATCCCTGCGTCTTCCAAGGTAATTTGCATGACACTACTAGCGCCTAGACCTTCTGGATGAGGAGCAGTAATGTGATTGGCATCGGCAGTCATGCCTCCACCTACGAGTTCTGCATAAATTTTTGCACCCCTTGCCTTAGCATGTTCGAGTTCTTCGAGAATCAAAGCACCTGCACCTTCACCCAAGACAAATCCATCTCGATCTTTGTCAAAGGGTCTTGAAGCTGTTTGAGGGGAATCGTTTCGCTGGGATAAGGCTTTCATGGCATTGAATCCTCCAATACCTGCTTCAGTGACGGCAGCTTCTGATCCTCCACTGACAAAGATGTCTGCTTTACCCAATCGGATATAATTGAAGGCATCTATGAGAGCATTGGTAGCAGAAGCACAGGCCGATACGGTCACGAAATTGGGCCCGCGAAAACCATACTTGATTGAAATGAAGCCGGCAGCGATATCGGCAATCATTTTAGGAATAAAAAATGGATTGAATCGGGGAGTCCCATCCCCCTTGGAAAATTCCATTACTTCTTCTTGGAAAGTTCTCAAACCTCCAATTCCCGAACCCCAAATAACGCCGGCTCGTGACAAGTCAATGGTCTCAGGATTGATTCCTGAGTCTATGATCGCTTCATCCACCGCAACCATGGCATATTGGGTAAATGCATCCATTTTTCTCGCTTCTTTTCTATCGATAAAATTATCGATGTCAAAGTTTTTTATTTCGCAAGCAAATTGGGTTTTGAATAGCGAAGCGTCGAATCGCGTGATTGGCCCAGCGCCACTCACACCAGAAGATAATCCCTTCCAGAATTCATCCTTTGAGTTACCAATGGGTGTGAGTGCTCCGAGGCCGGTTACAACAACTCTTTTTAAATTCATAAAATGAATTTATGGGGTAATTTTATTTTACGTTAGCCTCAAGGTAAGTGATGGCTTGACCAACTGTACCAATTTGCTCGGCTTGGTCATCAGGAATGGAGATGTTGAATTCTTTTTCGAATTCCATGATTAATTCCACAGTGTCCAAAGAATCAGCGCCAAGATCGTTGGTGAAGCTTGCTTCCATAGTGACTTCAGATTCTTCTACGCCAAGTTTGTCAACAATGATGGCCTTTACTTTTTGTGCAATTTCAGACATTTTGTGATCAGTTTAGTGAATAACTTTCCGCAAAGAAATATATTTAATGGCTAATTGACAAAGAAATGCGGGAAGTAAATTTTGGGATTTTGAATATTGTCGCTACACCGTTTTAATTTCTACCTTTGTGACACCTACTGATCCTCCTCCATGAAGAAGGCTAAATTACTTGTAGAACCTACCTTTGACTTTGAATTGCTAGGGATTGTGTCTCCTGTAAAAGAATATAGAATGGCCTGGTTGATCAATAAAGAGTTGGATCTCAACTTGGTAAAAAAAGATGATTTGGAATTAGAATTTTTAAATGCTCAAAAACTTGAAATAAGCCAGTACTTCCTTTCTTTGTCGCACGGCTATATTCAGTTGCTAAAAAATAGGGCAATCAATGCTACCCAGCAGATGGCTTACCTTATTCCAGAGCTCAAAAATTTAGATTATTTTCTTCTTGTACAGGATGAAACAGAGCAAATCTTATTGAGTACGTTTATTGAAAAGCTTTCCAAGAACTCTCTCGTCCAAAGCGTAATCAAGATTGATATTTCCAAACTCAAATCGAAAGAAAACCTACTAACCTATTAAACCTTTATGTCTCATTTGCCATTTAAGAAAACTAAAATTTTAGCCACTGTAGGTCCTGCCTCCAATACCTACGAGATGATTAAAAGTCTCGCTTTTGCTGGAGCAAATGTATTTCGTTTGAATTTTTCCCATGGATCCCATGAAGTCCATCGAGAGGTGATTGAGATTATCCGTAGGGTAAATAAAGAAATGAATTGTCACCTTGGGATTCTTCAAGATTTGCAGGGTCCAAAAATTAGGGTAGGCGAGGTTGAAAACAATGGTGTTGAGATTAAGCCAGGAGATAAAATCACCATTACCAGCGAGCCCCTGATTGGGACTTCCTCCTTGGTGAGCACCGTGTATAAAAACCTGCCTCAAGATGTGCAAGAAGGAGAACATATTCTTATTGACGATGGCAATTTGGAATTGATCGTCAACGATACCGATGGGAAGCAAGTCAACTGTACCGTCCTTCATGGAGGTTTGCTCAAGTCCAGAAAAGGAATCAATCTTCCATTTACCAAAGTATCTGCCCCATCGCTTACCGAAAAGGATTTAGAAGATCTAGAATTTGGATTAGCTCAGGATGTGGATTGGATTGCCCTGTCTTTTGTTCGCTCTGCTGAAGATATTGTAGATCTCAGAAATAGAATCAAGGCTGCGGGTAAGCACTGCAAAATTGTAGCAAAGATCGAAAAGCCGGAGGCCTTGGAAAATATTGATGCCATTATCGAAGCAACCGATGCCATCATGGTTGCCAGAGGAGATTTGGGAGTGGAAGTTCCTATGGAGATTGTACCTCTATGGCAAAAAAAGATGGTTGAAAAGTGCAAGCTGGCATGCAAACCCGTCATTATTGCTACCCAGATGATGGAGAGTATGATTCAAAATCCAAGACCAACTAGAGCAGAAACCAACGACGTAGCCAATGCAGTATTGGATGGAGCTGATGCAGTGATGCTATCCGCTGAAACCGCCTCTGGAAAATACCCTGTTCACGCAGTAAAAGCGATGACTAGCATCATTACCTACTTGGAAGAAAATGCTGAGATTTATCATAATCTATATAGGATTCCTGAAGAGGATCCCACCTTTTTAAGCAATAATTTGATTTTGATGGCAGCCAGACTTTCAAGAAATGTGAAAGCAAAAGCAATTGTAGGAATCACTTCCTCTGGGTTCACTGGGTTTAGGTTGGCTTCTCATCGCCCACTATCCAATATTTTCGTATTTACCCGCAACAACAAACTATTGACTCAACTTTCTCTAGTATGGGGGGTACGTGCCTACCACTACGAAGGTCACGCCTCTACCGATGGCGTATTTGCTGATATTGAAACCATCTTAAAAAATGAAGGACATGTCTCCCCGGGAGATGTAATTGTCAATACCGGAAGCATGCCTTTGAGTCAAAAAGGAAAAACCAATATGCTTAAAATTCATATTGTAAGTTGACCTACACGGTTTGGTTGGTTTACTAAGGAAATTAAAAAAGCCACTTCATTGAAGTGGCTTTTTGCTTACCCTTTGATTAGGGAAAAGTCGAAAGATTCCAAGAATTTTGTGGTAAAATTTCCCTCCTTAAACTGCTCATTTTCAAGCAGTGCAATATGAAAGGGTATAGTAGTTTTGATGCCATCGATCACAAATTCTTCTAGGGCACGTTTCATTCGGACGATGACTTCCTCTCGAGATTGTCCACTCACGATCAGCTTAGCAATCATGGAATCGTAATTTGGGGGAATGACATAGCCTGCATAAACGTGAGAATCTACCCTTACCCCTCTGCCTCCTGGGAAATGCAGGTTATTGATTTTTCCAGGACTTGGCCTAAATCCATTGCTGGGATCTTCTGCATTGATTCGGCATTCCATAGCAAAGAGCTTGGGATAATAATTTCGACCTGAAATGGTTTCTCCAGCGGCCACTTTGATTTGTTCTTTAATCAAATCAAAATCAGTTACTTCTTCGGTTATGGGGTGTTCGACCTGAATTCTGGTATTCATTTCCATAAAATAGAAATTCCTATTCTTGTCTACCAAAAATTCAATGGTGCCTGCTCCTTCGTATCCTATGGCTTCGGCTCCTTTGATGGCTGCTTTACCCATGGCATCACGTAACTCGTCTGTAATAAAAGGAGAGGGGGTTTCTTCTACAAGTTTTTGGTGTCTTCTCTGAATTGAGCAATCTCTTTCGGAAAGATGACACGCTTTTCCCGTATGGTCACCCACCACCTGAATTTCTATGTGACGTGGCTCTTCAACAAACTTTTCTAGATACAAGCCATCGTTACCAAAAGCTGCTCCAGATTCCATTTTCGCATCGTCCCATGCTTTTTTAAATTCCTGATCTTCCCTTACTATGCGCATTCCGCGACCTCCACCCCCTGCAGTGGCCTTGAGGATCACAGGATATCCCATTTTTTTGGCCAAATCCAAGCCTTGTTGTACTGAATCCAAAAGTCCCTCTGAACCAGGAATCGTTGGTACCCCAGCAGCTTTCATGGTGGCTTTAGCAGTAGCCTTATCGCCCATTTTGGCAATCATGTCGGGGGATGCTCCAATAAATTTTATTCCGTATTCCTCACATACCCGGGAAAATTCTGCGTTTTCAGAAAGGAATCCATATCCGGGATGGATGGCATCCGCATTGGTAATTTCTGCTGCCGCTATAATCCTAGGAATATTCAGGTAAGACTCCTTGCTTGGAGGAGGTCCAATACACACTGCTTCATCAGCAAAACGCACATGAAGACTCTCTTTATCTGCCGTAGAATATACTGCGACCGTTTTTATACCCATCTCCTTGCAAGTACGAATTACCCGTAATGCAATTTCACCTCGGTTGGCAATTAATATTTTTTTAAACACGATTTTCTCGATTTAGAACTAACCTCAACCTGCAGGATCAATTAGGAAAAGGGGCTGATCGTATTCTACAGGGGATGCATTGGCTACCAAGATTTTTACAATTTTCCCGCTTATATCAGATTCAATTTCATTAAAAAGCTTCATGGCTTCAATGATACAAATGGTTTGGCCAGAGCGGATTGACCCTCCTTCTTCTACAAAAGGAGCAGATTCGGGATTAGGACTGAGATAAAACGTCCCTATCATGGGTGATTTTATCTCTACCAAGTTGGAAGGTGCTGCTGCTACAGGAGCTGCTGCAGCCGGAGCTGGGCTTGGTACAGCTGGAGCTGCAGCCGGAGCATGCATCACTACCTGCGGAGTAGCACTAGGAGCTGCCGAATCCGCATATTTTTTCACAGAAAGCTCGAATTCTTCTGTTTTAATTTTGACTTCTGCTAAGCCCGTATTGGAAATGTAATCAATCAAATCTTGGATCTCTTTCGCTTTCATAGTGTTGATTTTTTCAATGCCTGAAGACATTTTTTTCTATGGGATGAAATTAATTGAGCTAGGTAAGTTAGCTAAATCAATTAGCCAAAACTAATTATTTTACTCTTTCAGAATAAGAACCGTCCCGTGTATCTACTTTAATTAGGGTATCTTGATCTACAAAAAGAGGTACCATAACGGTAGCTCCTGTCTCCACAGTAGCCGGTTTTAGGGCATTGGTGGCAGTATCTCCCTTAATACCGGGCTCGGTATACGTAATCATCAATTCCACAAAGGGGGGTAGTTCCACCGAAAGGGGGGTTTCTGTTTCGGCATGAACCAAAATATCCACCAGCTGTCCATCTTTCAAAAGATTTGGTCTCTCAATGAGGTGTTCTTCCAAGGAGATTTGCTCAAAATTATCCGTGTCCATGAAATTGTACCCCAAATCATCTTTGTATAAAAATTGATGGGCTCTTTTTTCTACGCGTGCAGTAGTCACTTTTTCCCCTGCATTAAAGGTTTTGTCCAGCGTTTTCCCAGAGCGAAGGCTTTTAAGTTTAGTTCGCACAAAGGCAGCTCCTTTGCCCGGTTTTACATGTTGAAATTCTACAATGCTAAAAATATCATTGTTCATTACAAGACAAAGTCCATTTTTAAAATCTGCAGTACTTGCCATGAGTTATAAATTCTAAGTTATTTTTTATTATCTAAAGCCCACTTGAGATAAATGGCACCCCAAGTAAATCCACCACCAAAAGCAGCCAAGATTAAATTATCTCCCTTTTTAAGTTGCTTTTCGTATTCCCATAGGCACAAGGGAATGGTAGCCGCAGTGGTGTTACCATAACGTTCTATGTTCATCATGACTTTTTCCGGGCCAATATTCATACGATTAGCCGTAGCATCTATGATGCGTTTGTTGGCCTGATGAGGAACCAACCAAGCCACATCTTCTCCTTTCAACCCATTGCGCTCCATCACCTCCGCACTTACATCGGCCATATTGGTGACTGCAAATTTGAAGACCGTGGCACCTTCTTGGTAAGCATAATGTTCTCTATTGGCGACAGTTTCCATACTTGCAGGTCTTCGACTTCCTCCAGCTTTCATATGAAGGTAGTTTTCTCCAGCACCATCCGACTTCAAAAGGGCATCCATGAGTCCCAAGTTTTCGGTAGTGGGTTCTAGCAATACTGCTCCAGCACCATCCCCAAACAAAATACAGGTAGTTCTGTCCTCGTAATCAACTATAGCAGACATTTTATCGGCTCCTACTACAATCACTTTTTTGTGTGTACCTGCTTGAATAAATTGTGCTCCGACTTGCAATGCGAATAAAAAACCAGAGCAGGCAGCACCGACATCAAAGGAAAAGGAATTTTTTGCCCCTACTTTTTCAGCAATAATATTTGCGGTAGCGGGAAACGGCATATCAGGAGTAACCGTCGCACAAATAATCAAATCTATATCCAAAGGGTCAGTAGCAGTCTTTTCCAAGAGGCCCTGCACAGCGCCCACCCCAAGTACGGAAGTCCCTTGATTTTCCCCTTTTAAGATTCTTCTTTCCTTGATACCCGTTCTCGAAGTAATCCATTCGTCATTGGTATCTACCAATGACTCTAATTCTTTATTGGTAAGTCGGTATTCAGGGACATAGCCATGAATGCCGCTAACCTTGGCTCTAAGTTTATCCATTAGGTGGGATTCTATCTAGGTACGTGGAATTGGTAATAATTTCCCTTTTTCCTACTTCGGATTTTCGTACGTAGGCTTCAAAATTAGTATACTGACCCTTCACTGCCAAATTCTGTATCGAGTAATAATCAAGAACTTGAAAATGAGATAATTTACCTCATCACAAATGAAAATTCCACTCTTTTGGGGAGTGGAATAGGGGGTGAATGTGAGATAGCTTAGGCTCGAACTTCTTTTTCGATGACTACCTGACCTTTAAAATACAATTTACCATCCAACCAGAAGGCTCTGTGAGGCAAGTGCATTTCACCGGTAGTTGGACATTTTGCCAATCCAGGAGCTTCCAATTTGTAATGCGTTCTTCGTTTATCTCGTCTGGTTTTCGAAATTTTTCGTTTAGGATGTGCCATGGTAGGTCTTAGTTATGGTTTTTTTATTTTTTCAATTTTAATAATTGTTCCCAACGGGGATCTATTACTTTCTTTTCTGGTTCAACTCCGAAGGATTCTTCTTCCTGTTCTTGATCTAGATATACAAATCCTCCTTCACTAGAATCATCTTCTTGCTCTTCTCTCCAATTTGGATGAATTTTTTTTGCTGGAAGAGCTAGCAAAATAAACTCGTAGAGCAACTGCGCTACATTGATGGAAGGGGTATCCCTTGTGATCATCATGACCAAATCATCTAGTTCCTCCTCTCTAGATCCATATTTGTAAATCATTCGCTCCGTAAATGATAAAGGATGCCAAAACAACTCCAAACTTCTATCGCAAGTTAGTTCTACACTACCCTGAACATGAAATGTGAGTTCCATGACATTTGCCCCTTTATTTAAATTGACCCTTGCAGTCAATTTCCCCTTCTCCAGAAGCTCATTCCCCTCTACCTGAGAAAAAAAATCATCCTTTATGTCAAAGACGATTTCATGTAATCCCTCTTTGAATTTAATGATTTCAATATCAAAGGCTTTCCAGGACTTCACAGGACTTCTTAAGAATTAAGACCGCAAATTTAGGAATTAATTTATGATCGGTGAAATAGAATTTGAAATAAAATTTGGTTTCATGCGTAATTATTACCCAATTAGCACTTATCCTTTGTCCTTAGACCTACTTTCCACAATATCTGCAGCCAAAAACAAAGCTGATCGCATGGATGACTCTTCTGCTATATTTTTACCAGCTATGGCATACGCAGTGCCGTGGTCTGGTGAGGTTCGAACTACAGGGATTCCCGCGGTAAAATTTACCCCTGTACTGAAGGCCATGGATTTAAATGGAATTAGACCTTGGTCATGGTACATAGCCAATACTCCATCAAATTTAAATTGGTGTTGCATTCCAAAAAAACCATCTGCTGCATAAGGACCAAAAACATAGTGGTGCTTATCTTTTAACTCTTGTACGACGGGTTTGAGAATTTTTTCCTCTTCCTCACCCAATAGTCCATCTTCACCAGCATGGGGATTGAGTCCAAGGATAGCTATTTTGGGTTTTGGAATACCAAAATCATGTTCAAGACTCTTGCTAAAAAGTAAAACCTTCTCTGTAATAAGTTCTTTGGTGATGGAAGACGGGACTTTTGCTAGGGGCAAGTGACCCGTAGCCAATCCTACTCTCAAGGAATCGCTTACCATCATCATCAGGCAACTTGAAGCCCCTACAGCATTAGAAAGGTATTCGGTATGACCCACAAAGGGTTTTTCTGCAGTGGAGAGATTGTTTTTGTTTACGGGGGCGGTGACCAAGCCATCAATTTTTCCTGATTTTAGGTCTTCTACTGCCTTGGCAAAAGAAACCATTGCCAAATTTCCTGCCTCCTGGGTTTCTACCCCAGGAAGGATTTCTGGACATTCTTCCACGCAGTTGATTACTTGTAATTTTCTAGGCTGAATTTCATCGCTAGACCTGATTTGGGTAAACTGAATTTCTTCCAGCTGCAAGAGCTTTTTATAATGAGTCAAGGCTTTTCCGTGTCCATAAATGACAGGCGTAAAGGAAGAGTAAACGCGTGCATCCGAAAGAGATTTCAATATCACTTCCACTCCGATGCCATTGACATCTCCAATACTAATTCCTAGAATGGGTCTTTGTTTCTTTGTTTGCATGATCCTTTTTACGCTTTAAATCAGGAAAACAATTTCCAAGTCATGTTGGAATATTCCCTTAATTTTGAAGTCTGCAAGTTATGAAAAAATATCAGAGGGATACGATGGCACTGGTAAAACCAAAAAAGCATCTTGGTCAACATTTTTTGACTGATCTTAGCATTGCAGAGCGAATCTCCCAACAAATCACTGGGCATGGGGAGGCGAAGTTTCTCCTTGAAATTGGTCCTGGCATGGGAGTATTGACCGATTTTTTACTTCAAAGCGATCTAGAAATACACCTCATAGAAATTGATAAAGAAAGTATTGATTTCCTGAAGAAAAGGTATCCTGAAATGAAGGATAGGATAGTGGAGGGGGATTTTCTCAAATTTAATATGAGGGAAAAATGGAATGAGCCCCTAGTAGTGGCGGGCAATTTTCCTTACAATATTTCCTCTCAAATATTTTTTAAGGTATTGGAAAACAAAGACTTGGTGACAGAGGTGGTATGTATGCTTCAAAAAGAAGTGGCCCAACGCATTGCTTCCCCCAAAGGCAGTAAAGTGTATGGAATTTTATCGGTACTTTTGCAGG
>JAJTDZ010000010.1 GCA_021298245.1 Algoriphagus sp. | reverse complement strand
TAGAAATTCATTCAGAAGTAGAGAAAGAACTGTCAACTCCCCCACTTTTCAAGGCCGGTGTGCAGTACACGCTTGGAGAATGGCTCCTGCTACGAACGGGGATGCAAAGTAATCCTGCGCGAATCAACTTTGGACTCGGGATTAGAAAATCTTCCTTTGGAGCGGATTATGCCTTTGGTCAAACCAGTGTCTTGGGAAGAAGTCATCATATATCCTTATTCCTTGAATTTTGAGTGATGAGGTGCTGGCTGTTGGCCTTTGGTATCCTTTGCTGTTTTGATGCAACAGCACAGCAAAAAACCATCTCAGGATCCACTATAGAACAGGTGATCGAACGCCTATTTTCTCTTCAAGAAGAGGAATTGGATCGAGAGCAGCTGGCTGAAGTATTTTTTGAGCTGTACCAAAATCCCATAGACCTGAATCAAGCCAGCACAGAAGAACTGCTAGCTACTTACTTGCTATCGCCCAGTCAAGTCCAGGCGATTCAAGCGTATAAATTGGAAAACGGGAGACTTCTCTCCCTCTATGAACTTCAAGCGATTCCTGGTTTTGATCCAGACACCATTGAGCTTCTCCTACCATTTCTTCGCACAGAAGAGGATGGAAAAAAGATCAAACCATTTTTAACTAGGCTCCTGGAGGAAGAAAATGCCTACCTCCTGCTAAGACACAGGCAAACCTGGGAAAATAGGCAAGGCTATGCGAATAGAGATACCTCAGCAAGCCTACCTCCAGGGAAGTATCTGGGCAGTCCCAGCGACTTTTTTCTCAAATTTCGAATACAACACCCCAAAGACTTCAGCCTAGGTTTGCTGCTGGAAAAAGATCCTGGCGAACAAATAAACTGGAACCCAAAGACCAAGCAATACGGCGCTGATTTTACCTCCTTTCACTTCACCAGATACCAGCTGGGTAAATGGAAAACCATCACCCTAGGGGATTACCAAGCGAGTTTTGGTCAAGGCTTGGTTTTTGGAGCTGGATATCACTTTGGAAAAGGATCCGAAACCATCACCTCAATTCGGAGAAGTAGTCTTGGCTTGAGGCCGTACACCGCAAGCCTAGAATCAGGATTTTTTAGAGGGATAGCAATGAGCAGACAGTTGCAAAGATGGAATACTTCTATCCTGCTTTCTTCCTCGCCTAGAGACGGCAAGGTGCAAAGTGCCTCCGAGGGTATCCCAGGCCAGGAGGCATTCTTCACCGGATTTTCTTCCAGCGGAATGCACCGGACCAGCAGTGAACTTGCTCGCAAACACCAACTCCAAGAAACTTCCCTGGGCTGGAACGTCCAGTATACCCCAAAGAAAGAAACCTGGTCCTTAGGATGGAATAGCCTATACACCCAATTCAATTTTCCAGTAAAAAAAGAGCCCAATCTCTACAATACCTTTGAGTTTCAGGGCCAAACCAACCAGGTCCATAGTGTGTATACCCATTATTTATGGAAAAATTTTAACTTCTTCGGGGAATGGGCCATGTCAAAAAGCTTGGGACAAGGAAGGGTCATAGGTTGGGTGAGTAGCCTTCATAAAAACGTGGATTTCTCCTTTCTTTGGAGAAATTACGACAGGAATTTTCATAGCTTTTACAGTACCGCATTTTCAGAAAATGCTAGGCCAGTCAACGAGAAGGGAATTTATGTAGGCCTACAACTCAAACCCCTGCCCCATCTAAAAATCAATGCCTATTACGATCAATTTTCTTTTCCTTGGTTGAAATACCGCGTCTATGCTCCCTCAAAAGGAAAGGAAATGATGATCAACCTCACTTTCCAACCCAACAAACAGGTAGTCAGCACCCTGCAATTTCGAAAAGAGCAAAAAGAGAGAAATTTAGCAGACGAGGGACTTCCTTCCACTCCCTACCTTCTCGCTCCAATCACCAAAACCAACCTCAGCGCCTTTGTTGAAATTCAAGCACTCCCCCACCTTCGACTTTGCTCCCGCATGCTTTGGAACCAGGTCCAGCTCCCTAGCCATCGTACCCAAGGTTGGATGATGGTGCAAGAGGCGACACTAGAACGAAATAAATGGCAATTGAGCGGAAGAGTAGCACTTTTTGATGCCCCCACTTACGATAACCGTTTGTATGCTGTAGAAAAAAATGTTTGGAGCACCTTTTCTATCCCCTCCTTCTTTGGCAGAGGCACTCGAAAGTACCTCCTCCTTAACTATAAATTAGGCGACCAGGTCAACATCTATTTTCGCTGGGCTAGGACATCTTACCTAGATCGAGACCGCATCAGTTCTGGAGCACAGGCCATAGACGGCAAGCACCAAACGGACACCTCCTTGGTGCTGAGGGTTTATTTTAATTGATTTTTCCTTCAACAGTAGGAAACCAGCTCTGCTTTTTGATAATTTGAAAAAAAAATCACTCCGCAATGAAAAATAAGTTTGCTCTACTGCTAGTTCTTTTTTGTGGCCTAAGCACCACCTGGATTGTGGCCCAAGATTTCTCCAAGATAACCAGAAAGGAAGGTTTTGTGCCATTTTATCTAGACGAAGAAAAAGGGAAAATCTATTTAGAAATCCCCTTTCTGGATAAGGAAATCCTCTATGTCAATGCCCTTACTGCCGGAGTAGGTTCCAATGACATCGGCTTGGATAGGGGACAACTGGGAGATACCCGAATCGTGGAATTCCGCAAAACAGGAAATAAAATCCTGATGGTTCATAAAAATTACGATTACAGAGCCTACACTTCTAATCCCAACGAGGCAAAATCCATTCGTGACGCCTTTGCAGAGTCGACGCTTTGGGGATTTGAGGTCATCAAATCCGAAGGGAACACCCATATAGTAGAAGCAACGAATTTTTTTCTTCAAGATGCCCATGGGGTAAGTGAAACCCTTGCTAGCACCAAACAAGGTAACTACAGGGTGGAGGCAAGCCGTTCGGGCTTGTATTTGCCTACAACCAAAAACTTTCCAAAAAATACAGAAGTGGAAGCCACCATCACCTTCACCGGTACGGGTGCAGGCGGATACTTGAGATCAGTGACCCCAAGCCCTGAAGCGGTAACCGTCCGCATGAGACATTCTTTCATCGAATTGCCTCCCTTGTATGCTACTAGGGCATTTGATCCACGAGCAGGATACTTTTACATCAGCTACCAAGACTACACCACCCCCATAGATCAGCCCCTAGTAAAAAGATTTATATCCAGACATAGGCTCGAGAAGAAAGACCCTAGTGCCGCTGTTTCGGAAGTGGTAGAACCCATTGTATACTACTTGGATAGAGGAACGCCAGAACCTGTAGCCAGTGCCTTGATCGAAGGAGGAAATTGGTGGGCTCAGGCCTTTGAGGCTGCTGGATTTAAAAATGCTTTTCGGGTAGAATTAGCTCCCGAAGGTATGGACTTGATGGATGTGCGCTACCATGTAATCCAGTGGATCCACAGATCCACCCGAGGTTGGTCCTATGGATCTAGCATTCGAGATCCTCGCACAGGCGAAATCATCAAGGGGCAAGTTTCCCTGGGTTCGCTGCGAGTTCGGCAAGATTACCTGATTGGGCAAGGTCTTTTGCAGCCCTTTGAAGAGGGCAACGAAGCCGATCCTAAATTGATGGAATTTGCCTTGAATAGACTAAAGCAACTTTCCGCTCATGAAATTGGACATACCTTGGGTATTTCCCATAGCTATGCCACCTCTGCTTCAGGACGCTCTTCGGTGATGGACTACCCCCACCCCCTGATCAGCCTAGATGAAAATGGGGAAGTGGATTTTAGTGCTGCATATGACCTAAAAATCGGTGAATGGGACAAGTGGGCCGTGACCTATGGCTATGGGCAGCCTGCCCCCAACCAAAGCGAGGCAGAGTTTTTAGAAAAAACCCTTCAAGCTACTTATGCTGCAGGCTATGAGTTTATCACCGACTCCGACTCCAGAAATGTAAGTGGGGTACATCCTCGCTCCCACCTTTGGGACAATGGGGCCTCTGCCTCAGAAGAACTCAAACGCTTATTGGACTTGCGGGAAAAGCGCATGAAAACCTTTGGACTCAATGCCATCAAAACAGGTCAGCCGGAGGCCATTTTGGAGGAAGTATTTGTGCCCCTTTACTTGATGCATCGCTACCAATTGGAAGCAACGAGCAAATTGATAGGAGGCTTAGATTACAGCTACAAGGTCAAAGGAGATAACCAAGCCCGGCACAAGTGGTTGACGTCTAAAGTTCAAGGGGATGCTTTAGATGCCTTACTTGAAAGTATCTCCACAAGGCGGTTGGAAATCCCTTCCTCCATACTGGAGCTAATCCCTCCTAGGCCCTATGGTTATGGAAAAACCAGAGAAACTTTCCCATCTCGTACGGGACCGGTATTTGATCCTATTGCTCCAGCAGAAAATGTGGTAGACGCCACCTTTACCTTCCTCTTTGAACCAGGGAGAGCAAATCGAGTGTACTTGCAACACTTGCAAAACAATTCCTTACCTGGATTAGAAGAGGTGCTCAGCAAGGTAAGTGTACAGGTATTTAGTAACACCATGCCGTCGGGACTTGGTGCAGAAATCAAGTTGATGACCGAAGTCAAATTGATAGACCACCTGATTGCTTTATCTAAGAATGCTGGCGCATCTCAAACCGTACGTGCCCTAGCCCGAAAGCAATTGCGTCAACTAAGTACACCTACCAATCCATCTTCTAGTCTCTTGAAGGCACATCGGGATTACTTGAATCAAAAAATTGAAGCCTTCCTCAACCTTCCTGAGGAATTGACCCCACAGCAGGTATTGAGCATACCGGATGGGGCCCCTATAGGGATGGAAGAAATGAGCTGTGATTTTGATTGACGGAAATTTTAGGCCAGCCCAAAAGCTGGCCTTTTTTAATAGAAAATCTTTTTGGGGAAGCTGATTTAGACTTTGGATTTGGGTAAATTTGCAGACTTCGTGGCAGACCTTGCTCTATCGAAGTTGTGATTATGAACAATCCCCTACTTTCACCTCCCAGTACCCCCTATTCCACAGCAGCATTTGATGCCATTGTTCCAGCGCATTTCCTGCCTGCCATCAAGCAATCCATTGCTCTTGCTAACCAAGAAATTGCAGAGATTAAAAACCAAGCCTTACCTACTTTTGAGAATACCGTAGCTGCCCTAGATCGGAGTGGTAAAGCCTTGGGAGTAATCTCTTCCATTTTTTTTAACCTGAATGCAGCAGAGACATCGGATGAAATACAAAAATTAGCTAGAGAAATTTCACCTCTGCTTACTTCCCATGCCAACGACATTCTTCTCGATAAAGAATTGTTTGATCGGGTCTCTCAGGTATATCACTGTAAGGAAAAGCTTTCTCTAAGCGCCGAACAACATACCCTTCTTCAAAAAACCTACAATTCATTCGTCAGGAATGGGGCCATGCTAAACGCAGAAGATGCCCTCACCCTGAGGAAACTGGATGAAGAAATAGCACAGCTGAGTTTAAAGTTTGGAGAAAACGTACTGGCAGAGACCAAACGCTTCCTCCACCTAATTCATAAAAAAGAGGAACTTGAAGGCATTCCTCCAACGGCAGTAGAAGCAGCTGCCCAGCTGGCCGAAGAAAGAGGACATGCTGGCTCCTGGGCATTTACGCTGGATTACCCTTCCTACATTCCAGTGATGACCTATGCTAAGGATAGAGCATTACGAAAAACGATGTTTTTTGCTTTCAATACCAAATGTGCCAAAGGAGATGAGCTGGATAATCAAGAAATCATCACCAAGCTAATACGACTCAAATCAGAGCGGGCCCAACTTTTAGGATTTTCAAGTCATGCCGAGTTTACCTTGCAAGAACGTATGGCAGAAACTCCAGAGAAGGTGCAAGCATTTTTACAGGAGTTATTGCAAAAAGCCAAGCCAAAGGCCCTAGAAGAAGTACAGGAAGTATCCCTAATCGCTAAAAAGGATAGAATTGATGAACTTCAAAAATGGGATTTCGCCTACTATTCCGAATTGCTAAAAAAAGAAAAGTATGCCTTTGACGAGGAGGAATTGAGACCCTATTTTTCTTTGGAAAATGTCATCGAAGGAGTATTTAAGACGGCAACCAAGTTATTCGGAATTACCTTCAAGAGCGCCACAGCCATCCCCGTCTACCACCAGGAAGTGACTGCCTACGAAGTAAGGGACAGGGAGGATAAGTTTTTAGCCGTGCTCTATGCAGACTTTTTTCCAAGGAAAGGAAAGCGGAATGGAGCATGGATGACTTCTTATCGAGGACAATACACAGACGAACAAGGAGACCATAGGCCACACATCTCTATAGTCTGCAATTTTACTAAACCTACCCCATCTACCCCAAGTCTTTTGACCTTTAGTGAAGTCACTACCTTGTTTCATGAATTTGGACATGCCTTGCATGGCATGTTGGCTAGGGGCAATTACGAGAGCCTAACCGGAACAAGCGTGTACTGGGATTTTGTAGAACTGCCCTCCCAAATATTTGAAAATTGGTGTTACGAAAAGGAGTGTTTGGATCTTTTTGCCAAGCATTACCAAAGCCAAGAACCCATTCCAAGTGAATTGATTTCCAAAATAAAACGAGCAGCCAACTTTCAACAGGGCTATATGACTTTGCGACAGCTTAGCTTTGGGCTGTTGGACATGGCCTATCATAGCGTAGATCCTTCCTCATTGACCGACATTAAAGCCTTTGAATCCCAGGTTTTGAAAAACACGGAGGTCTTACCGGCCTTGGCAGAAACCATGGTGAGCACTAGTTTTTCTCATATTTTTCAAGGGGGCTATGCTGCAGGATACTACAGCTACAAATGGGCAGAGGTTTTGGATGCAGATGCATTTGAACTGTTTCAAGAGAAAGGAGTTTTTAATCTAGAAACGGCCTTGTCTTTTGAAAAAAACATCCTTTCCGCTGGAGGAAGCGAACATCCCTCGATTCTGTATGCCAGATTTAGAGGAAGAGAGCCCAAGCAAGATGCTTTATTGAAAAGAAGTGGTCTTCTCCCTAGCTGAGAAAAAGCTGGAGGAGAAGCACGATTAAAACTTATTGAGTCCCTTTTTCTCAAAGAAAAAAGAATTTTAAGCCCAGTTCCATGAAATTCAAACCCGCTGTCCTTTCACTTTTGCTTCTTAGCATCCTCCTATCTTCAAGTTGCGATAGCCTAGAAGATAAAACAGGTAGATTTTTTCTAAAAGGAAATGAAAAAATGGATGAAAATGATCCCAATTCAGCCATTGAATTTTATATGGAAGCCATACGTTTAGATTCCACATTTTCGGACGCCTACTACAACAAAGGGCTGGCTCACCTGCAGCTACAGCAATGGGAGCAAGCCATAGAAGCTTTTGGATTTGCGATTAGATACCGCTCTAGCTACGAAGATGCTTTTTTTCAACGTGGTCTTGCCTACCTTGATTTTGGAGAATTTTACAAAGCAAGAGAGGATGCAAAGGCCCTAGAAAAACTCGCTCCAAAGGATTGGAGACCGTATTTTCTACGTGGACTTACAGAAGAAAAATTGAAGAATTTTGAAGAGGCGATGGTTGCTTTTAGAGAAGCTGCGAGCTTGGCTCCAGACAATTCAGATATTTTGGTTAACCAGGCTACCCTTTTTTATTACCAGGACCAAGTGGATTCGGCGAAGGCTATTTTAGAAAAAGCAGAAATTATTAATCCCATGGAACCCAACCTACATAACCTGAGGTCCATGATTTTATTTGAGGAAAACAACTACGAAGGGGCCTTGGAGGCAGTGGAAAAGGCCATCACACTGGACAAGGGTCAAGCTTATTTTTACAACAACAAAGGGCTGTATCTCTTGTACCTCAATGAATTAGAGGAAGGACTTGCGCTAATCAACCAAAGTCTGGCCATGAATCCTAGCAATCCTTTCGCCCTACGTAATAAAGGAATTTATTATACGCTAAAAGGAGAAAAAGTTGCTGCTCTAAGCTTTTTAGAGGATTTAGCCCAAAACTATCCTGATATGGATTTGGTGCAGGAGTACCTAGAAAAGGCAAGAACGTTAAAAAATTAAGGTTCACCAGGCTTAAATTCCAAATTCAACTTGGAAAAGGCCAAACCAATGAGAGGTAGTTGTGGAGGAAAAAAGAGGAGAAGTATTCCAAGCGTAGCCCAGATTCCCTTGGAATTTAAGTCTATGCCCTTTCAGGTATTTGGTCATGCCTAAAGTAGCTTCATCGCGTTGGCTCTCAAGCCATTGAATTTCTTTTTCTGGAACCACTTGCGAATACCTAAAGGCCAGTTCTGTTTTTGCCGAAACTAGTTTACTGACTTGAAAATTTTGTCCCCTTCCCACCCATACAGCTCTTTTTTCACCTTGTACATTTTCAGTAATGGGAAGTGGGGAGGTTCGAGAAAAATATTCTACTAGGATGGACCAGCCGGCATATTTACCGATAGCATCTGCGATTACAAGCCTCTGGTCTCTTTTTTGAAAAAGTTCAGGCCCCAACTGTCCCCTGGCTCTCGCTCCACCTTCATTGTAACTGTAACTCAAGCCAAGAGAAAGTTTAGGCTTGGATTCCCGTTCAAGATCTCCTTCGGAATAATCTCCTCCATTGGCAAATTTTCCAAATGGCAAATATTCTATCCTTCCTGTATAGGCTAAACCTCTATCACCAGGTATAGGATTTCTTCCTTCCCCAGAACTTACAGCTGCCTTTAGCCTATAAATGGCCTTATTTTGATTGGGGAGGGTATAGTAAGCAAAAAAACCAAAATCACGATCTAAGGTAAATAAAGAATTGGCTAGAGAACGATCTGCAAATTGAAGGTTTCCAGAGCTGATGACCCTTTCCCGATTTCCAGGAAGTTTGGCTTGCCCAAAACCAAAATAAAAATGAGGATTAACGTGGTAATAAATGATTGCATCTCGAATGGGTTGAGCAACTTCTCCCCCATCCAAGTTCATGTCTGAGTTAGAAAATCCAAGTTGGATGTAGTATTGAATGCGAGGATTAAACGCAAATCCATCCAACCTAACCCGCAACCTTCGAATTCTTAGGTCTGTTTGTTCTATGCTCAAATCTTCTCCACTTTCTGTCCTAAAACCAAATCTATTTTGCATTCTAAACCTAAGATTCAATGTAAAAAGAGAATCCTTTTTAAGGCTTAATCCCTCGTCTACTTGCACCAAAGAACGCTCGTCAGATTCGGTCTGGGCAAAGATCAAAGGGGGCAAAGCAAGAGATAAGATTAGAATTAAAAGGCCTACATACGTTGTTCTCATTATTTTATTCAGGTAAAAAAAAGCCGTAATGAGATCATTACGGCTGTAATTAACTCCAATATTTTGCCTATGCTTTGGCCTTAATCAAATTCAAGGCGCTTCCTGCTTTAAACCATTCAATTTGTCCTTCATTGTAGGTATGATTGGCTAGGATACTGTGGCTACTTCCGTCCTTATGATGCAATACTACTTGCAAGGGCTTGGAAGGTGCAAAACTACCCAGTCCTACAATATCTATGGAATCATTTTCTTGAATTAAATCGTAATCTGCAGGATTGGCAAAGGTCAAAGCCAACATGCCCTGTTTTTTCAAGTTGGTCTCATGAATTCTAGCAAAAGACTTTACCAAGATGGCTCTGACACCAAGGAATCTTGGCTCCATGGCCGCATGCTCTCTAGAAGAACCCTCTCCATAATTTTCGTCTCCAACCACAATAGAGCCAATTCCTGCTGCCTTATAGGCTCGCTGGGTAGCAGGGACCTCTCCATATGCTCCAGTAAGTTGATTTTTCACCGAATTGGTGGCATCAGTAAAGGCATTTACTGCACCAATGAGCATATTATTGGAAATATTATCCAAGTGTCCTCTGTATTTCAACCAGGGACCTGCCATAGAGATATGATCGGTAGTACATTTTCCTTTTGCCTTGATCAACAATTTCAAGCCTTTTAAGTCTACTCCTTCCCAAGCGGGGAAAGAATCAAGCAATTGCAAACGATCTGAAGTTGGGGAAACCAAAACTTGAACTTTGGATCCGTCTTCAGCTGGTGCTTGATACCCCGCATCTTCCACTGCAAAGCCCTTCGTAGGCAATTCCAATCCCTTAGGCTCATCCAATTTGACCTGATTTCCATCCAAATTGGTCAGGGTATCGGTGAGGGGATTAAAGGTAAGGTCTCCTGCAATGGCTAGTGCCGTTACGATTTCCGGAGAAGCCACGAAGGCATGGGTATTTGGATTTCCATCCGCACGCTTCGCGAAATTTCGGTTGAAAGAAGTAATGATGGAATTCTTCTCCTGTTTTTCCGCTCCATGTCGTGCCCATTGTCCTATACAAGGGCCACAGGCATTGGCCAAGACCACTCCTCCCATTTTCTCAAAAGTGGCTAAAAATCCATCTCTTGCGACGGTGTAGCGAACTTGTTCAGATCCTGGGGTAATGGTATATTCCGATTTGGCGACTAATTTTTTATCTACCGCTTGCTGAGCCAAAGAGGCTGCCCTAGAAATATCCTCGTAGGAGGAGTTGGTACAAGAACCTATCAATCCTACGTCCAACTTCGCTGGCCAAGCATTTTCTTTGACCGCAGCAGAAAATTTGGAAATAGGCCATGCCAAATCTGGAGTAAAGGGCCCATTGACATGGGGCTCTAGTTCGGAAAGATTGATTTCAATGACTTGATCAAAATAATTTTCAGGATGTGCATAGACCTCTGGGTCTCCAGTAAGATGATCTGCTATTCCTGTGGCAAGCTGGGCAATATCGGCTCTTCCCGTGCCTGATAAATAGGCTGCTGATTTTTCATCAAATCCAAAAATAGAAGTGGTTGCGCCTATTTCTGCGCCCATGTTACAGATGGTGCCTTTTCCGGTAGCAGACAAAGAGCGTGCTCCTTCTCCAAAGTACTCAACAATAGCTCCAGTGCCTCCCTTTACGGTCAGGATACCTGCTACTTTCAAGATCACATCTTTAGCTGAAGTCCAGCCTGACATTTTACCTGTCAGTTTTACCCCAATCAATTTAGGAAATTTAAGTTCCCAAGGCAATCCCGCCATCACGTCACAGGCGTCTGCCCCTCCCACTCCAATGGCAATCATACCAAGTCCTCCCGCATTGGGGGTATGGGAATCCGTTCCAATCATCATTCCCCCTGGAAAGGCATAATTTTCCAATACCACCTGGTGGATAATGCCTGCTCCAGGTTTCCAAAATCCAATTCCGTATTTGTTGGAAACAGAGGCAAGAAAATCGTAGACTTCTTTGTTTTTATCTTTTGCCTTGCTCAGGTCCTTGTCGGCTCCTACCTCGGCTTGAATCAAGTGATCACAATGTACGGTAGAGGGTACCGCGACCTTAGATCGACCGGCCTGCATAAATTGCAATAGGGCCATCTGTGCAGTGGCGTCCTGCATGGCCACGCGATCGGGTTGAAAATCTACGTAGGAAACTCCTCGTTGAAAGGCCTGATTTGCCGCTCCTTCGGTCAAGTGGGCATACAAAATTTTTTCAGTCAAGGTCAGTGGCTTTCCCACAGCTTTTCTAGCTGCAGCAATACGCTCAGGAATTCGAGCATATACCGCTTTGATCATCTCGATATCAAACGCCATTTTAGTCTAAGGTTTGGTAAATTAAAGAATCTATTTTTTTCGACTGCGAATATAGGAAAAAGCAGCAAATAAGGTAACGAGAATGCTGAAGTGAAGGTTACTCTAATTAAAAAATAGAGCATCAAAACTAGATGAGGAGAATACCCCTGGACATTCAAGAATACAGGGGGTACTTATTTCTTTTCCAATCCTAGTAAAAAGGCGATCGTATCCACCCGATCGGCATACTCCCACACTTGGGGAAATTGAGATTTTCCAAAGGGAACTACCCCCGGTAGGGAAAAAGAGACATCTGATACCATGCATTGAATTTTTGAATCCAAACGCTGAAGTTCTTCTTTAAGCTTTTCTTCCTCCTCGAAAAGCTCGTAATGAAGTACCCCAATTGGGGATACCAATTCTTTGGATTGATGGAGCAGCAAAAACCCATTGTCCAAATGAGGAGTTCCATTGACTAGAAAAATGGACTTATTGTATTCGTAGTTATTAAAATACTTGTGATGAGAAGCTACCTCCTGAAAGCGAGAAAATATCTCTAGAAGTCTATGCAGCTGGCTTTCTTTCGAGCAAAACACCTTGGAGACATTCCTGCATCCCAATCCAAAATAGGAAAACACGTCTTCGCCTAATTTTTGCAAGTCCTCATCAGAAGTATTCTTAGAAAGAATCGCTACTGAAGTTCGATTGGAACGGATCAGGTGAGGATATTTTCCAAAATAATAGCTGAAGTATCGGGCAGAATTATCACTTCCGGTGGCAATGTAGGCCTCCTTTTGCTTAAGCATTTCCTCCACTACCACCCGCTGAGCAAATCGGGGTTCTAGGGCGATAAGTTGGTTAATTAGCCATTGCAAAAGGACTCTATCTAAAGAGCTGAGTTTCACACAAGCCGTATGACCTGTAAGCAGTACACAAAGAAGGTCATGGAATCCTACCGCAGGGATATTTCCTGCCATCATAATTCCAATTTCTTTTGGTCTAGCAGGTTCTTTTACCTCATAAGAAGAAATCCAACGATTCAGGTCCTCTTCCTGTAACATTACTTGAAGTCCCTTAAAGGCTTGAGCTAAGGAAGAAAAAGTAAACCATGCGTTTTGTTGCTGCGCTTGGAAGAAAAGCGCAGATTTCTCCTCTTCCGAAAGAGAAGCTAGTTGTTGACCTAATTTGATAAAGGCTGAAACCCTATCGGAAAGAGTGAATACCATGCTGCAAAAGTATCCAAAAGGCGGGTGTAAATCGTAAAATTAATCGCAAATCCCCAACAATTCTGTTGCTGCAATGTTAGGGAGAGTGTAACTTTGACCCTAAATACGATTACTTATGGCAATAATGATTACAGACGAATGCATCAACTGTGGTGCATGCGAACCAGAGTGCCCCAATACAGCAATTTACGAGGGGGGAATCGAATGGACTTGGGGAGGAGGAACGAATCTCAAGGAAGTCACCCTTCCTGATGGAACGGTAGTACCAGCTACAGAAAAGCAAACTCCAATCTCAGATGAGTTTTATTACATCGTATCGGATAAATGCACCGAGTGCAATGGATTCCACGAGGAGCCACAATGTGCAGCAGTATGCCCAGTAGATTGCTGCGTAGACGATCCAGATCACAGAGAAACTCAAGAAGAATTACTTTCCAAAAAAGCATATTTGCACGGGGAATAAATTCAGCTCCCCCGATTAAAGGCTGCTTCCTTTCAGAAGCAGCTTTTTTTATGCACCAAAAGTTCGTTTTTTAAAAAAATAAGCAAATCATTCCAGCTACAAGTTGAGATTCAACTTCTCCAATTCCCAGGGATTTGACTAGACTTTTCAAGAGTTTTAGTATAAAAAATGTTTAATAAAAAGAAGTTTGTTTCAAAAAAAAGGACACTTGTACCTAATTTTTTACAGATTCTTAAAAAAAAGCAGGCAAATCCTTTGATTTCTACCCTTCTTTTCACTTATCTTAGAAGCACAATACCAATCAACCCATCACTTAATTTAAAATTACATTGGAAGATCACCGAGGATACGATAGAGATGAAATTTTCTCTAAAAAGGTAAAAGCTGGCAAAAGGACGTATTTTTTTGATATCAAGTCAACCCGTGGCAATGATTATTACCTAACCATCACTGAAAGTAAGCGTCGAATGGATGGAGATGGTTTTAGTTATGAAAAGCACAAAATCTTTCTCTACAAAGAAGACTTCTTCAAATTTGTACAAGCGCTAAATGAGGCAGTAGATCATGTGAAAACCGAATTACTTCCTGACTTTGATTTTGAGCAATTTGAAAATGAAGATTCAGAAAATGAATTGAATGACGAGTTGCGTTGGGAATAATCCAATCCAGGAATCGTGATCGATTTGATTTACTGAAGTATATTTGAGGAGGCTTTGCCTCCTTTTCTATTTCACCTCCATGCAAAAGTTTTTTGTCTACCTCCTCCTGTTTTTTCTGACCCTCCTAGGGATAGGGTGGTATTTTTCTAGCATTTCTCTTTACCTCCTGATTTCTTTAATTTTAGCTTCACTTTTGAGGCCTGTTACTAACCAAATTAACGAGGTGCATGTGGCTGGACAGCATATACCTAGATGGATAGCCATTTTGGTTTCCTATGCTGCCGTGGTATCGTTTATTTTTTTGTTGGGATTGATATTTTTTCCAGTGATCAATAGGCAAATAATTTTATTGAGTGAATTGGATCTGGATAGCCTGTACCTGCAAGTAGAAGTGCCTTTGGAAAAGCTGGAGCGCTTTTTGATCAAGTACCAGCTGATTGAAAACAAGCCTGGGTTATTGATGATCCAACTCAAAGATGCAGTTCTTTCCAGCTTAAGTAAATTTGATGTAGGCGGCTTTGTCAGCCAAGTTATCACGCTTACCACCAAAGTCTTGGTGGGAATTTTTGCAGTGGCATTTATTACATTTTTCCTTCTTTTAGAAAATGGAATCCTCAGAAGAAATTTATTAAATCTTATTCCTAACGCTTATTTTGAGCTTTCAGTAGCCACGTTTACCAAAATAGAAAAGCTATTGACAAATTACCTTTTTGGGCTTTTGATCCAGGTGATGGCTATATTTTTCCTCACTGCAGCTGGCTTAAGCTTGGTAGGGATAGAGTATGCACTTACCATCGCCCTTTTTGCAGCTATTGCTAATCTCATTCCTTATGGTGGACCCATATTAGGCACCGTCTTTGGGATTGTAGTTGGGATATCTACGGGCAACTTTGAAACAGATTTGGATTACAGCTATTTCTTATTTCGTATCATTTCTGTTTCGGCGGTTGTCCACCTGATCGATAATATTTTTTTACAGCCTATGATTTTTTCGAAATCTGTAAAAGTACACCCCCTTGAAATTTTTGTGATTATCTTTGCCGGAGCAAAAATCGCAGGCATCAGCGGAATGATTTTTGCCATACCCGTTTACACCATCTTTCGAGTAGCGGTCTTGGAATTTTATCACGGGTACAAATCTTACCGCATATTTAAAATTAAATCTAGCACGTAATGGCATTACAATGTGGCATAGTAGGTCTTCCCAATGTGGGTAAATCTACTTTGTTTAATGCGCTGTCCAGCGCAAAAGCAGAAGCAGCGAATTATCCGTTTTGCACTATCGAACCCAATGTAGGCGTGGTATCTGTCCCCGACCCTAGGTTGCAGGTACTAGAGGGGCTCGTGAATCCTCAGCGGGTAGTGCCTACCATCATCGAATTCGTAGATATCGCAGGACTGGTGAAAGGAGCCTCTAAAGGAGAAGGCTTAGGCAACAAGTTTTTGGCCAACATCCGAGAAGTAGATGCCATTATCCATGTCATTCGTTGTTTTGAAGACAGTAACGTGGTACACGTAGCAGGGGGAGTAGATCCCATTTTTGATAAAGAAGTGATTGACACCGAATTGCAGTTGAAGGATCTGGAATCCGTAGAAAAAAAGATTCAACGCATTGAAAAAATTGCAAAATCAGGAGATGCCAAGGCCAGAAAAGAATTGGACACCCTTCTGCGATTCAAAGATGGATTAACCCAAGGTATGAATGCCAGGGGAATTGAAGTAGATAAAGAGGACTTGGAAGCGGTAAAAGAGTTGCACTTACTGACCATCAAGCCTGTTCTGTACGTAGCCAATGTAGACGAAGCCAGCCTACATACGGGAAATACATTTGTCACCCAACTTCGGGAAAAAGTAAAAGAGGAACAGGCCGAAGTGATTGTTCTATGTGCCGCCATAGAATCTCAAATTGCGGAATTTGAAGATCCAGAAGAAAAAGCAATGTTTCTCTCAGAATATGGCTTAGAAGAAAGCGGGCTGAATAAATTAATTTCTGGAGCCTATTCCCTATTAAATTTGATTACCTACTTTACAGCTGGGGTACAGGAAGTACGGGCATGGACCATTCGCAAGGGATGGAAAGCTCCTCAAGCGGCTGGAGTCATCCATACGGATTTTGAGCGCGGATTTATAAAAGCCGAAGTCATAGGATTGGAGGATTACAAACAATTTAAAACCGAAGCAGGTTGTAGAGAAAATGGCAAAATCGCTATAGAAGGGAAAGAATACGTGGTGCAAGATGGTGATATTATGCATTTTAGGTTCAATGTTTGAAATTTGAATAAAAATAATATTAACTTTGATGTTCATTTTCCACATAGAATTTTAACCGTTTTCTAGTCTATATTATTTCATTTTATTTTTCTATACCGTGAGAGTTCGTCTGATATTTTCCTTAAAAAACAAAGGCTCCTTTTTGCCTTTCCATCACCAGTACATCCTAGCTCAGTTTCTTAAAGGCCTGATCATCAAGGGTGGAAGAGAAGAATTTTACAACTATAACTTCTTCAATTTTTCGGGATTGAAAGGGCAAACCAAGGTGAGTAGAAGTGGCTTACACTACTACTCCAGCCTAGTCACCCTAGTTCTTTCTTCTCAAAACGAAGAATTTATGGATTACCTGCTGGAACAGGTATTTGCTGCGTCCAAGATTGAATTAGGAAACTTGATTCTGTCTCCAGAGTATACCGAACTTGAGGTAGAACCTACCTTGGAAGTTTCCAATAAGTTTGTTTGTATTTCTCCCTTGGTGCTCATCACTCCTGCATTCAATGAAGAAGCAGGCAAGCGATTTATCAATCCGGATAGCGATGAATTTTCCGATTTGCTATACGAGTCCACCTTGACACGAATGGAAAAGTCAGGATGGTATACTCCCGAACAATTGGAGTCATTCTACAAATTTCAAGTAGTGCCCGATATGGTGTACGTCAATAAATTAAAAGAGCAGCAAAAGAAATTTGCTCGGATTTATGCCGTATACGATCTGGACGTCAAATACGAAGTTAGAGGATATACCCTTCCGTTCACCTTATATGCCGCTCCTGAAGTTCAAGACTTTGTTTTTAAATGTGGTCTAGGAGCCTTTACTCATAAAGGATTTGGAATGATGGACTTGGCAATTCATGCTTCGGAAACCCGCACTACTCCCTACAAATTCAAAAGAGAAGGATTTGTTCCTTACAAGGGAGGAGATCGGGATAGAACAAGACAAAATGTAGCTCCTTCTGAAACAGAAGAACCACTGGAAGAAGTTTAAAAAATTCCCCACCCCATAAATTCCCCTCGATTTACTTTCAAGAAGTTTCGAGGGGATTTTTTTTTAAAATCTTCGCTTATTGGGCCGAAGGTTAGCATAGCCTACCAACTGATCGTAACGGGAACCTAGCCCTCTGTAGTACACAAATACTTCGTATTCGTTTTCGGTTTGAAAATAACTTCCTTCCAGAGGTTCCGAATTCAAATCCCCTGATTTTGATCGGTAGGCATACTGATAATCGTACCATCCTTGTTTAAGAAGGAGGGTCGTTGAATACATTTCTTTTTTGGAGTCAAACAGCATTTTGGCCTCGGGGATTCTACCCCATTGACTCAATGCGCCCAACATCACAATTTCTTTGCCAGGATCGTCTTTCAGGTAAAAAGTGGTGTAGACATACTCACTTTCCACCTCAGGATTTCCTCCGGGCCTATCCAAGGTCTGCACCAGGTAAAGACCATTGAGATCCAAATACTGAGCATAAGCGATGCTAGGTCTAGGTTGATCTACCATGGCATCAGCTAGGACTAGGGATTCCTCTACCTTGACAAAAGCTACATTTACTCCCCTACTTCGGATAAAACGAAGGTCCACAAAACGAAACTCATTGCCGGCTCGAAAGGTGTTTTCTCCATTAAATGACTCGTACCTAAGCAGCTTGCTGCTTTGATTTAAAAAAGTAGGGGCTTGAAGAAACTTGACTCTATCCCAGTGCTGATTTTGTCTTATCAAGACTTTTACTTGAGTTTTGGGATCAATCACCTCCAATTTGGAGTAATTAACTGTAGCATTGAGTTGCTGTAAGGCAGTTCGATCTTCCGTTTGGCTGGGAGGCACCAGGACTGCAGCCACAGGTGCTAAATTTTCCAACACCATAAATCTTTTGGTCAGTACAGGCTGAGCTTCATTTCTATTTTTGTAGACCATCAACACGTAATTGCCAGATTTACTGACCTTGGGCACGGCAAAGGAGTAATGAATGTAAGGTACCCGAGTATTGACTGAATAGGAATAATCTTGGATCGTAAATTGATTGAAACTAAGGGAAAAATCAGTATCTCGCAGGGCAGATTTTTGCCAATTTGCATCGCAGTGAATCAATTTGGCAGTATACAGTTCTGGATCATATGCCAAATCATCAAAAATCAATTGGAGGTCCCTACCCTCTCCAAGAGTGATAAGGGGTGAGTTCAATTGATTTGCAAATTCTGATCCTTGGGGGTACAACCTAACGGAAAGAATATGATCTACATATACAGAATCATTGAGCACTTGAGAAAAGCCTAAAAAAGGATATTGAAAAATCAAAAAGATGAATATCAAGGATCTCATAGTTGAATTTCCTCCTAAGAAAGTGGTACGTTTTTGCTGGAAAGTTGATCTACCAGATTTTCCCAAATAGTGGTGGACTCCTGTAGTTTTTGTTGAATATCTTGATAGCTGCGTTGGCATTCTTGAGCTTTGCTTTCGTCTAAATAAAGCTCTGGTTGCGCTAGAATTTTTTCGAGATCTACCTTTTTTACTTCCAGCTGCTCAATTTCTCTCTCTAAAGTAGAGAGTTGCTCTTCCATTCTTTTGATTTCTTTCTTTGCCACTTGGGAATTCTCCGTCGAGAGTACAGAGGGAGTGGTTTCTTTCGTCTTTTTTGACTCTTGAGGCAAAGAGTTAGCTTCTAGTTGCTGGCCTTTCCAAAACTCAAATTCTTCGTAGGTACCGGGATACTCCTTAATCTGGTGTTGTTCTATGTACCAAATCTTATTGGCAACCCCCTTGATAAAATGCCTATCGTGGGAAACTGTAATAAAGGTACCCTCATATTGCTGTAAGGCTTGAATGAGTATATTGACCGATTGAAAATCCAAATGGTTGGTAGGCTCGTCCAACAAAAGAAAATTGGCTTCGGAAATTAAGGTTTTTGCTAAAGCCACCCGAGACTTTTCTCCTCCAGACAATACCTTAATTTTTTTGTAGACCTCTTCGTTGGAAAACAAAAAACATCCCAAGACCCCTCTCAATTCCAATTCTGTTTTTCCACTTCCTGCTTGAGCCATTTCCTGGAGGATTTCATTGTCAAGGGTCAGCGCTTCCAATTGGTGCTGGGCAAAAAAGGAAGCTATGACCTGGTGTCCTTCGGTCCTAGAACCTAGCATGGGCTCTGTGCCTGCTAAGATGCGGAGCAGCGTGGATTTACCCTTCCCATTTGCTCCAATGAGGGCGATTTTGTCTCCCCGCTCAATCCTGGCACTGGTTTGAGAAAGAATGGTCAAGTCTCCGTAGGATTTGGATACCTGATCAAGGGTCAACACATTTCTGCCTGATTTCTGAGAAAATTTGAATTTAAAGTTTACAAAGGCCTCGTCATTGACCACTTCATGCACTCGCTCCATTCTATCCAAGGCCTTGATTCGAGATTGCACTTGGTTTGATTTGGTTGCCTTTGCCCTAAACCGCTCAATAAATCGTTCCGTCTGCTTGATCAGTTGCTGTTGATTATCAAAGGCATTTTGCTGCAACTCCATCCGCAACTTTTTTTCATCCTTATAAAAGGAATAGTTGCCAGGATAAGAAGTGAGGGTTTGGTTAGCTACTTCTACAGTAGTACTAATACAGTTGTCCAGGAAAGTTTGGTCGTGAGAAACCACAATCACGGCTCCTTCGTAGTTTTTCAAATAATTTTCTACCCACTGTATGGAAGGCAAATCCAGGTGGTTGGTAGGCTCATCCAGCATGAGTAAGGAAGGCTTTTCCAGTAATAATTTTGCAAGCATCACCCGCATTCTCCAACCTCCAGAAAATTGACGCAGAGGCTTTTTCAAGTCGCTGGTTTGAAATCCTATTCCTTCTAGAACTTCTTCTGCCTTGGCCTTGATGGTGTAGCCTTCATTCGACTCAAATCTATCCTGCAAGTTTGCAAGCCTGTGGATTATTTCTTCCGAATAATCCGTCTCCATGAGCTTCAATACCTTTTCAATTTCATCCTGGATGGCTAAAGTATCCTTAAATGCAGCCAAGGCTACATCTAGAATACTATCGTCAGACTGGTAAGAAAGTAAATCCTGATTCAAAAAACCCAGAGTACAGTCTTTGGCCTTTTGAACCTCCCCTGTGGTGGCCTGCATGTCCCCATGAATGATTTTCAACAAGGTAGATTTGCCTGTTCCATTCTGTCCTACAAGTCCAATTTTATCTTTGGGCTTGATGTGAAGATTGGCATTTTCGTAAAGCGGACGACCTCCAATGAAATAAGATAAGTTACTGATCGATAACATGCCGCAAAATTAACCAATACTCGGCGCTATTCAGAATCAAACTGTAAAGTATTCCATTAAATTTAGGTGTAAATTTATAGCTATGGCATTTCTTAAATCTCTTTCCTCGCTCACTCTAATTGGTATTTTCTTCCTAACCATCTCCTGCAAGGGTGATCAAGATACAAACACCACTTCCCAAGTGGGTACCAAAGTGGCCATCGATACGGCCAAAGCCGAGGTATTCTTGGACCAACTCCAGCTCCCGGATGGATTTTCCATAGAGGTATGGGCTGCGGATGTCCCCAACGCTCGCTCCATGGCCCTTACTGAGGAAGGGATTGTCTTTGTAGGAAATAGGCAAGAAAAAAACGTTTATGCCCTTCTAGATGAAAACGGGGACGGAAAAGCGGATATTAAATACATCCTTGCCACTGATTTGCAAATGCCTAACGGGGTAGCCTACAAGGATGGGGACTTGTACGTAGCAGAAGTTTCAAGAATTTTAAGGTTCAAAGACATAAAAAATAACTTGGCAACGCCTACTTACGAGGTAGTATACGATGGGTATCCAGAAGAGACTCACCACGGGTGGAAATTTATTGCTTTTGGGCCCGACGGAAAACTTTATGTCCCTGTGGGAGCCCCTTGCAATATCTGTTTATCCGAGGACCCTATTTTTGCAAGCATTACCCGCTTAGATGTGCAAACACCCGGAGCCAAGCCAGAAATTTTTGCCCATGGCGTAAGAAATTCCGTAGGAATGACTTGGCATCCCCTTACAGGAGAGATGTGGTTTACCGACAACGGCAGAGACATGATGGGAGATGATGTTCCAGATTGCGAGCTCAATAGAGCTACAGAACCAGGGCAGCATTTTGGATATCCTTTCTGGCATGCAGGTACAGTTCAAGATCCTGAATTTGGGACCGAAGGACAAGAGGCTTCCTTCTACATCCCTCCAGCAGCGAAACTGGGAGCTCATACCGCACCCTTGGGCCTACGATTTTACACGGGAGATCAATTCCCCGCTTCTTTCAAAAATCAACTCATCATAGCCAAACACGGCAGTTGGAACCGAAGCAAAAAATCTGGTTATGAAGTGGTCCTTATAAAATTAGATAGTACAGGTACAGCCCTAGGCGAAGAGGTGCTCGTGTCGGGTTGGCTGAATCAAGATACCCAAGAGGCATGGGGAAGACCCGTGGACGTACAGCAAATGCAAGATGGAAGCCTGCTTATTTCTGACGATGTAGCTAATTGCATTTACAAGCTCAGCTACACTGCAGAAAAATAACTGGAAAGCATTTTTTCTGAAGATTAGGGATAATAAATTTCACCTTCAACCCAGCCAGGCTGGCTTGGTAGTCACTACCTCGGCTTGGAGTTGATTGAGTAAATTGTACAATCCAAAATACGTACGATTGATGTAAAGCCCGTGTTTGGATCCCCTAGCCTGTCTAGATTTCTTAAACATCGGATCATTGGAGATACGATCACCCAACCTAAAAATTTCTTCAAAATAGGCATCGTTAGAAAAATCAAAACGGTCCACATGAAAGGGTTTGCCAAGCAATGAAATCATTTCGGTAAACACTCCCTTGAAGTACATTTTCTCCTGATCGGTGTCTTGATCCGAAATAAAGTCCAAGGCGTAGAAAATATGATCCAATTCCTCTTGGTTTTTTACGAGTCCAGGCTTGATCAATGAAAAATATCCAGTATAAAAATCCTCTGGCATTACTTTTACACAACCAAAATCAATAATACCTAGGGTACCGTCTTCTTGTACGATAAAATTACCCGGATGAGGATCGGCATGCACTTGCTTTAAATGATGCACCTGGTGATGGTAAAAATCCCATAAAGCTTGACCTACCTGATTCTTAAGGTTTTGGCTAGGTTTAGTTTCCATCCACTCTTTGATGTGTTTCCCTTCGATCCAATCCATGGTAATGATCCTTTCGGAACTTAAGGCATCAAAATACTTGGGAAACAAAAGGTGAGGAATATGGTCACATGCCTCAGAAATTTCTCTAGACCTGGCAACTTCTAAGGTGTAATCTGTCTCCTCCAACAAGCGCTCTTCCACTTCTTCCATGTAGTGATCCAACTCTCTTTCGTTCATATTGAGAAGACGAAGGGCAAAGGGACGAACCAATTTCAAATCTGAGCTGACAGAGTCAGCTACGCCTGGATATTGAATTTTAACAGCCAAGAGTTTGCCGTCTTTTCTGGCCTGGTGCACCTGGCCAATAGACGCCGCATTTTTTGCAGTGCGGGAAAAGAAGTCGAAAAGTTGTTCTGGAGTCTTTTGAAAATATTTTTGGAAGGTTTTAACCACCAAGGGATAAGACAATGGCGGCGCCGAATACTGCGCCATAGTAAATTTGTCTTGATAGGCCCTAGGGAGTAAATTTTTGTCCATGGACATCATTTGCGCCACTTTCAAAGCAGAGCCCTTCAATTCACTTAATGAATTGTAGATGTCGGCAGCATTGTTTTGATGCAATTCTTCCTTATTCATGGAAGGATTGACCATTTTTTTGGCATAATGCTTTACGTAATTACCCCCCACCTTTGCACCTGTGGAAATGAATTTTGCCGCACGCTGTACTTTAGATACAGGAATAGATCCCTGCTCCTTGAGTTGATCAGTCATAAATTACTTGGTCTGGTAGAGAAACTTTGCAAAATCCAAAAAGGAGTCCAAGGCACTTTTTCCCATTAGGTCAAAAGCCAGATTTACTGACTTTTCTATAGCAGCATCTGTTTTTTCAAAATTCGCACTTCGATCACCCATCCAATAGCGGAACACAAAAGCTACTTGCAACCAAAGTGCTTCATCGTATTTCTCGGTGATGAATGGGCGGGAAGCGATCTCCTGCGTTTCTTTTCCTTCAAGAATAAGTTCGGAGGCAAAATCAGTAAACTTCTCCTTAAACTCTCGTGCATCTGAGGGTAAGGTTTTAAATGCGGTAGCCTGATCTTGGTATAAAATCAACAGGTAAGACCTGTTCTTTTTCAGTTCTTCAATCCACGTGTACAGAAAAGACAAAAACTTTTCACGTACTGCGTATTCTTTGTACACTTCTTGGGATGCTATAGCCTGCAGGGTATCTTCAAAAATACGTACCCAAATGGCAGATTTGACTCCTTCAAAAGAGGTGAAGTAGGTGTAAAACACTTCCTCCTTCATGTCTAGCTCTTTGGCAAACTTAAAAATGGAAGCAGGCATTCTTCCGTGCTCTAGGAGATGTGTCACAAATCCATCGATAATCAATTTGCGGTAATCTTTTGTGTTGGTCTTCTTACGTGTAGCGGTTTCCATGGTAGCTGACGATATAGTATTATAACACCTACAAGACTCATGTGGTTTGGAACAAACAAAAAAAAGTCGGAATACTTTTCCGACTTGAAAAATGATAAGTACTTAAGGCCCTTATGGGGTTACCTTTTCAATTACCAAATTGTGGTTGGTGTAGATGCAAACATCTGCAGCAATGTGCAGGCTTTCACGAACCATCTCTTCGGCAGTCAGGTGGGGGGCAAACTTTTTCATCGCTCTAGCAGCAGATTGGGCATATACAGAGCCTGATCCGATACTTGCAATCTCCAAATCGGGCTCAATTACATCCCCTGAACCTGAAATTATTAAAATATCCTCCTTGTCAGCTACGATCATCATCGCTTCCAAGCGGCTAAGCATGCGATCCATTCTCCACTCTTTGGCAAGTTCCACGGCTGCTCGCTTCATGTTATTTCCAAATGCGCCTAATTTTTCCTCAAACTTATCCAAAAGGGTAAACGCATCTGCCGTGGATCCAGCAAACCCCGTCACAATTTTACCTCCCTGAAGCACTCGAATTTTCTTGACCGTGCTTTTTGCCACCGTATTGCCTAAGGTAGCTTGGCCGTCGGCTCCAATGACAACCTCTCCCTTATGCCGAATGGCAACGACGGTAGTGGATTTGATTTTTTCCATAACAGATAAATTTTTGAATAGAATTGGACTAGTATCCTCGGGTTTACAAAAATGCAGGCCTTTGTGGTCTACAAAAACAAAAAGTCCTAATAATCAGGACTTTTTGACCAAAATTTTAAAGTAAAATGCGAACTGGATCTTCTAACAGTCCCTTTAAGGTTTGTAAGAAAGCAGAACCCACTGCCCCATCCACTACCCGGTGATCACAGGACAAGGTCACCTTCATTACATTACCAATTTTCATTTGACCTTCCTTTACAATCACCGTCTCCTTGATCCCCCCTACGGCTAGGATACAGGCATCCGGGGGATTGATGATCGCGGTAAATTCTTCAATTCCAAACATTCCCAAATTGGAAATGGTAAAGGTATTTCCTTCCCAATCCTTGGGCTGAAGCTCCTTATTTTTGGCTTTTTGTCCCAATGACTTGGCTAAGTTTGAAATTTGAGACAAAGACAATTGGTCTGCAAATCGAATCACAGGCACCAAAAGTCCTTCCTCTACGGCAACAGCCATTCCGATATGAATATGGTCGTTGTAACGAATGGTATCTCCCAGCCAACTTGAATTTACTTTGGGATGTTGACGCAAGGCCGAAGCTACGGCTTTGATCACCATGTCGTTGAAAGAGATTTTAGCAGCAGCAAACTCATTGATGCTTTTTCTAGCCTCAATGGCCTTGTCCATGGCGATTTCCATGGTCAAGTAGAAATGAGGGGCGGTAAATTTGCTTTCAGCCAAACGCTTGGCAATGGTTTTTCTCATCTGAGATACCTTCTCCTCTCTGAAGCTTTCTTGTCCCAAGGTAGGTGCAGGAGCAGACACAGGTGTAGCCGATGCACTAGAAGCAGCGACTGGTTGGAAAGATTCGATATCTTTTTTTACAATTCTCCCTCCTTCTCCCGAGCCGGCTACTTGACGAATATCTACTCCCTTTTCACTGGCGATTTTTTTTGCCAAAGGAGATGCTTTTACTCGATCTCCTGAAGCAGCAGGGGATGGTACTGGCGCAGAGACCACTGGCGCAGCTACAGGCGAAGCAGGGACTGATGCTACAGAAGTTGATACAAGTGCTGCTTCTGCCGCACTTGGTGCAGGTGCGCCACCTTGCTGTGCTTTTAATAGGCTTTGGTAATCGGCACCACGCTCTCCAATGACGGCAATCACTCCATCTACGGGAACACTTCCTCCTGCCTCCACACCAATATACAAGAGGACTCCATCCTCATAAGACTCCAATTCCATGGTTGCCTTATCGGTTTCCACCTCGGCAATAATTTCACCTGATTTTACAGGATCTCCAACTTTTTTCAACCAAGCCGCAATGGTTCCTTCTTGCATGGTATCACTCATTTTTGGCATGGTCACTACTCGCGCGTGAATGGAAGAAGTATCCACCTTTGGAGATGGTACCGGGGGAGTTACCGCAGCCGGGTTGGACTGGACTGCCTCCTCTACTTTGGTTTGGGCTGCAGGAGATCCTTGAAGGAGGTGCTGGTAATCCTCTCCTTTCGCACCAATAATGGCAATGATTCCATTTACTGGAACAGCATCTTTCTCTTTCACCCCTACATACAAGAGAGTCCCTTCTTCGTAAGCTTCGAGTTCCATAGTGGCTTTGTCTGTTTCCACTTCAGCAAGAATATCTCCTGGCTTCACCGAGTCCCCTACTTTTTTCAACCAAGATGCAATCACACCCTCTTCCATGGTGTCACTCATTTTTGGCATTCTTATGATTTCGGCCATTTTCTAATTAGCGCTTGTAGTTTTTTATAAAAGTGCTCAAAAATAGTTTTTAAAAACGCTTTATTCAAATTTATATCCTGTATTTTCCACTCGGTTTTTGGCCAATACTTCCCATGCCCCTACGCGAAAGATCCGCCTACAAAAGACCTAAATGGCTCTTTAACAGACACCTAGAAACAATTTACCCTCCTCTATTCCGTCAGGTAAGCTTAAATCACCCCATAGAAGAGCAATTAGAAACAAGCGATGGGGATTTTTTAGAACTGGATTGGTACCGTCAAGACAGTAAAAAATTAGTCATCATTAGCCACGGCTTGGAGGGCAACAGCAGAAGGTCCTACATCTTAGGCATGTGCAAGGAAATGTTAGGTCATGGATTTGATGTGCTTGCCTGGAACTACCGAGGATGTGGAAAAGCGTTAAATCGCAAAGTAATTTTTTACCACAGTGGTGCTACGTACGATCTAGATGCGGTCGTGGCACATGCCTCCAAAAATTACGATGAAATCTATTTGATTGGCTTCAGCCTAGGAGGAAACCTTACCTTAAAATACTTGGGTGAGAAAAAAAATACCTTGACCAAGCTTAAAAAAGGAGTAGCCGTGTCCGTACCCCTTGATTTGGGAAGCTCTTGCGATAAAATCTCTACGGGAATCAATGAAGTGTATGCTAAATTATTTCTTAAAACCCTGAGAGAAAAAATAGAAAGAAAAGCTCAGCTTTTTCCCAATGAATTGGACTTGGGAAAATTTAATCGGATCCGAAAGCTTCGGGATTTTGACAATGAATTTACAGGTCCCATGCACGGGTATCGCGATGCAGAAGAATACTACCAAACTAACTCTTCCCTACAATTCTTGCCCCAAATTGAAATTCCAGTTCTGATTTTAAATGCAAAAAACGATCCCTTCCTGAGTGAGTCCTGCTACCCCTACCGATTGGCTAAGGAATTGGATGTGGTACATTTTGAATTTCCAGACCAAGGCGGACACGTGGGATTTGCTTCCTCAAAAAATGGGACTTGCTACTATTCAGAAGCTGCCGCAATTGAATTTATACTTCAGGATCGCTAACTTCCCAACAAAATCTTGAACTCCTAGATCATGTGCGGAAGGTATTCCCTCAATAAAACGAAAATAGAACTTGAAGAGCGTTTTCAAGCAGAAATGCTGGTAGATTTTCATCCCAGGTACAACATTGCGCCCACCCAACTGGTACCGGTCATTACCTCGGACAGTCCCAAAGGATTTTCCTTTTTTTATTGGGGAATTACTCCTGATTTTGGTCAAAACAAACCCGTTTCTCCCAAATTAATCAACGCCAGAGCTGAATCTGTGCACGAGAAAGTGACTTTTAAATCCTCTTTTCAAAAAAGGAGATGTTTGATTCCCGCAGATGGCTTTTTTGAGTGGAAAAAATTGGGAAAAAAAACCAAAATACCCTATCGCTTTACCCTTAGGGATGAAGAATGCTTTGCTTTTGCTGGGATCTGGGAGGAGTATGAAACGGTTTCAGGTGAATCACAACATACTTTTTTAATCCTAACTACCAGTCCCAACGAACAGGTGAACGAAGTCCATGACCGAATGCCCGTTATTTTACCTAGAAACCAAGAAAAAAAATGGCTGGATACCTACAGCTCAGAGGAAGAACTCTTGGCCATGCTCCAACCCTACCCTTCTGACTTAATGCAGAGCTATACCGTATCTCCCCTTGTCAATTCAGTCCAAAACGATACCCAAAGTATTCTTAGGCGAACCTCTCCTATGGACCAATTTGGCAACTACACGCTCTTTGGTTGAGACCCAGAGGCTTTAAGTAAGAGTTGTTGGATTGCCACCAAGTTCCGATATTGTCGAGGTTTTACCCACACCCTCTTTCATCTATAAGCTAAATTCCATGTTTAAATCAAGAATTCTTGGTGCTGGCCATTACGTGCCGGAGCGTATCGTGACCAACGAAGAGCTTTCTCAGCTCATGAACACTTCCAATGAATGGATTGTAGAGCGAACAGGCATACAGGAACGCAGGTGGTACACTCCTGGAGTGGATACGGTAACCAATATGGCTGCCAAAGCAAGTAAACTCGCCATGAGTAGGGCTGGGGTGGGGCTAGAGGAAATAGAGTTTATAATTTTTGCAACCATCACTCCCGATTATTTTTTACCCGGAAATGGGGTTTTGCTGCAGCGGGAACTCGGCATGGGTACCGTAGGGGCATTGGACGTAAGAAATGCCTGCTCAGGGTTTATTTATTCCCTTTCCATTGCCGATCAATTTATCAAAACAGGCATGTATTCAAAAATTCTAGTGGTCGGTGCTGAAATCCAATCCTCCGCTTTAGATAAAAGCGATGAGGGCAGGTCTAGCGCGGTCATTTTTGCAGATGGTGCTGGGGCTGTGGTGCTAGGAAGATCTGAAGATGCAGCGCTTGGAATTTTGAGTACCCACTTGCATGCCGAAGGAGCTCATGCAGAAGAATTGTATTGCATAGCTCCAAGCTCAAGCGGTAAAGTAAGAATTTCCAAAGAATTGATTGATCGAGGGGATTTCTTCTTAAAAATGAATGGAAATGCGGTGTTTAAGCATGCCGTAGTTCGATTTATGGAAGTCATTCAAGAAGCATTGGCTTTCAACGGGATTCAAAAAGAGGAAATTGATTTGTTGGTTCCACATCAAGCCAATTTACGGATTAGCCAATACGTACAGCAGAAGCTAGAATTGCCAGACCACAAAGTATTCAATAACATCATGCATTTAGGAAATACCACGGCTGCCACCATTCCTATAGCCTTATCTCAGGCTTGGGAACAAGGAAAATTAAAGGAGGGAGATTTGGTATGTTTGGCAGCTTTTGGATCAGGATTCGCGTGGGCCTCAGCCTTATTGAGGTGGTAAGATGGGTGATGAATTTGATCAAATTGACCTGAAATTGTGGTTGGATAGTGAGCTTTTGCAAAAGCAAAACCTCCTTAAGGCCAGTTTTCTCGAACTTTTTGAAGATTTAGGAAATAGCTTTCCAAATGAATTGCTGAGGGAATTTTTCCCAGATTCCAGGGGTAAAAAGATTTCTAAAGGAAGTAACCTTTTGGGAGCCCCTTACTTGGTATTAGACTTGATCAGAAATTTTGATTTGGACTCAGGAGCCAACATCCGAGTGATCAATTGGTTTGGACAAGGCATGTTTATCTGCGCATTTTTTGGTAAAAACATCCGACTACCTGCAGCTCATTTTTTACACGATGGATTTGCTTTTGGCCTTACCGAACAACCATGGGAGTTGCCCGAACAGGTGCTTCAACATAAAACTACGCGAGAAGTGACTGAACTTCTTTTAAGCAAGGCAAAGTATCAACTCTGGATAAAAAAATTGGAGTTGGAAGGAAGTAAAAAAGTGATCTTTTCCTGTATAAATCAGGAAATCAAAAAAATCCTGGCGCTAAAGTCCACTCCTCAGGATAAAAGTTAAGTATTTCGATTATTTTTAAACAAGAAAGCATTTCCTACGTAGGAAGAATAAAGCAGCTATTTTCCACGTTAGTTTTCTACCCGCCAAACCGACAAGAACTCGCTCAATCATGAAGCATTTGCTTATTGCAGTATTTTCTCTCTTTCATTTTTCAATTTTTTCTCAAACCCCTAAACTCGTGGTGGTCTATAATGCAGATTCTACCATAGTAGGCAGCGGGGTTTTAGACAACTCTCTTCAAACAGGACTATGGAAATACTACGATGTAAAAACCAACACCTTGCTTACAGAAGGCACTTTCAGCCAAGGGTTTAGAGATGGACAATGGACCAGTTTTCACAGCAATGGTAGGCCTAAAGAAAGGGCCGATTACCGCAGGGGTAAACTTTTTGGTCCGGCGACTTTTTACGATTCCTATGGATCGCTTGTCAAAGAGATGATTTTTCAAGACAGCATCTTGGTAGGAAAATACCTGGAATATTACGGGACTGACCCCAATGCGCCCTACATTGATCCAGAACAAGTTAAACTAGAAGGGCAGTACGGAAAAGGTAAAAAACAAGGCCAATGGGCTACTTATTTTGAAGAAGGGCAGCTTGCCATTCGAGAATTTTATGTGGATGGGCTTCGTGAGGGCTCTTATTTAGAATACGATCGAGAAGGCAATGTGGTGACCGAAGCCCATACCATCAAGGGCCAATTTGATGGAGCATTTAAAACCTATTCCTATCCAAATTATCTCCTTACCTCAGGTACTTACCAGCAAGGTGAAAAAGTAGGCGAATGGAAGAGTTATTTTCCTGGTACTAAGATGTTAGCCTCGGAAGAATACTACGACAGCACCGGAAATCGTGAAGGAGAGTGGAAATACTATTACGAAACGGGAAGATTGGCGAGGGTGGAGCGTTACAAACATAACATCGCGGTAGGAGATTGGGAAGAATATTTTCCCAATAAATCGCTATCCAAGCGCAAAACCTATGTCTTGGGAGTGCCTTCTGGACCCTATGTGGAATACCACAGTACCGGCAAGTTGTCTGTGCAAGGAGCTTACGATGGAGGAGCCAAAACTGGCCTTTGGAAAAATTTCTACCCCGATGGGCAGCTCTATGCCATAGGAGAGTACAGAAATGACCTGAAGACTGGCCTATGGAAATACTTCAATAAAATTGGAATTCTAGTTGCGGAAGGTGAGTATACCTTAGGCATGGAAAACGGACAATGGGTATATTATTACGATGGTGGGCAATTAAAATCTGTTGGGGCATACAATGTGGGGTTTGAAAATGGGATATGGGGACTTTTTTATGACAACAAGCAATTGATGCAGGAAGAATTTTGGGACAATGGCAGGCTAATGAATGTCAGTGAGTTGAGTACAGAAGACGGAAAATCTACCTTAGACAAAGGGACTTTGAAAAATGGTAATGGGACTCGGATCACCTACTACCTGACTGGAGCCAAAGAATCAGAAGGTACCTATGTCTCTGGAAAAGCTGAGGGAATTTGGATTTTTTACCACGAATCTGGAAAAAAGGCCTCGGAAGGGTTGATGAAAGAAGGGAAAAGAGAAGGCTCCTGGAAATTTTATAATTCTGCTGGAAGGTTAGAAGATCTTATCCAATTTAAAGCAGACGAAATTGTAAATCCTAAGGAAAACTCAAGCCCTCTTTTGAGGTAAACAATCCAGTTCCTTGGCTGTTATCCAATAAACTCAACTCATGTTTGGATTATTTAAAAAGAAAACAGAAAAGGAAAAACTACAAGAAAGCTATGCCAAAATGATGGCTGAAGCCTACAAGCTTTCTCATTCCAATAGAACTGCAGCGGACAAGCTTATGGCAGAAGCGGAAGAGCTGGCAAAAAAAATAGATGCCCTGAAAGAATAATTAGGACCTACTTTCACCAAGGCAAAACTGAACTATCTTTTTAAGGTTACCTGCTTAAAAAGAATTTAAGGAGCAATTATTGGTTTTTTACTTTCTTGAATAATCGTCTTCCAATCGGACTATATCCGTTTCATCCGATGGAAATGAGGCATCAGAGTGCATCCATATCTCTGCTACTACTCCCCAGGTGGAGGTTCCTATCAGGCGGTGACGCTCCCCCTTCTCCAAAGAAATAATTTTTCCTGTTTCCATGGGTACAAGGGGTCCCTGACTATCGTCCATGCTCCTGCATAAGGCAGCCTCTCCAGCCACCAAGGTCCACAATTCAGCTCTTCTAAAATGGTATTGCCACGATAGCCTAGCTCCTGGAGCAACAACCAGAAATTTGGGGCTTAACTTCTGTTCAAGCTGCTGCTCAGAAAATACCACCTCCTCAAAAAAAGCATGTTTAAATTTTTTGAGTTGCTGCTCGTCCAAAACAAAAAAACCTCCCCAAGGACGATCAAAATCAATTTTGGTAATGTTGAATCCAGAGTCAATTAAAAATTTTTCTACTAACTCCCCCACCTCCGTTTTGCTCAGGCGGGGATGAAGTTCAAAAACATGATTCATTCTATATATTTTTTTCAAAAGTAGCATTTTTGATTTATTTGTTTGAGGGCTAAATAGAATTGCAATCCCTACAGGTTACTGGACCTAGTGAGCTAAAAAATTCTTAAGGTTGACTTCTGAGTGATTTTTTTTAATTTATTTACTGAAATTCAGCTTAATTCCTTAAATTTTTTATGAAAGTATAGCCTACTTTCCTGACTTTTGTACCCTTTACTACCAAGATTCCCAGCATGCACCTGATCAATCCTCAAGAGGTTCTTTCAAAAATAGATGGAGTAGTTGAAGCAAAGAACTATATCCAAAAAATCAAACTTATCAGGCACCTTTACCAAAAGGGGGCTTCCACAGCCAATGGGATTTGTAGCGATATAGGGATTTCCTTACCAACGGTACAAAGTCTTCTTACGGATTTGATCCAGTCTGGAGAGGTCAGCAAACAAGGTAGAGCTGCATCTCAGGGAGGAAGAAAACCAGATTTGTATGCCTTAGCCTCTCATGCCTTTTACGTGTTGTCCGTGGATATTTCAAAATATTCCATGTCCATGGCCCTTTACAATTGCCAGCACAATCAAGTCCAAGAGAAGAAAATTCAAAAGATTACGCTGAATAACGAAAAGAAAACCTTCGATACCATCTGCAATGCCGTAGAGGAGTACCTCAGGTCTTCCCCATTCAGCCCAGAAAAAATCATAGCAGTTGGGTTTTCTATGCCTGGCTTATTGGACGCTTACACAGGCATAAACTATACCTATTTGCGCTTCGGGGAGCAAAGCCTTGTAGAGCAATTCGAAAAGAAGTTGAAGAAAAAAGTTTTCATAGAGAACGATGCCCGTGCCATGACCCTTGCAGAATGTAAATTTGGGGCGGGCAAAGAAGCTAAAAATGTATTGGGGATTTTTGTTGGCTGGGGAATTGGACTGGGAATTGTTATTCAGGGTAAAATTTACCAAGGATCATCTGGTTTTGCTGGAGAGTTTGCTCATTCCCCTTTGGTAGAGTCTAGTGAGGTGAGTTGCACCTGTGGTAAAAAAGGATGCCTAGAAGCCGTGGCATCTGGTACTTCGCTAGTTAGAATGGCAAAAGAGCAAATTCAAACTGACAAAGAAAGTATCTTGGCTAGGATGATCTTGGAGCGAAAAGGGGACCTGGAACCTGAGCTCGTAGTAGAAGCCGCTTTGGCGGGTGATCAGCGAGCTATAACTATTTTATCTGAGGTAGGCATAGATCTAGGAAGAGGAATTTCCATGCTTATTCAACTTCTAAATCCAGAAC